>NZ_JBXCIY010000029.1:0-26039 GCF_056786395.1 Paenibacillus sp. Y951 | reverse complement strand
ATCTATTACAATCATTTTCGAGGGCAGTGGAACCTAAAAAAACTGCCGCCTGCAAAGTACAGACAACAGCTTCTTCAAGTTAGCTAGCTTTTTTTGAAATGTCCTTTACAAAGGGTACAGTTTAATCACGAGTAGCTTCTTTATTTGTTATTTACTATGATGTAAAACAGCGAGTATTGTATTTTTGTTATTTGGCTCATTACCTGTTTTCCAGGTGAGCTTGTACACGTTGCGATCCATATCTACTGTGTAAACATATGTAAAATCGCGTTCGATCACTGGGTAGCCATGAACAGAAAAGTCTCTGCCATGTAGTTTTAATATCACTAGCAGCACCTCACAATTTTTATGAAGAGTATACAGTAATTTCATATTTCCGAGAAGTGGTTGCATTTCAAATTTTAAAATAAAAATATTATCATTGAATAAAGAACGTTTGTTCGCATATAATAAGAACAAACGTTCTTATGGAGGGATCTCGATGAAAGAGCTAATCGGAAAAGAAGCGCAACTTATCTACGTCGATAGCAAAAAGAATGTATCAATTCGTAACGTGAAAATATTAGTAGCTGGTGAAGCGCGTTTTATGGCGTACTGTTACAAGGCACAAGAGGTAAGGTCGTTTCTTAAATCAGGAATTGTTGACATAGAGTTAATGAGTTTTAAGCATAGAGAAGGAGTTAAAGTCTGTGAGTAAGCAACGCGTTATAATGCTTGCAGATTGTCAGTCATTTTATGCAAGTGTTGAAAAGATGGAGCATCCGGAATATGCTAATCGTCCACTAGTTGTTGCTGGAGATCCCGAAAGACGATCAGGCATTGTGTTAGCGGCTTGTCCAATAGCGAAATCGTTTGGTATAAGCACCGAACAACGACTAGGGGAAGCTGTCGCAAGGTGTCCGGATCTCGTGATAATTAGACCACGTATGCAAATGTACATTAAGATATCAATGCAGATCACTGAGATATATCAGTCATTCACTGATTTAGTCGAGCCATACTCAATTGACGAGCAATTTTTGGATGTTACTGGCAGTCTAAATTTTTATAATTGCAGCGCAGATGAGTTAGCTCAAATGATACAACATCAAGTACAGTTATCGACTGGCATTTATACGAGATTTGGCATTAGCACAAATAAAATATTAGCCAAAACAGCATGTGATAATTATGCCAAAAAGAATAAATCAGGTATGTATACTCTGTTAAGAGACGATCTTGAACAAACGTTGTGGCAGCTGCCAATTCAAAAAATGTTTATGGTCGGCAGGAAAATGAATCTACATCTACAGTCAATGGGCATATACACGATAGGGGAATTGGCTAATACTCCGCTAGATGTGTTTAAAAATAAATTACGCCGTAAGCTCGGCAAGAATTCAGATATTAACGCAGAGTTGTATTGGCGTATAGCAAACGGTATAGATGATAGTCCAGTCACGCCAGGTACACATCAAAACGCTCCTAAATCAGTCGGAAACATGATGACATTACCGAGGGATTACAGCAAAATAGACGAGATCAAAATAATCTTACTAGAGCTGTCCGAGGTTGTATGTCAACGCGTGCGCAGTCAAGGGCTAATGGCGTGTGTTGTATCAGTTTCATGCAAAGGTGCTAATTATGACATGCCAACTGGCTTTAACCGACAGTTAAAACTAGATGATGCAACTAATGTTACTAATAGTGTTTATCATGCAGCGGTCGAATTGTTAAATCGTCACTGGGATGGTCTGCCTGTACGGCAGATGGGAGTGAGCTTATCAAAGTTGGCTGGTGACGATGAGTATCAGTTATCTTTGTTTAACCCGGACCAAGATAAAAAAATGGCATTAGAAAAAGTGACGGATGCGCTCAAGTTAAGATACGGGGATACAAGCATCATTAGAGCTGTATCTATTACTGCAGCAGGTCAAGCATTGAGACGCGCTGAAATGATTGGAGGACATTACAAGTGAGTAAAAAGTTAGAAGGCAATGGATTGTGGGAAACACGTATGATGTTGCCGGAACATAAAGAATCAATTATACAAAAAGCTCAGGACCAAAAACGTAGAAAAAGAATCTATTTAGATGATCAAGAGTTTGATTATAATGTCGTTCCGATTCCTTGAAGGAATCGGAACGACATTATTGATAAATAACCGAATATATTGTTGTATTGCTATGCCTTATATAGAAGTTTCCGAAGGTTTGAAAACTTGATCATCGATTCGACATCACTCGAAGCACACAAACATGGTGTCGGTGATAAAGAGGCCAGTATAGCCTCCTAAACAATAGAAAAGGCTCCCACCATTTTGGTAGGAGCTGTAGCGTAGTTAATTAATTAATCCCTTGCAATCAAGGCACTGGATACCAAACGTTTCCACCAATGACGTGATTGGGGAATTTCACTTCAATAACCCCTACTGTAGACCCTGTTGGAGGGTTGACAGTATACGTATACCAGCCTGTAGATGGGCTTGAGGAAACCAATGACATAGGAATAGTGTGGGTTACCCAGTCAGTTGGTGGTGATGTAGGGAATCCATAAGTGATTTGCACCAAAGTGGGACCACTTGCTGCTGGCTGGTTATTGACATCACCTGCGAATACTTGGACTGTTAGCGTGGTTCCATCAAATGAATGTGAGTATTTGGAGCCAACATATGCCGTGGGTGATAGAGCTGACGCAGATACGGGAATCACGATCAAACACATTAATATAACAGCACCAAGAAAACTTAACTTTTTCTTCAAAACTATTCCTCCTCTATTATTAATTTCCACTAGAATTTAACATATATTCTTCTGGAAAAATACCTGTCAAATTCTAGGTCTTATAATATGTCATTGTTTAACCCAGACGACGACAAAAAGATGGCATTCGAAAAAGTGACGGATGCACTCAAATTGAGATATGGAGATACAAGCATCATTAGAGCTGTGTCTATCACCGCTGCAGGTCAAGCGTTGCGGCGAGCTGAAATGATTGGAGGGCATTACAAATGAGCATAAAGTTAGAAGGTAACGGCTTATGGGAATCTAGCCGAATGATGTTGCCTGAGCATAAAGGGTCTATCTTACAAAAAGCTCAGGAGCAAAAGCAGCGCAAGAGAACTGATCTAGACGATCAAGAGTTAGATATAATTAATGATGCGTTACAACAGTCGCTACGGCAACGTATAGCCATCACAATTAAGGTGTACCACTTGTATGAAGAGTTATTGGTTGTAGGTGTAGTGGAACGTATTGACCGATCTATAGGTAGATTTAAGGTTGATGGCGAATGGTTTATACTTGGTGATATTGAGGGAATAGAACTTCTTAGTTAACGTTAATTCAAAATTATTATATATCTTGTAATTTTAGTGAATATTGATTCGTAAAAGTTACGATGGAGTATAAGATGAAACAAGAAAATATATCAAATGTTAATAAACCTTCAACAAAGGTAATGACTGAGTTTTATCGGTATATATATAACAATATTTATCCAAGACTAAGTGAGCAGGTGAAAGATGAGATTCTCCGAGATTTTTATGGAAATGAAAAAGATTTAAGCATATCGAAGGGCAAGAAAAAACCTTAGTTTAATACAAACAAAGCCACTTCGATGGAGTGGCTTATTCAAATACGCTTCATCTTATTACAACATTCAAAATTAAAAATCATTCTCTCAAATTGTCCCCAAAATCGTCCCCCAACATTGCAGTTCGTAACATAATGTTACTGGTTACCTATTTTGAATTCATTGATAATACTGGATTCTCACTGATGTTACAGGCTATAAATTGGTGTGGTTCTTATACCGCACCCAAGTTCACCAATGGGAACTTGATCAGTATTTGACTCATTATTAATAAGGGGAACCCTTGATGCTACTGGCATTGAGGGTTTTTCTTTTTATGGGGTAGTGCCATTATTGGTGAAAATAGGAAAAAGGTATGATGGCGGGAGGGAAGCCTTTCCTTTAGACTTGATGAGGAGCTTGTACGCGTCAATGCAAGATCGAGAAGAGAAGATGAAATTAAGGAGTGTACATTATGAATGAAATGATAGAACAACAGAAGGATTTTGGTTTTGCGAGAGTATACGCGATTGAGTTGCTGTACAAAGAAAAACCGTTACTTGATCGCGAACTACTTTATGCCAAAATGGAGCAATATACTGGAAAAACAGATCAACCGCAAAATGAAGATAACAAGAGCGGCTCGCTGGCCGTATGGGAACCCTATGAGCAGCCGGAGCAGGGCGATATGCTTCATTTTTTTCATTTGAATTATATGGTGGAATATTCAGAAGGAGAAATGCCTGCGCAAACAAGTATTACAGGTATGAGTCCGCGCCCGATATCCGACTATGAAGAAGCAGTTCAGCAAAGTTGGCATTGGAATGAAGCCGGCCAAACTCTACAGGAGTGTAGCTACACATTGATGCTCGTCGATATGATGGCATCTGGACTGGAACCGAAGAGAAGATTGGAGCTACATACGAATGCGCTTCGTGCAATTTTGGAAATTGCTCCTTGTGATGCTATTTATTTTAGAGAAAGCAAAAAGTTGGTTGAGCCGCGCATGTTTTTGACTGCTGTTGATGCAGGAGAACTTTTATACGGAGCAGTGAACGTTCGTTTTTATAATGTTGAAGGCACTGGAAGCAACCGTCAGGAAGGTCTTATGGATTCCGTTGGACTCGCTGCACTGGGCATTCCTGATGTGCAATGCCACTTCTATGATATGGATACTTCTGAGGTAGCCGACATATTGACAAATTTTTCTTACTATTTGTTTAATCAAGGCGATATTATTACGGATGGCGAAACGTTAGGCTTTACAGAGGAGATGCGTTGGCGTTGCGAGCATCAATATGCACTGGCTGCTCCGCACCGCGTTGTAATTGATCTTGATCCCGGTCAGCCATACTATGCGGGACGTCAGGGCAGAGCTGACGAATAGTCGATAAATTGCTAACAGGGCGCCTTGTTATAAGGCGCCCTGTTTACAACATATTAGTTTACTTAGGAATGATGACGACGATGTTTTTTAGCGATTACAAGTACTCTTTGACCAGGACTAATTCTTAAAACTTTAGTTCTTCTAGCAACACCCATAGGAGTCACCTCCATATTCAGATAAAACTATTATATGAAAGTTAATTGAATTTGCTCTAGACGGATATAACCATTTGAAGTTAATTGATTAAGTATAAGAGGGGGAATGATTTGATATTCCCCTCTCGACTGATTAAAAGAAAAACGGGAGTAAAAATAAAGCTCCGATCGTTGAAAGTGGAACTCGACGCTGGAAAAATCTGCGTCTAGGAAAAAAGCCAGGATGAAAACCAAATTGTCTATAGGTAGATTCGTATTCTTGGAAACCAGTCATTCTATCTGCCATTTCATTTGTAGGAATTGCAAGTGTGACATAATCTTGATCGACATGAGCAATAAATCCGTCATATGAATTACCGTCTGTAGTTTGAATACCGACATATTTATTCATACAACTCCAACAAATTTCTTCATAACCATTACTTTCCATTGTTAGCCTCCTTAATATCTGACTCACAATAGTCTATGGTCTAGAAACTATAATGCACATGACATTCGCCTATTAATATAAAAAGAAAATTTTAATGGAAATCAAGCAAGTACAAATCATAAGTTAATTTAGCATTGTATGTTCAAAGGTGTTAATGTAAAATATAGTAAATTAATGTTAAGGTGGGTTATTCATGAAAGTGTTTGTTTATTTTCGGCTTAAGCATGCTTTGTATATTATTATTTCTTTGTTGCTGCTTACTAGTTGTGCATATCAGCAAGTCACGACGATTACTACAAGTACCTCTAACGAAATAACAGCTGAGGGGATGTTAGCTAATCCTAATCGAGACTTTTTCCAATATGAAGAGGGCTTTTATGTTAACGCAACTAGAACAGGGGAGACTGAATTTGAATACACATTAGGTAAGGAAATTGGTGAAATAACTAGAACTTCAACAAAGGCAAAGCAATACCAAAGTGGAACAGCTAATATGCTACCAGTGGGCACGAAGCTTTATGAAACGGATGCGTCTTATATTGTAGCTGTTGTAGAAAATGTTGAAATTCCTTATACGCAAATAATTAGTGCTAATGCAGAGTGATAGGTTCTTTAATCTATATTAGATATTAGAATAAAACTAAGGCTTGAAGCTCAAGCCTTAGTTCCATATAACTCATCTAGAGTAACGAGTGTGAATCCTTTATCCTGTAAATCTTGAATAATATAAGGGAGTAGTTCGACCGTATTACTAATATGCTTACCACCAAATGAATGCATAAGAATGATACTATCTGGCTTTGTATTATCGTTAATCATTTTCCTCATTTCTTCAACTGATGTTCCAGCCCAGTCCCGAGTGTCTACATTCCATCCCACGAAACTTCTACTATCGTTTTTCATAGCATCTCTAACTACATCATTAACAGCTCCATAAGGGGCTCTAATCCAGTCTGGCTTAAAACCAATAGCAGCTTCTATTAACTCATCAGCCCGCTCTATTTGTGCAACAATTTCTTCACTAGTAAGCTTAGTCAAATCCGCATGATTATAAGAATGATTGCCTATGGAATGCCCTTCATCCACAATTCTTTGAAGAACGGAGTCGAGTTTTTCTACTTGTGTTCCAACAACGAAGAAAGTAGCTTTTACTTTATATTGTTTTAATATATCTAAAATAGCAGGAGTATACTTTGTATCGGGACCATCATCAAACGTTAGTGCGACATATTTTTTAGTTGCAACATCTGGATCAGATGGTTGAATCGGTTGTTCGGTAGATTCGGGTTCAGTAACCGTTGGAGGCTCTGTTGGTGCTGGTTCAGTAGCGGTAGGTACTTTTGTTGTTTCTTGCTCTGTACTGTTATGTTCTAGTTCAGGTATCTCTGTACTCGCTGGTAATTCTATGTTTTCAGGTGTAGATTCAGGCGATATTGTAGGTGTTGGTGATGTTGCTAGGTCATTCGTAATCTCATTCGTAATCTCATCATTCACTTCGTCATAATTATCTGGTTCTTGTACAGAAGGTGGTTCTGTATCGTTAGATTCTGGCTGTTTATTCGATGTAATGTCTGACGTTTGCTCTGAATGAATAGATTCTGTTAACGCTGAAGATTGTGAGAATAATGGTAAAATAAAATGTTGGACAGCTTTCGATTGGATACTGAAAAAGGGAATGATCATTGCAATGAATAATATTAGTGCGAAAAGTCGTCGTCGTTTTCTTTTTTTCTTCTGCTTGATTGTAACCATTCTTGTAGTCGTTGATTGATCAGGGATGTACATGACTTCACGCCTTTCGTAAAAACACAGAGAAGTATGCTTTAAATTGTTAGGAATGGGTTAAATATTCAGTGTGTTGTTCTCTTATATACTAAACGTATGAGGGAGGAAAAAAGTTTGCGAATTATAGAAAAAAAAGAGCCTTACATCGCAATGATGTAAGACCCTCTTAGAAATCAAATTATAGGTTATAAATTATTGGAAAATTTCAATAATTACTACTAAACCTCACAAGCTATTCCATCACCATCACGATCTAATTTCTCAGAGTAACCAGGATCACCCTTCATAATTGGAGCAGCACCTGCCTCACGAACTTCTGTACAGTTTTTATATACAATATTCGATGGTATAGATGTCGCACTACTTTCTGTATCCGTAGGATTTTTGCCAAATATATTTTTCGGTTTTGTTACAATAAATAATACTTTCTCACCGTTGTCGTAAGCAGATAATTGATGGCCGACCCAACTGCCAGCCCCTCGATTATCACTTGGATTAATATACGCTACGCTAGCGCCTTCTCCACCTTCTGCACACATTGCCATTGGCCACTCATCGCGATCATAGCCTTTCATAGTGTCAATACCTGCCAAAGAATTTTTACGATTTCCATCTGCTCCTTCGCGGTCGATAGTACACACATCTGAATGACCATTTTCTATTGCGCTATAAATATGGAGTGCGGTTTCAGGATAGCTATCGCTAGGGAATTCAAGAATATAATCATAATCATCGGGTTCCGTTTGCGTGGTAGTTACTGGTGTGACGCTTGGCGATGGAGTAGCTACATTGTACTCAAGTTCGACAACTGGAGACATGTTCTCATCTTCAGGAGAACTACTTGCATCTTCATGCTTAGATTGATCAATCACTGATTGATCAACAACGGATGGAGCTGTTATATCAGTTCCGCAAGCAGTTAACAATAACAGAAGCAAAAGGGAACATAACATAAACCATTTTTTCAAAATACTCACTCCTAAAACTTTTCATAGTCTTCTAGTTAGGGCATGCTGTGATGAAAAGTTACATCGAAAGCGTAAGCTAAAACTTTTCGTAGTCTTCTAGATAGGGCATGCTGTAATGAAAAGTTACATCGTAAGCAAAGGCTAAAATTTTTCATTTTTTAATTCAATAAAAATAGACCATCAGTTACATAGTAACTGATGGTCTATTAAAGTATGCATATAATGAGAATTAGATAATCAATGCATATCACGGAATAATCCGATTACTTTACCAAGTATAGTTACTTTTTGCAATCGGATTGGCTCCATAGAAGAATTTTCTGGTTGCAATCTAATATGATCTTTTTCGCGGTAGAATGTTTTGACGGTTGCTTCATCATCTTCAGTCATAGCAACAACGATATCACCATTGTTAGCTGTTTGTTGTTGTCTAACAATAACCATATCTCCATTATGTATTCCGGCTTCGATCATGCTTTCACCGACAACATTTAGAATAAACACATTATTATCTCTAACAAAATTAGTAGATAGCGGGAAATAATCCTCAATGTTCTCTGTAGCGGTAATCGGTATACCAGCAGTAACTTTACCTATAACAGGAATATGCTTAACTGGAAAAGGAATGATATTACTATCTTCTTCAACTGTATCTTGATCCAAAATTTCAATCGCACGAGGCTTAGTTGGATCACGACGAATAAATCCTTTTTTCTCTAGGCGATCCAAATGACCATGAACCGTAGAACTTGATAATAATCCAACTGCTTCCGCAATTTCGCGAACAGATGGTGGATAACCTTTGTCTTTAACTTCTTGCTTAATAAAATCTAATATAGATAGCTGTCGCTTTGATATTTGTTTCATCAAGATCATCTCCACATTTTATTAGGCAAATTATAACATAGAACTCGAGTTCGCACAAACATAAGTTCTCAAGAATATATGTTCGTATTTTTATTGGAATCCATTGACACGGAACGTCTGTTCGTGTATTCTAAAAACAGAACAAACGTTTGGGGGATGATTTTCATGTCAACGTATAATCCATATGCATATCGCAGTTATATAAGTTCCAGTAACAGTAAGAGAGACACTCAAGTACATAAGCAGTCTGTTCGGTTTTCTCTACCAAAGGTATCGATGATCAGTAAAGGGTTTTTTATACTTACGTTAACTGCACTTATTGTAATGAGTTTGTTTTTGTTCAGTGCTACAGCTTCGACTACAAATGGTGATTCACTGATGGATGGTGAAACGATTGTCGCTGTAGGTGCTGGCGATACACTTTGGGAAATTGCGAAGCATCATTATAGTAATACTTCAGATATTAGCTATATTGTATATCTTATTAAAGATCGTAATCAGTTAGAAAATACGATTATTACTCCTGGTCAGCAATTAATATTACCTTCATTATAATGATTTTGAATATTAGTCTGTAAAGTTCATCGATAGAAGATGCAACTTTATAGACTTTTTTGTTATAATGAAATTATTGTTCTAAAATCAAGAAATATGTGAAGTTGCATCTCCTTGAAATTCATGTCAACATTATGGGATTGCTAGCTAGAAGGGAGTGGAAGAAATGGATATGGAGAAATTGATTGCTCGTATTAATGAGCTATCACGTAAAAATAAGTCAGAAGGTTTAACAGCTGATGAGACAAAGGAACGTGAAGAATTACGTAAAAAATATCTTCTCAACTTTAGATCTAATATGAGACAACAACTTGATAATATTGAGATAGTTGATGATGATGACCAAGGTGACAATAAAACAGTATTAAACTAAATATTCATGCAAATAGTTAAGAGGGGGATTTATATTGTCGCGTTCTTGGGAGAGAAAAGTTAAGAAAAATATGGCTACTGTTAATAAAGCACGCAAGAAATCAGGTGCTGGAAATTTAGTTATGAATGTTGAGAAGAAACAAGAAACTCGTTTTACTGGTCGAAATTACATTTTACCTGCAGTACTTGTTCTATTTATTGGTATGTACAACTTTTTAATGCTGATGGATCCTACATTTAAATTCAATACGATGTATTGGATAACGATTGTGAGTTACTTCTTACTTGCAGCATTGTTCTATTTCCGCAAACCATACCTAACAATAGGAAAAGACTATGTTCAATCTCGCAGAATGATGGGGGACAAGCAGTTATTTGCTGCTGCTATTAAAGAAATTAAAATCCAAAGTGGATATGTCATTATCGTTCCCAACCATGGTAGTAGTTGGACATACTCTAAGCTGTTTAATCGCTTCCCATTGCAAGATATGTCGGCAGCATTAAAGAAATTTGCTGAGAAACATGACATTACATTTACAGAGTAGAGCTAGTGATTATTAATTATGTAATGAAAAATTGTATGAATAGATTTGAATAGGGATAGTAACATGACTTAAGGGGAGAAACCGACGTGAAGAAGGCAGTACTTTTTGATTTGGATGATACGTTACTGTGGGATGATCGCAGTGTGAAAGAAGCATTTCGTGTTACATGTGAATTTGCCCAAGCAGAAACTGGAGTTGATCCAGAGGCGCTAGAACAATCAGTTCGCCAAGAAGCTAGAGCGATCTATGAAGCTTTTGACGCTTTCCCGTTCACAAAAATGATCGGTATTAATCCGTTTGAAGGACTTTGGGCTCGTTTTGCTGAAGGAGAACAACAGGAATTCCGTCAACTTCAACAATTTGTACCTTCCTATCGTACGGATGCTTGGACGAAGGGTCTAGCAGCACTTGGTATTGATAATGCAGAGCTAGGTGAGAAATTAGGCGAAATGTTCCCAGCAGAGCGCAGAAGTCGTCCTATCGTCTATGAAGAAACATTTGCAGTATTAGATCAATTGAAGGATCAATATAAATTATTACTTCTAACGAATGGTTCGCCTGATTTACAACGTGAAAAGCTGGCAGGTGTTCCGCAGCTTATTCCTTATTTCGATCATATTATTATTTCTGGTGAATTTGGGGAAGGCAAGCCTAGAGCTTCGATATTCCAACATGCCCTAAGCCGTTTAGAACTAGAAGCAGAAGATTGTATCATGGTTGGAGACAAATTAACTACGGATATTCTTGGCGCTAATACAGTTGGAATGACTTCTGTCTGGATTAATCGCCACGGTATAGACCGCAATGATGATATTATTCCTACACATACGATTACTAGCTTGAATGACTTATTCGAAGTATTAGCTTAATTACTTAATAGAAAAAGCATCTGATGTACACAAATGTGTAGGTCAGATGCTTTTTTTTGTTATTATTATTTTTGGAACGCAGGATCTTCATGCGGATGAGCAATCCAGCCTTCTGTTTCTATAAATAAGCGAATAGCTACTATTTTTTTGTTATCCATTAATGTGAAGAAGTGAGGGATGTTCTCAGGAACAGAAATCAAGTCCCCAGCTTCAAGTTCAACATCGAAATATCCTACATCGTCAGTACCTTTAATAATAAAGATTCCTTTACCAGAAGTTATTGCACGAACTTCATCTTCAGTATGTGTATGAACGTTCTCGAATTTTTTGAGTAAGTCTTCAAGATTCGGAGTACCTTCTGATAATGTAATAACATCCCAAGTTAGATAGCCACGACGAGCAGCAATTTCACGGATTTCATCATCGAATGTAGCAAGAATTTCTTGCTTCTCTTCATCAGTAAGATCAAACTTCTCTTGTAGACCAACACGTAGCTTGGAAACATCCCAATGTTCATAGATTACGCCTTGTTGTTCAAGGAACGCGCCTACGTTTTCTTCTCCTTGAATACGTTCGTCTGTATTTCGAATTCTTATCTCAGCCATGTATTATTCCACCTTTTCCAATAGGAATTAAATTCTTATACGTATAATTATAAATGATATTGATGTACTTGTCGATTATTTACCTTTCAACTTTGGTGAATTTCTGATAAAATTTGTGTTAGTGATTTTGGGAAGGGTGTATATAATTGTTAATTAGCAAACTTCAAGAAGAACTTCAAAAGAGAATTCTTATATTAGACGGTGCAATGGGAACGATGATTCAGCAGGTTGATTTGACTGAGGATGACTTCGGTGGCGCTGAATTAGATGGCTGTAATGAGATGCTTGTATTAACGAGACCGGATGTCATTCAGTCTATTCATGAGCAATATTTAGCCGCTGGTGCTGATATTATTGAGACGAATACATTTGGCGCTACAAGCGTTGTACTAGCCGATTATGATATACAAGATAAGGCAAGAGAAATTAATTTAGCAGCAGCAAAGCTAGCAAAGGATGCTGCTATCAAATATAGTACGCCAGAAAAACCGCGTTTTGTTGCAGGCGCGCTAGGTCCAACAACGAAAACTCTTTCTGTAACGGGAGGGGTTACGTTTGATGCATTAATAGATAGTTACTATGTGCAAACTGTTGCGTTAATTGAAGGCGGCGTAGATGTTATTTTACTTGAAACTTCGCAGGATACACTTAACGTTAAGGCAGCTAGTGTAGGTATTAGACAAGCATTCGAAACAACAGGGATTACATTGCCGCTAATGATCTCGGGAACGATCGAGCCGATGGGAACAACGTTAGCTGGACAAAGTATAGAGTCCTTCTATATTTCTTTAGAGCATTTGAAACCGATATCTATTGGCTTAAACTGTGCGACAGGTCCAGAATTCATGCGTGATCATATTCGTTCTTTAAGCGATATTGCTCGCACTGCAGTATCATGTTATCCGAACGCTGGATTGCCTGATGAAAATGGTCTATATCATGAGACACCGCAATCACTAGCTCATAAAATCGAAGATTTTGCGAAGCAAGGGTGGTTGAATATTGCAGGTGGTTGCTGTGGTAGTACGCCAGCACATATCGAAGAACTGGTAAAAGTTCTTGCCAAATATGAGCCTCGTCCACAAACCGGTGATCATTCTGACGCTGTCTCAGGGATCGATACTGTATTTATTGAAGCGGATAATCGCCCAATTATGATTGGTGAGCGTACAAACATTTCTGGTTCTCGCAAATTTAAACGACTTATCAAAGAAGAAAAATTTGACGAAGCTTCAGAAATCGCGCGTGCACAGGTGAAGAATGGTGCTCATGTCATTGATATCAACTTGCAGGACACGGATATTGATGAGGAGTATGCCGTTCATAACTTCCTACCGCAAGTAATGAAGAAGATTAAAGCGCCAATTATGATTGATTCCACATATGATCATATTATTGAACTAGGTCTGAAATACTCTCAAGGTAAAGCGATTATTAACTCCATTAACCTTGAAGATGGTGAGATTAAATTCGAGGCGATCGTACCATTAATTCATCGTTATGGCGCGGCGGTTGTTATGATTCTTATTGATGAACGCGGACAGGCTATAACGCGTGAAGCGAAGCTAGAAGTTGCGGATCGTGCTTATGATTTGCTTGTGAATAAATACGGTTTGAACGAAGAAGATATTATATTTGACCCGAATATGTTCCCAGTTGGTTCTGGTGATCCGCAATATATTGGTTCAGCTGTCGAGACACTTGAAGGTATTCGGATGATCAAGGAGAAATATCCACGTACGAAGACGATTCTTGGATTAAGTAACATCTCATTCGGATTGCCTGATGCTGGTCGTGAAGTGTTGAACTCTGTTTACTTGTATCATGCAACGAAATCAGGACTTGATTATGCGATTGTTAATACGGAAAAGCTAGAGCGCTATGCTTCAATCTCTGCGGAAGAGCGTGAATTAGCAGAACAATTAATATATAACACGAATGATGAGACGTTAGCGGCGTTTGTAGCTGCATTCCGTCATAAGAAGGTCGAAAAGGTTGAAAAGCTTTCTAATTTATCATTAGAGGAGCGTCTTTCATCTTATATCGTTGAGGGCACGAAGGAAGGTCTAATTGTTGACCTTGAATTAGCTCGCGAGAAATATTTGCCACTTGATATTATTAATGGTCCACTTATGGCTGGTATGGCTGAAGTCGGCAGACTATTCAATAACAATGAGCTTATTGTTGCTGAAGTATTGCAAAGTGCGGAAGTGATGAAGGCTTCCGTGACGCATCTTGAGCAATTTATGGAGAAAACCGAATCTGCAATTAAGGGGAAAATCATTCTTGCTACCGTTAAAGGTGATGTGCATGATATCGGCAAAAACTTAGTTGAAATTATTCTATCTAATAATGGCTACAAAATTATTAATCTAGGTATTAAAGTACCACCAGATCGCATTATTGAAGCATATCGTGAAGAAAAGGCAGATGCTATTGGTCTATCAGGTTTATTAGTGAAATCTGCTCAACAGATGATCATTACAGCACAGGATTTACGTGCAGCTGGAATTGATGCGCCAATTATGGTTGGTGGTGCAGCGTTAACGCGAAAATTTACAAGAACACGTATATTACCGGAATATGATGGGCTTGTTATATACGCCAAAGATGCGATGGATGGGCTCGATATTGCTAATAAATTGACGACGCCAGAATTACGTGCTGTCGTTGAAGAAGAGTTTGTGCAAATTCGCGAGGCGCTTGCAAATGAAGTAGAGACGGAAAAGAAATTACCTACAATGACTAGAGCAGTGAGATCTAATATATCTCAAGATACACCAGTCTTTATTCCACCAGATACAGATCGTCATATATTGCGTAATATTCCGATCAATCAAGTATTGCCTTATGTAAATATGCAAATGCTGCTTGGACATCATCTTGGTGTTAAGGGGCAGGTCGATAAGCTGCTTGAAGCAGGGGATAACAGAACAACTCAGCTGAAGGAAACGGTAGACAGCATTTTTGCTCAAGGAATCGAGGAAGGCTTCTTAGAAGCGAACGGGATGTATCGTTTCTTCCCTGCCCAGGGCTCTGGCAATGATATTATTATTTATGATCCTGAAGACCATAGTAAGGAAATTAAAAGGTTTACATTCCCGCGTCAGCAAGTTGAGCCGTATTTATGTCTTGCAGATTTCCTGAAATCGGTTGAAAGTGGCATTATGGACTATGTAGGATTTATCGTCGTTACAGCTGGCAAAGGAATTACCGATATTTCTGCTGCATGGAAGGATAAAGGGGACTACTTGAAATCACATGCAGTACAGGCGTGTGCGCTTGAAACGGCAGAAGGTCTTGCTGAGAAGGTTCATCATATGATGCGTGATATTTGGGGTTATCCAGATCCGCTTGATATGACGATGAAAAAACGCTTCGGTGCGCGTTATCAAGGAATTCGAGTGTCATTCGGTTATCCAGCATGTCCTAATCTTGATGATCAAGGCCCGTTATTTGAATTAATGAAGCCTGAGGATATTGGAATGTTGCTTACGGAAGAATTTATGATGGAGCCTGAAGCTTCTGTATCAGCAATGGTGTTTGCTCATCCTGAAGCGCAGTACTTCAATGTTGATAAAGCTTAATGTTTACAAGGGTTTCTGAAAAGGTATAGTAAGTTTATAGGAAATCTATGTTATTCATATTTTTCTCAGATGAAGCCATCTGTAGAATTTGATGAATAACGTATATGTAACCTACGCTAATTAATATAAACCTTTCTTTTATTTGATTAACATTCAAATGAAGGGAAGGTTTTTATTTTGATTAGAAAACGTAAGGTATCACAAAAAAATATTGGATTAGACGTTGTTACCTTAGATGAAGCGAAGGCGATTGTAATTAGAAATAAAGAACTAGAAGGTTCAAGAGAGGGGACTATACGGAATTACAGGAAATTTTTCAGACATTTGGAAAGTTTCTTAATTGCAAACAAGATTGAAAATATTAGAGTATTGACTGAACAAGATGCGAAAGGCTTTATGTATTATTTGATAACTCGAGGACTTCAGAGCGGAACAGTTAATAGTTACTTAAACAATGCAAAAGGTTCATTCAAAATTTTGAAGGAAGAAGGTTTCTGCAATCATATCTTCAAAAACACGAAATACTTAAAGACTGATGAGAAGAAAATAGATTTTTATCAGTTGAGGAAATAGATACTTTCTTGAAAGTTATGAACTTAGACAAGTATACAGAATTTCGTGATTATGTATTTACCCACGTGTTAAATGATACGTTTGGTAGAATAGGGGAAACATTATCAATTACCAAAGAAGATATTGATTTTGAAGCTCAAATAATAACCTTTAGAAAAACTAAGCAACGGAAAATAAGGTCGGTTCCATTCTCAAATAAAATCGCTATGCTTTTGAAGAAGTTATTAATTGAAATTGAAGAGTTTGGAGGTTTTCCTCTTTTTCAGTCTTGGAATGGAAAAAAGGTGATGTAATCACTATTACAGCAGGAACAGGAAGAGGGAAGAGTAACTTTATAAAGAATGAACTCTATGAAAAGGCAAAAGAAGAGAATGAAAAAATATTGTTCTTTATCCACAGAAAAAATACAAAAAATCAATTTAATAATGAAGCACTAGCAGATGGGAAGGACGATGTAATTACTTACATGACTTATCAAACCTATCAAACAAGTGTGATAAATGAAGAAGAAATTAACCTAAAAGATTACAAGTATATTGTTTGCGATGAGTATCATTATTTCTCAAATGATTCTAGTTTCAATATATATACTGATGTTGCATTGGAGGCAATACTAGAACAAAAAGAGGAATTTGTGCTGATTTTAATGAGTGCAAGCGATGGGTTTATTCGCTCTTATTTAGAAGATGATTTGAAAATAGAGATGAAAAAGTATGAAATTCCTCTTTCGTATGAGTTTATTAAGGATATTAGTTACTATTATGATATAAGTGAACTACATAATGTGCTAGATTCTCAACTTGAAAAAGGTTCAAAAACTATAGTGTTTATAGACTCTGCTGAGAGAAGTTATGAGTTATATAAAAAATATAAAGAGCATAGTATGTTTGTTTGTAGCGATGGGAACGAGAAGTATGCTAAAAAAATGGACATTAGTAAACGAGATTATCTAATTGAAAATTCGAAATTTGAAGACACATTTTTGTTTACCACCAACACTCTTGATGCTGGTCTTAATATCAAAGATGATGAGTTAGATAGCATAATTGCAGATATTGACACATTGATTCAATGTATTGGAAGGAAACGATTGACGAAAGATAGTGATAGTATTAAGTTGCTTATACAAAAAAGAAATGATGGAATGTTACGACAGGATATAAAGAATATAACAAGGAGTCTGATTCATTCTAATTTTCTTCAAATAAACAGCAAAGAAGTTTACACAAAAAAATACTATAGAAAAAGAATCATCGAGAGTATAAAAGAGCTACCAAACGGTTACATGCAGTATATGGATAATTTGTTTGGTAAAGATAACTCAATATTACATGATAGATACTTGTCTACTTCAACATCTAACTTTTTGTCACATTATTATGAAAATAAGATTATTATTGAGAATAAGCCGAATAAAGATAATTTTGCTAAAGAGTTGAATTTAGTAAGAGGAAAGAACGTGGCGATGACTTTTACAACTATCAATAAAGAGTTGGAAAAAAAATGACCTCTTACCGTTTAGATAAAATAGATAGCAGAAAAAAGGGGAAAGGTGACAAGAACGCATGGATAGTTAAAGCATTGGTTAAACAATATGATGGTTCGTATAAGTTAATGTAGTCTCGACTTGGTCGAATTTTAACCTGTTTTATATAGTGAATGGTCAAAAGTGACCAAAAAAGAATACACCGTTCGTTGAGGGGGTTGGGGACGGACGAAAAGCGTATTTTATAATTGCGCAGTTAAGTATCTAGAGCGAAGCGAAAGATACAACTGCTCAATTTGAAATCGCAGCGTCCCCAAGAATAATTAAAATTTTCGGAGCATATCACTTACTGTGGTGTGCTTTTTTTATATGTAAGAGCAAGTTAAGATGATTGAGCATAAGGAAGAAGTCATTGAGGAAAAGGTTCAGATCATTGAGGGATTGACTGATAATCTTCCAATATCAAGTCAGAGACAGATGATAGTTACGGTTCTTAGACAAGGTTGTGTTGGAAACTATCTAGTGATGGCTGATAAGATGGTCTTATCTGTATGGTGAGTTCAATAAGATTTATCATATGAATGTTAAAGTGAAAATGTACTTCCAACAAAAGGATGAGATGAAACTTGCTAATCTGAATCATGACTTGATCGTTGAGCGATTGAAAAAGGAAATGTTCATCCCTTGTTTAACCTACTCTTATTTCCATGATAAGACGGTTGAAACAAGCACAGGCGATAAGGGTTACATTGAGTTAATCAAGATAGCCAAAGAGAAAAATAATGAGAACATAATCAAGTTATTGCTTACACAGGCACAGTGGAACACGTTCCGCAGTAATTTCAAGGCAAGCAGAGATGATATTGAGCAAGCGTATCTTGATTCACAGTACCTTATATATGATTTTCTAACAGTACATCACATTTAAGTGGTGTACTGTTCTGTTTTGATATAAAATGTAAAAGAGTGTTAAGAAATAAAAATATTGGGTATGGTCACAGTGATGCATTAGACAGTGTAGTAGATTCAAGTGACAACTTCCTTCGGAAGTTCGTGAATACCTGAACGTTATCAGAAATCACATGAAAGGAGCGAGAAATATGAAGAAACGTATTTGGTCAATCTCGTTTTTTGTTTTTTTTATGTTATTAATGGGTTTTCTCACATTCAAACAATCAGAAATGGCGACAAAAATTGAACAACTTAATAATGAAATCGAGAATCAAAATAAAACAGGTTTAGCCTTAAATCAAAATATTGATAATTTAAAACAAGAAAATCAGAAACTTCTGTCACAAATTATTACTGACTTCAGTGACTACACAAGCAAAATTGATGAATTACAGCAAGAAAATGCACGATTAAATAATGTAGTCGCTTCGAATCTAAGAATTCTATTCGGAAATGATCATAATATTCGTATTGATCCTTTAATAAATAAACAAATGCAAGAATTGGTGGAGAATTATTTTGAAGCCATAGAAAAAAGTGATTATCAAAAACTAACAACCACACTAGATCCAAATTTAGTTGAAAACCAAGGATATCTAGGCTTGTGGGAACAGAGAGAAGAAATTGAGGCAATTCTCTTAGTAGATAGAGATCTAGAACAAAGATCAAACACAATAAAAGAAGAATTTAGCATAAGAACATCTGTCGACCTAGTAACTGTATATTTTTTAAACCGAAGTAAAATCATTGGTAATATTAATATTATTGCAACGGAAACTGCAGCGGGCTGGAAGATTTTTAGGTTTGACTAAGACGTCATGTGACATCTGATAACAAAGTGTTCACGCATCGGCTGTTCGACCTCATTTAACAGGAGCATTTCGGGATTGAACTCCTAACGGGGAACGATAGTTCACTCGAATAAGGAGTATATCACGCTGCAGCTGCTCCTTGTTTTCATTAAGCTAACGGGCAGTTTAGCAAAATAATCACAACCGTATTCTGGTAATATAATTTTTAGGAAGAAGTCACTTCGCCAAGAGCCTGTAACAGTTTTACCTTTCTAAATTTAATAAAGGAAGCAATTCTCCAAGGTACTACATAGCTAAAAGCAACTATAAAGAAAAGCATACCTAGACTTGTTGGATCCATGCCAGAAAAATATTGTCTTGCTACGAATCGAATCACCACAACTGCAATCAAAACGATAAAAAAGGATTTATTTTTTTGTGCATAAATCTGTCCGTCCTGACGAATTTCATAGTTGGTAGTCAACATAAGAGGAACTGCCAGTAATACCCCGATCAAAGATGCTACGCCAATTTCCCGAATTTTCAAGTGGAATGGAAGTTGTGAAAACATAGAAATCACCGGAAATAAATAGAGTATCGGGAGGAAAATTTTGATCCCCGACCCTTAAATCGGGCGAAACATCGCCCTAGTGCGCCTCCAAAATACTAACCCTAAAATCACAACCATGAATCCATAAATGGTTAATCCGTTCACTTTTCATTCTCCTTGTTCGCTTATTGTTAGACGATTAAGTCTTGTTTTTCGTTTGCACCCTGATAATATCGCCCTTTATTAGGAGAGATATAGTAACCTTTGTCAACAATTCCATGTTACTATAGTCACTCACTAGTATGAGATGTGACAGGTTCGCTCAGTTGCTAGAAGGAGGGGCTTAGCTCAGCTTGGAGCACACCTCTTGTTGGTTACACACTCGAAAAAACTATTCAAAAAGTAAGACAATTTGCACGGGGTCATTGCTCAGCTGGCAGAGCGCTACACTGGCAGTATAGAGGTTAGGGGTTTGATCCCCCTTTCCTAAATGGTTTTGGATATTATCTCTACGATATGGCAGGGTTATAAGATAAGTTTACATTTAAGAATGATCTCAATATTTGGTCAAATTACACGCTTAGACTCTTGTTGACGTGGTGCAACCATTCTTCCAAGTGTAAGACCGAACCATACCAAGAAAAGGATGAGTAGTAGCGCGATAACAGTACCTATCAGAAACGTCACTACATCTATCACAGCTGCGTCGAATAATCTATAAAGGGTATACGTGGAATAGGGGATTTCAAGTAACGATGCTGTGATGACACCTGGAGAGTACATTTTTAATGCAATGGTCACCCCAAGATGTTTAATACCATCCAGCAAAATCACGGCAACGATTCCAACAAACAGCATATTTAGTTTGCCGTTACTGTCGAAATCTTTTATAGCCAAGTATGTTATTAAACTAAGAAACGAACCGAGCAGCAATACCGCAAACGTAAATTGAAATGTGATGCGCTTTTCCCAATTAATCAGGCGGTTTCCCATAGCTAAAAAAGGATGGTCCTTATTTACCCTCAGACACTTCTCTATCGTCACAATTTCTTCTCCGTCATGGATGAAAAATATGATCGGCAGCAACCATATCAAGGTTTTTGTGCTGATAAGTTCATTTATGTACCATAACATTATCATCGCCTTCCTTTCGTTGCATTGTACGGATAACGTAGGCGAAGAAACGTAGCTTCAACCTCTTGGGCAGAAGCTTACTGACGCCTGCATATAAGAATCGATTATGCCATCCTGGGACAATAAGTGATTTTTTCCCAAGGTTACGTATGGCTGCTGTGACGACGGATGACGCACTCATTGCTCCAACGTCACTAATGCCTGCAACCTCTTGAAATTCCGTCTTCGTTGCCCCAGGACATACGGTTAGCACATCGATTCCCTCATGTTTCAATTCATATGACAAACCTTCTCCAAAATAAGCGTTGTGAACTTTCGTAGCGGAATAATGTGTCCAGTAAGGCACAGGACTGAAAGCGACACTGGATGAAACGAAAACAATACCTCCGCGCTTGCGAACGGCCATTTGCTTGCCGAACGTATAGGCCAATAGAATAGGCGCTAAACAATTGACATGCAGCATATCCAATTCTTTCTGTATATCGTTATTCAAAAATGCACCCGTGATGCTGAATCCTGCGCAATTGACTAATAAGCCAATTTCAATCGTATCTGTTATAGCAAGGATCCCAGTTAAAAAATCTGGCCGAGTTAAGTCAACGGCGGCTACTTTTATCTCTACTCCATGCTCCTTAACTAAAGTCTGTGCCAATTCATTCAGCTTGTCTTCACGGCGTGCAACCAATACCAGATTCATCCCGCGACTTGCAAGTTGCTTGGCAAATTCGGCGCCAATACCGGAGGATGCTCCAGTTATTAAGGCCCATGAGCCATATGATTCGATAAATGTACCCATATCATTTCACTCCTAAATAATAATTAATTGAGTACTCACTTAAATTAGAGGAAAAAAGAATGGCTGCCGTGGACTGTTTCATTATAGACAACTGCAATCAGCTATATTTTAGCTATTGTTGTACGATCAGGCCATGCAACAGCAAATGCACAAGATGGCGAATGTATGGCTCTTCTTCGAGCATGAAAACGTTGTGTCCAAAGCGGGAACGGATAATAACGTATACGAGAATAGATGACGTGAGCGATATCATGGCAACTTCATAAGAACCTTCATCCCATTGCTCACTTGAAGTTCCATTGTTAAGTGTGATACTGCCAATTGTACCGATATTCTTGATCAGATGAAGCACCCCTTGGGATACCGTTTCATCCTGAATCATTTCTGGAGACCAAATAAGCATAATGTAATCTAAATTTTCCTTCAGAAAATTTAGGTATCTCATCCCGTAATGAACGAGCGCTTCCTCCAGCGGCAGTTGCGCAAGCTTTTCTTTCTCCTCCTGTATTCGCAACGCAAAAGAAAAATTGTTCACAAGATCGAGTAAAAGTTTCCGTTTATCGCCGAAATAGTAGAAAATAAGTCCTTCCGCAACGCCGCACTCATTCGCGATTTCTTTGGTCGTGGTAGCATGAAAGCCTTTTTGCGAGAAAAGCTTCAGTGCTGCCTTAAGAATAAGCTCCTTCTTGGATTCCTTGTCCTCTTTTATTGGCAAAATAATATGTCCTCCCTTTGAATACGAATATCATTTTATTTGAGTATATACTCAAATTTTGTCTTATGTTCAGTCCTTTGTCAAGAGGGGGTCAGAATGGGTGTGTTTCGCATCAGAGGTGTCAAACTAACCCTTATCACGTTTTTTTGTATTGTGGGGTTGAAGCAACGGTAGGGTTATGGGGAGCCAGTTATTTGGTTGGTGCAAGAGATGTTACGGCTGAGACGGTAGCCTGGTGGATATCTTTATAATATGGGAGGAATTACAGTGTGAAGGTTTATTACTGGCTTTATAACGCTGAAGGTTCTAAACTGTGTGTTAATCCGCTTAGGTCAGCTCGTTTTCATTGTAGGCGGAATTATCATCTTGCTTCCAGTGCCTACTCCGCTATTACTGATTGGATTCATTCTGGTAGGTCTCGGTCTTGCACCCATCTATACTGGGCTGCTCCATGAAGGGCCACAACCCGGTAAGCTTTACGCTAACGGAGAACGATAGCTCAATAACACTCTCTACGTAGGGCGTTTTAATTAAGGTTGAAAATCAACATTAAGATTTAACATAGCCTAGGCATTAGTAGACATTGTTCTCTACTAGTGCCTTTTTTCTTTAATGTAGTATAATTAACATAAAATTGGAATTAGTTATTGTTGGTGTTATTCGTATTTAGTAGGAGGTGACAGATTTGAGTAGTAGACAATTTGATGAGAAAGACTATTGGAGAGCTGTCATTTTCTATGGACTTAATACAGCTACCTATAAGATTGCTCTTGGACAAGCTCTTATCAAATTCTCAACAATGGACAAGGATTATGTGTCTATGGATATGTTAGCAGAATCCTTTTTTGATTTATATCATGAACGCTTGAAGAACAATATGCCTCAAATGAGTATTCAAGGCAGAAGGACGGCAATGGAGCGTATTGTCTAGTAAACATCCCATCTCAAACAAGCTTGTTGAGAAGCTTGGTAAGACACCAATAGCAAGAAGAAAGAACATCTTAAAGGTGTATGAGGATGTAAAGGTTGTTCTAGGTGGAGCAACATGGGAAGGGATTCGTGGCTATAATCCGATGACAGATACATTCTATAAAACATTTATAAGGAGCTTGAAGCTATGATTGTTTATAACAAGTTAGTACGTGATAAGATACCTCAGATAATTGAAGCAAGCGGAAAAACATGTGAAGTGAAAATACTAGATCATGTAGCTTATGAACAAGCGTTAAAGGATAAGTTAGTTGAGGAAATGAATGAAGTTCATGGAGCTAAGAGTGATAATGAGCTGATAGAAGAACTAGCAGATTTGTATGAGGTGTTGAGTTCATTAGTGTCAGCTAAAGGTGTAAGTGAACAACACTTCCTTGAGATAGTCAAAGCTAAGAATGAAAAGCGTGGTGGATTTAGAGATAAAGTCTTTCTTGAATCAGTAAGTGAGTAGCAGTTAATCAACTACAAACAGGAGTGAAAAACATTAATGAGCTACATAATGGTAGGTATATTAATAATTGTTTGTACAATAGGGTTTATTATCTTCAAGATATACGATAAACCAAAGAAAACTTTCATTCAAACTGTTGATGATGATTATGATTTGAAATCAATTGATATTCATGCTATTGATAGGATGGCAGATGGTAGTGAGTTTGAAATGTATCTTTACAGGCTATTGTTGGAGCTAGGTTATACTGGTGTTTATAAAACAACCAACAGTAGAGATTTTGGAGCAGATGTTGTTTTTACTGACAGAGAAGGTATACGAAATGTTGTACAGGCTAAAAGATATGCTATTGAAAATCCAGTAGGAATAAGTGCTGTTCAAGAAGTGTTCTCTTGTATGAGGTACTATAAGGCTAAGAAAGCTATTGTGATTGCTTCTGCTAAGTTTACTGAACCTTGTGAAACCTTAGCGGGGATAAACCATGTGAAGTTATTAGATCGTTCTGATTTGATAAACATGATTGATGATTTAAGAAATGGGAATTTGCGGTCGGTGAAGGATAGGATTGAAGCTGAACCGAGAATGATATTGGAATCGTGGAGTGAAGCGGGAAACAATGTGCTTCATGAGATTAGAAAAGACTATAAGGCAGAGCGTTATGTAAAGAAAGTTATGGATAAATAAGTATTCTCATATAGGAAGAATTACAAACACACAAGTATTAAGATTATAGGAGGTAAAAATGAGTATAGAGCAAGTAGAAAGACATATTGATTCTGAATTAAAAAGAACAATAAGAAGAGAAGCATTTTTTGGATGTGTGGTATGTGGAATTCCTATTATAGAGTATCATCATATTGAGCCTTTTCATATTGTAAAATGTCATAGTAAAGATAATCTTATTGCATTATGCCCTACACATCATTATAAAGCAGACAGAAGAATGATTACCGCTACGCAACTTTATAAATTTAAGAATAAACCTTTTAACATGAATCAAGAAAATCTAAAAGATGACTTTTTTTTAGGAGCATATGAATCACTTATATTTAAAATAGGTGATTCAAAGTTTATAAGAGTACCTAACTTGTTTGTAATAAATGAAGTACCACTTATATCTATCACCAAAGATGAGAACAACAATGCGGTCATGAATGCTAAATTTTTTGATAAAGACTCAAATTTAATTGCAGAAATTATTGAGAATGAGTGGTTTGCTCATATTAAAGATAAGAATATTTGGGATATACAGTATTCTGGAGGTAAACTAAAAATAAGCTCAAAAAAAAATAAGGTTTTTATGGAACTAGTTGTTAATCCAGAAAAAGAATATGTGGAGGTAAAGTCTAAGCTCTATTATAAAGGTCATTATATAAATCTTACACCTTCTAAAATAACAATAGGAAACGAAAAGAACAGTAGCAAAACAGACTATTGTACTATGATGGGATTAAATGTAATTGATTGTAATAATGGTATAGTAATTGAAGTATGATGTATTCTATTTTGAATTCGGATTTCTTTTCATGGTTTATATACTACTTCACAACTAGCTACCACTACTTTATAATGAAGAATATTGATAAATGTTGGGAAGTAGTAGTTGCTTAATAATTGTGAATGAAACGTAGATATAACAAGGGGTTTGAGCTATCAACACATTTAACGTATAAGGAATGTTCCTAACAACTGAAGCTGTAATAGCTGAGAAGAATCTTTACATGAGTGTATAGTAGTATACTGAAATAGAAATTAAGACTAATGATAAAGGAGCCAACATAATTTGGTTCTTTTTTGTGTGGCGTGCCCAGAGGCACGCATTATCTAGTTGGTGAAAGTCCAACCGAAGGAGGGACCAAGCCACCTTCGTAGCTGGGATACCTGCGTATGGCGAAATCTGTGCGTAGAAGCGTATCGACGAAAGT
>NZ_JBXCIY010000028.1:0-40692 GCF_056786395.1 Paenibacillus sp. Y951 | reverse complement strand
TTATCCTGAGCTTTAAACTTCATAGATGAGTGACCTCCTAATAGTGAGATTTTTGGGCTGCAACCCGTTATCAACTCCTATGTTACAGAGGCACTCTTTTTTGTGCAAAGTCCAAATTATTCGTTATACAGGAATTCTAACGGAGAACGATAGTTGAATAATACACATTGATGAGCATGTGCTTCGGTATCCTGCTCATTTTATTAAGCTAACTGGCAGTTTAGTTTAATTCCTTGCAGTCAGGCAGCTATGATGAAATGTGGAAGCCTTATGCAGTTACTGGGCAAGAATAAGAAACAGCACAGATCGGTCTAGGTTGGTTTTTGGGAGAATATAAGGGTTTTCGGATCGTCCCACATTCCGGATGGGATACCGGTTTTCTAAGTGATCTGATTCTACTTCCCGATGAAAAATCGCTATTTCTGTAATGACCAATTGTGACTACGTCGGGCTGGATAGCGTAAGCTTACCAATACTTGATCTATTGCTTGATTAGAACATTTGCTAAATAAGCGATCAATGGCACACCAAGTTGCAGGAGCTTCAGGAAAAAGCGTAGATATTCTTAAAACAACTAACATTAAGATCCGAAAAGTATGGATTATTCCGCAAACGTGGCACTATAGTGTCTCAGAACAGATTTAAGATAAGGGTGAGTTCAATAAACATTCATTATTTTGAAGTACTAGTAAGTCGGTTTATGAACGAGGAGTTTGGAATTGAAGAACTACAGAGCAGGCTATATACCGCTTTGAGTTTCAGTCAAACTCCGTACTAGCACCTTAAAAAACTATGTTATTATCAACAAAAAAAGGGTGAGATATGATATGAAACTAATTGAGCAGGTATCTAAAATGATAAAAGAGGGAGACATGGAAAGTATCCAGTTTCTCTTAAAAAATGGTTTTAATCCGAATCAATCTGTAAGCTGCTATGAATCTATTTTGGAGTGCTCATTGGATTATCAGCAATATGATATTGCAAAGTTATTGATTGAATTCGGAGCGTTGCTCCCAAGTGACGTGATGGTTGATGCAGCAAGAGGGGCTGATCGTACGCTGTTCGAACATCTGCTTTCTAAGGGAGCAGATCTCAACGCCATTAATCATGTCGGTCACTCTGCTTTAAGTCGTGCGGTTACTTTCGGGAATGTGTCAGGAGCCTATTCTCTTATCGACTTAGGAATTGATTTAAGAGTGGTAGGAGGGGAAACCTTAATCGGTTGTGCAAATGAAGGTAGGATTGAAATTATAGATATTCTTATTGGTCGAGGCGTAGATATTAACTTTTATATTGTGGACAATGTATTTACTAGTGGGGCTACGCCTCTCATTGCTGCTGTAAAAGGAAATCAATTAGAAACGGTGAAGTATTTAATTAGTAAAGGTGCAGACACCACCATTGTGAGTCAAGTAGGATACCGTGCATATAATTACGCTAGAACAGAAGGTACTCCCGAATTAGCAGCTTATATTAAATTAAATGAGCCCCATGAATATCACGATATTAATAAGCGAACTAGAGAACTTATTCATGGTGGTGTACCTTTGGAAGTTATTGAGGTTCTAGGAAAAAGCGAGAAGCGACTGGATTATCAATCTGGGTATTATTCCAACTATCTGATCTTTGGAACTATTTCCGATGTTGTGTGCTTCGAATATCACGGTTTTAAACTATTTAATCTCTTGTTAGAAATAGGTAACTTCGAGGCATTCGGTATGATAACATGGTGTCCAAGCAATCACTTATTTGTTAGCGTAGACATTGAACATGAATGGATATATCTCTTGCATGATATGACCTGGGAAAACTTCTTGAAAAATCCGGGATTATATATCGATCGTATAATTGATGGCTACTATGATTATGAGGACATAGAATCATCATTACGCTAACTGGCAGGATAATTATAAGCGTCTCTTTCAAAGCTTATTACTAATCGATTGTATTTTTGAATGAAAACCCTTGCAATAATTTTCCATCGTTTGCTATAATTGTGGTGAGATGTTTTAGAAGGAGCAAAGAACCTTTCATGTGTACTCTGTAATGTAAGGTTTAAAAACGAGATAAAGCACTAAAAATAGTGATTTCACACTATTTTATTTGGTGTTCGTATCTTTAACCTTAGAGGGTATGCAGGGATGAGTGTATCATAAACCCATCATGCGGATACCTATATTGGTATCCGTTTTAGTTTTATGGGAAACTGCATCTCTATTGATCTCTACCTGCCTATCCTCCTAATTAATGAATGGAGGTACTTTAGATGAACTTACTGAAAAACAAAATAGCAATCGTTACCGGTGCAAGCAGATCGACGGGGATCGGAACAGCTATATGCCGTTCGCTTGCAAGTCAGGGGGTAAATATCTTCTTTACCCATTGGCATACTTTTGATGAAACAGAAGGTAACGGTGGAGAAAAGGAATGGCCTGAACATCTTTGCGAGGAATTGGAAGGTTTGGGTGTGAGGGCAGATCATATGGAAGCAGATTTTGCTAATCCTGAAATGCCGTCACTTATTATGAATCAGGTAGAGAAGTCACTAGGAAATGCTTCAATTCTGATTAATAATGCAGCTTATTGCGTATCAACCAATTATCGAAACCTTAATATCACTTCGTTAGATCAACACTATGTAGTGAACAATCGTGGAACGATCTTACTCAGCACAGAGTTTGCAAGAAGGTTTGAAAAGAATCATTCAAAGGGGACTCCAGGGAGAATTATCTTCATGGTGTCAAAAGGACCCGACCAGGATAACTTGGCATATATTTTGACAAAGGGGGCTTTGATTGGTTTGATCGAACCTCTCTCTGTAGGGTTGGCTCCACTCCATATTACAGTCAATGGTTTCGATCCGGGGCCCACTGATTCAGGTTGGATAACTGAAGAGATGAAGACACATTTTCTTCCTATGTTTCCAATGGGAAGGGTCGGCTTGCCAGAAGATGCAGCTAGAGGTATTAGTTTCTTAGCGAGCGATGATTCACAGTGGATCACTGGGCAAGTGATCAAATCCGAAGGCGGATTTCTAGGCAAATAATTTTAATTTAACTCCCATGGAAGAACGGAATTACTTCCATCATCTGTGGTGCAGCGTTTGCGCTGCATGTATGGCTAACGGAGAACGTTAGTTGAATAACGCACATTGTTGAGCAGGCTCTACGGTAGCCTGCTCTTTCTATTAAACTCCCATGGAAGAACGGAACTACTTACATCATCTGTGGTGCGACGCTTGCGCTGCATGTATGGATATACCAGCTAATAGCATGTCAAGATTACCAGTAAAATTACCCTAGATCTTATGTTATAGTTAAAAAACATAAAGCAAATAACCCTCCAATTCGCAGAAATTTTTGGAAGGTTAAACCAATTATAATTGTTAAGTCAGACGGAATGCCTTTTTACTTTTTAAGATGGCATAGAGCCAATGAACTAGCTTATTTGCACATGCGACTAATGCTACTTTATGCGGCTTACCCTCGGTTCTTTTACGTTCGTAAAATTCTTTGATTCGAGTGTTACGAGAACGAATAAGTCCACACTGAACAGCCATGACCAGCGCGTAACGCAGCTGCCTGGAACCACGTTTCGTGATTCGGTTTCGAGTTGCTGTAAACTTACCGGATGCAAAGACACTCGGGTCAATGCCTGCAAAGGCGACTAGCTTTTTAGGATGATCAAATCGGTCGATTTCTCCAATTTCAGATAAAATTGTTGCTGCAATTTTATGCCCAATACCGGGAATCGACTGAATTAATTCATACTCTTCAATTTCTTCAGCCAGAGCAGCGATGTTCTGTTCCAATCCAGTAAGATGCTCTTGGTACTGGAGAATGAGGGTAATAAGGACTTTCAAATTGATTAAGTGGCTTGCATACATGGTTTGCTGAAATGGGTTTTGTTTCGCCGCATCCAGCAGTCGTTGTATCCGTTGGTTAATCCAGTCCTCTGAGCGCCCCCGTTTCGAAGAAAGCAGTTCTTTCATCTTAGTTTTTAGTGTGTTTTCATCCGTCTGCAACACGGAATATGAGGTTGGAAATTCACTTAAAAACCGTAGTGAAATACCGGAATACATAGCTCCAAAGACACCTTTGTAAGCAGGGAAAACCTGATCTAAAACAGCTTGGAATTGTAGTTTAGTCTGTACAGACATCTTTGAAAGAGACTCGTATTGTCTTGTAAGATAGCGCAGATTGAGAAGTTGCACTCCTCTTTTCTTAAAAGGTTCAAACTCTTCCTTGTAGTACAACTCTCCCAATAGGTAAGCGTCAGCTGCATCCGTCTTTACTTTACGAAGTTGAGACTTTCTAAGCCGATTTGAGATGAGCGGATTAATGACAATGTAAATATAGTGATGTTCCTCTAGGAACTGAACAACGGGACTTTGGTAATGTCCGGTTGCTTCTAGAATAAGCAAAGGACGTTGTTTGGCTGCAGATTCAATATCCTTTAAAGCTTGAAGGAGATTAGCTAAACCATCACGAGTATGCTCGAAGTGGAATGTCCCTCTGAATGGCTTTCCACGCTCTAAAAAGGCTTGTCCATGGCTTTCTTCTTTAGAAATATCTAGACCGATAACTGGATTCATTTCATCTCTCCCTGTAAGTTTAGATTCACCGGCATCCCCTAAGATTCTTCTTGTCGCTCCATAGCATCGCTTGTTATACGGGATCTTATGTCCCAACCAGCCTCAATCATGGTCATGACAAGTAGGGGTGAACATTATAGCTCTCGGGATCAAGTCCCACGGGCAGGTACGTTCGACCAGGCTACCTTAATCCTCTATGCAAATGAAAAAAGGATCAACCAGAAAGAACTGGTTGATCTCATAATACGAACGGGCAGGATAGTAAATAGAATAAGTTTTATTATTCTACTAATATAAATATATGATTAAATAAAGCGGTAGTCAGATGTCAGGAGGAAATCATATGAATCCAACGTATGTTGTATGTAAAGATCATCCACAAGAAAATCTATATGAATACGTAGACAACAACAATATAAAAACAAGGTGTTTATTGTGCCAAGCTAGAGAAATACTACCCTCAAGAATCGAATCATACCACACTGCTAAATCTAATTTTGATACTGAAATTAAAGAAAGAAATAAACGATCAAATAGGGTAGCATTGTTTTTCCATACTATGTGGGAAAGTATCCACTTTAGCATATTCGAATTTGTTAAGGGCTTAGCTGCGTTCATAATGGGCAGTCTGATTTGGTTCGCCATTATTTATTGGATTATGACGCTATTTTTCAAAGATAAACAGGCCAATGCATATACCTGGATTATTTTTTCATCGATTTACGGCGTTGTAGTAATGCTCGTGATTATTTCTGAATGAAAAAAAACAAAGTTGAATTCATTTTATTATAAAGAAGAACCAACACTCGAATTGGTGGTTCAAGAATTAACCAATGAGACTGCTTCAAGTACTTCACATGTACATAATTTCAAAGAACTCATTCGGAGAAAATACATTCGTGAATCATCTGATATTGAGACTATTGACGCAATGACTGGCATAGAATTCGAAAACCATCTCAAATATTTCTTTGAGAAACAAGGGTATACTGTCAAAATAACACCTGCCACTGGCGATAACGGTGTAGATCTATTTATAAAAAAGGCCAAAATTATGACTGCAGTGCAGTGCAAACGATACAGCAGCTCTGTCGGTGTATCCGCGGTACAAGAAATTTATACAGACGCTAGCTTTCACAATTGTAACGAGGCACTATTGATAACATCTGCTTCATTTACTGCTCCAGCTAAAAAGATGCACATAAGCTTGGCGTGATTCTTTGGGATCGTGAAGAATTAATAAGGCAGTTAATATCTATACAAACAAAGGAATCATGGGACGAATACTTGATTCGATACTATGATTAAGCATTCATTTGGATATGAATATTTACACACGGGATCAACCTACTTCCTGATGGATTTCCTGAACCTTCATTGCAATTAGAGTTTCAAGCTAATATCCCATGGGTGATTGCTGAGTAGCATTTTGAGACATAATCGATTCAACTAACAGAGAACGATAGTTTAATCATACCCATGGATGAGCAGGCGTAGTGGTGAGCCGCTCATCTTATTGAACTAACGGACAGATTTTCGTAGCAATTTTCAACTCATCAGATGGGGTTTCACGGTACGCTATTTTGGGGGTGTTTTGATTGTCTAAAATTAAGAAGATAATGAACTTTTCTTTATTTTTTATCGTGTTTTTTACTGGATATGTATTGTACTATTCCAATCGGTTCCATATTGACAACGATAACATATCCATACAATTCGAGTTGAAAGATTGGTTAAATAGAGGTGGTATAGAAGAATTAAACCCTAATGTTAAAGACGTTGTGAGATTAGATAATTCAAATTCATACATCGTTTTATTTCAAATTGAAAATAAAAATTTTGGCTATTCGCATTTGATTAAGGGCTTGAACGGCAAGTTCAAGATTGAAGGGTCAGGAGGATATGGAACTAATGTAGTTTCATATAGAAAAATAGAAACAAATGAAGGTATATTTGGAATGTTATTCGGATCCAATCCCAATCTAAAAATAGACCACTTGTTAGCCAAACTAATAAATGAAGAATTTAGTTTTACAGCAGATATTTCTAAGGATGAAACGTTCATAAAATACGAGAAACTACCAACTGAGTTAAAAGAAACTTTCCCTGCTGAGATAACTTTCTTTGATGAAAACAATATTGTAATCCAATAAGGAAACTACTGAACAAACGGGCAGGTTAATGGAGCAGTTAAGAAGAATTATAAATACTAAGTTTTATTATTGAAGGTGTATCGTAGAGGGGGAGACTTGATCATGATTATACGGTTGGCTACCTTAGCCGATATCAATGAGCTGGTGCAAATGCGTTGGGACTTTTCTGTTGAGGATTATGGGAATAATACGGCTAACTTTGAGGAGTTCCACCAGATTTGTAGCGAATTTTTGATTAAGTCGCTTAAAGGCGGAGATTGGTACATTTGATTTCCTTAAGTTTAGGTCTTGATAATTTTCAGTCTAATACTTTATTTTCTCTGAACATCTAGAATCTCCAGGAAAGTTGGATTCTACAAATCTAATAGAAAGAGCAAGCCAATTCTTATAGGTTTCTCCTAAATAATTTCCTCCTCCATATGCTCTAAAGGTATAACTTTCTATTGAAGGTTTTCTCCCATACTATTAATTTCTGATATTTTCATGATTACGGCTCCTCTAATTATAAATTTAGAAATAATTAATGATACTACGTAATTCTTTAAACAATCTTGAACAATTACAGTTTTATATTCAAAATTAAAACCATCATTATATTATAAGCCTCATACATTAACTAGTGTGCAGGATCTAAAAAAATATTGAGTTGTTTATACTGTCCAATTTTTTTAGTGGAATCAAAGTAATATGGCTTTTGAAGGTGTCAAATTAAATAAGGGATGTTATAAAGATAAAAGTGAAGATTAACCTATATAAATAGGTTTGTACAAAATATTCACTTTTCATAAGCTGATCACGTAGGTACTTGGATTGAACTAAACTAATGGAGGTATTACAATTATGACTATTTAGTCGTACCTCACGTAGGTACGTGGATTGAACTCGGATTTGCAGATGTAGCGCAGACGACAGGTGGCACGTCGTACCTCACGTAGGTACGTGGATTGAACTCTGATAGATAGTGTTGTCGTACTGCGACATATAGCACTTGTAAATAACGAAACTTCTATTGGGATAATTCGTATTAATTAATAATTTCATTAAGGGTGGTTACTATGAATCAAGAAAACTTAACTTGTAAAGCTTGTGGAAGTAATACATTTACTAAAGGTGAAATAAACAATGGCTACGCTAACGTAATGCCAGTCGGTAAAATTTTTTCTAAAGGATCCCCAGTTATATATACTTTTTGTAAAAATTGCGGAGAAGTAGCATCAATTAAAATTGCAAAACCAGAGAAATTTTGAGCCCACAAAATGGGCTTTTTTTGACTTCACCTATTGCGCATTATGTGTCTACTTGGACTATATTGGTCGTACCTCACGTAGATGCGTGGATTGAAATATAGACAGGTGTTGCAAAATCTCTTGTTGGTCTTGTCGTACCTCACGTAGGTGCGTGGATTTTAGAGGTGGTAAGAGTCGGTTTCTAATCGCACCTCTTGTAGGTGCGACAGGGCTATGTTTATTTGACCATTTGATAATGGCGTCATTGCTGTACTTGATCCAAGCTAGTCAAGGCTCAAAGCATTTCTGACCTGGGGAGATGTTACGATTGAAATCGTTGGCACGATGGGTGTTATTCAGATTGTTGTGCTTAATAATATTAATGAAATATGGCTCAAAACCAAAACCAGCGCTTGACGAAATATGAATGGACATACGGATGTGCCGCAGTATCTCCATTCGGCGCACATTAAGGCTACTTTTGGTTTTGATACGCCGCAAGTGGGGAATGAAGCGCAAACGAGCGGACACACAGGACGCTAATTAGCTAAAAACCAACACATTAGGATGTAAGAGGACTCACAGGACCCTATTGATAGTAATTCACTCAACATTCACTAGCAAACGAGTGAATAAGGTCCTGTGAGTCCGCGAAAACTCGAAATGAGAAGAAAACGCAGAAATAAGGTCCTGTGAGTCCGCTAGTATTACCAATGGGTTTAGGTTGTACTGAGCTCGTCAATATGCTGAATGGAGTTTAGCGCAAATTGCTGAGCTCAGCAACGAATGCCGCAGTAGCTCCCTCTGACGCACATTAAGGCTACTTTTGGCTTTATTATATGAACGAGTGCCAAGGGGCCAAAAGCTTGCTGAAAAATGATCAATCATGCCTATAACGTACCTGATGTCCGCTTACGTATATAAATTTAAACAGTCAGGCACTTATTATGAGGTTGAGCCGAAAATGATATTCATTATTATATAGAGAAGTGGTGAACGTTTGTTACGACTACATAGTTGTATCAAACGTTCATTTTTCATTTTCAGCTTTGAAACGTATCATACACTTGGTTTGATAAGATCGGGATAACTACAAACTATGCTTATACTGTGCCGGTGTCATACCAGTGAGTGTTTTGAATTTACGATGGAAATGAGGAATGCTTCCAAATCCACATGCTTCTGCAATCTGTGCAATATTTCGATCATTCAGCTGTAACATCTCTTTCGCCCGAATTACCCGTTTGGCAGTAACGTAGTCGGTAACATTCATCCCTGTTAATCGTTTGAATACTCGTGAAAAATGAGCGGGCGAAATAGCAGCGTTTCGAGCAAGATCTGCTAATCCAAGTGCTTCCTCCAAATGTGAATCAATGTAAGTTAAAGTTTGCTCTAGCCATTGTGGTAATATGGCTGCGTACTGGCGCTGAAGCGGGTTCCCCCAAGTTTTTTCTGCATGGCGACTAAGCAATAATAAGATGTGTTGAATATGCATTCTAATCGCCTGCCTGAACCCTATTGTTTCCTCACTATACTCATGATGAACCTGCTCTATTAGATCAACGATCTGCTTGCGATAAGGTTCTGGTACTGTGAAGCGAAAAGATTGCTTTAATTGGGCGATTTCAAAAGGTTGCAAATAATGAAATCGCTCACCGATAGCAGAAGTATCATGTACAAATGCTGCACTAAAATAGAAAGCAGTTGCTCGCTTTGGATCCTCCCGAGCAGGAAAAGAGCGATGAATGGTATTACTAGGTATTAAAAAAATATCGCCTGCTTCTGCATCATAAAAGGTATGATCAATAAAAAAAGTTCCTCTCCCATCATAAACATATACAAATTCATACCAATCATGAACATGATTAGGCAATTCAAATTGTTCGCTTTTGGAATCACGATATACATATTCAAAAGGAAATTCAGCCTCAAAGTTAAACATTTTACGATACGGATTCATGAGTGCCTCCAATCTCTATATAAAAGTTATTATTCAGTCTATAGAAATATCAATATAGAGTATAAATAAGCAAGGATTAGCTATATATCCATTCAAATTTGTTGTCTATAATTAAGGAAATAATATATGATTCTCTCGAATAAGGGAAGCTTTTTTTCATGATGGTACGGAATATGATCATAGCTTAAAGGAGAGTGAATAGACATGATGTCCACACGATTAGATAAAGAGGTACTAACTACAAAGCAAAACCTAATGTATAACGAGATGATACATTCACCGATTAAGGTGCTGCAAATTGGTGAAGGGAATTTTCTGAGAGGTTTTTTTGATTGGATGCTTTATGAAAGCAGAAAGCAAGGTTTATACAATGGAAGTGTAGCAGTTGTGCAGCCGCGTCCAACTGGTAAGCCTAATATCGAAGCATTATCGGCTCAAGATGGGATATACACTTTAGTAACTCGGGGCTTAGAAAATAATGTTCCCATTGAACGGGTGGATCAGATTACGGTCTTCAGCACCGCATTTGATCCCTATGAGCATTGGGATAAGTTTATGGCACTTGCCGAACTACCTGAGTTAAAAATCGTAGTCTCGAATACGACAGAAGCAGGCTTGACATATCGACCAGAGCAGTGGAAAGAGGGAGAACCGATTACTTCTTATCCTGGCAAATTAACAGCATTGTTATATCACAGATTCAAAGCATTTCAAGGAGATCCGGAGCGCGGATTCATCTGTTTGCCATGTGAATTGCTAGAGCGTAATGGTGATACTTTACGCGATTGCATATTGCGTTATTGTGAAGATTGGCAGCTTCCTACAGATTTTAGAGATTGGGTTATTGATCATAATTTATTTCTAAATTCACTTGTAGATCGAATTGTGACAGGATATCCGAAGCAAGAACAAGCAGATGCTTGGTTCGATGAGTGGGGATATCGTGATCCAATGCTTACAACAGCTGAGCCGTATCATTTATGGGCAATAGAAGGTGATCCTTCACTAGATCGGGAGTTGCCGCTTGCCACCGCAGGAATGAATGTGCTATGGGTCGAAGACTTAAAGCCGTTTCAAGTGCGTAAGGTAAGCATATTAAATGGAGCACATACGTTTATGGCGTTATATGGTTTGTTACAAGGTGTAAAAGAAGTACGGTTAGCGATGGAAGATCCACATATTAGTACACTGATTAAGCGAACGATTCAGTCTGAAATTATTCCATCATTACCTTATGATTCGGCCGACTTACAGCAATATGCCGAGCAAGTGTATCAGCGCTTTTTGAACCCGTATATCCAGCATCGTTTAACCGATATTGCGATGAATAGTTTGAGTAAATTTAGAACGAGATTATTGCCAGCAATTCAATATTACCTGCACAATGAGCAGTTTGCCCATCTTCCTAAAGGGTTAGCTACAGCGTTAGCTGCATTAATCCGATACTATCAAGTTGAAAAAGTTGAAGCGGGCTATGAAGGGGAATCTTTTGCAGGCGAATCGTATATTTTGCGTGATGATCCAGTTTTACTAGATCAGATAGCTAGCGTCTGGAGCAGCTACAGTTACTTTTCAAGAGACAATACTTCTACATCTTTACATCAAGCTGTAACTCTCATACTCCAATTAGAAGCGCTATGGGGCTTCAATATCCATGTCAGCAATCCCAATTTGGCAGAGCAATTAACAGCTATTATGATGCAATGGGAGGAATTCGGCAATGAATAAGTGGATTAAATTACATGAAAAAGATACAGTAGCCATTGCTCTTAAACCCTTTTCCAAAGGCGATAAACTTCAACTGGACGATAAATCTTCGATCGAATTACTTGATGATGTACCATTTGGTCATAAAATTGCGCTCTATTCCTTGCAGGAAGGAGAACATATTATTAAATTTGGTAATTCAATCGGAGTAGCGACAACGGCCATCGCAGCTGGTCATTGGGTTCATACACAAAATATTAGATCCGGCTTAAGTGGGATTTTGAGCTATGAATATACTCCAAGTGTGGAAGCGTTTGCTGAGGCAGCTGTTGCACAGCAGCAATCCCAAGATACTTCTCGCATTTTTCAAGGTTATGTCAGAGCGGATGGCGAGGTCGGTATTCGCAATGAAATATGGATTATTAACACGGTAGGCTGTATTAATAAAACATGTGAAATTGTCGCTCGTCGTGCGTCGGCATTATATGAGGATCGAGTGGATGGCATCTATCATTTTGCACATCCTTATGGTTGCTCGCAATTAGGCGATGATTTGAGCTACACACAAAAATTGCTAGCTTCATTGGTTCGACATCCGAATGCAGCCGGAATACTAGTCATTGGTTTAGGCTGTGAAAACAATCAGATTGAGTTGTTCGAGCAAGTAATTGGAGATTATGATCCTCGTCGTATTAAATTTTTAAAGGCGCAGCAGGCAGAGGATGAAATTGAAGAAGCGTTGTTATTAATGGAGGAATTGGTTGAATTTGCAGAAAGCTTTACAAGAGAACCTGTACCTATATCACGCTTAAAGCTGGGCTTAAAATGTGGCGGTTCCGATGGTTTATCAGGTATTACAGCAAACCCACTAGTAGGTAGGATGGCAGATCGATTAATTGCTGCCGGTGGTTCGGCTATTTTAACTGAAGTGCCTGAAATGTTTGGTGCTGAAACGATACTAATGGAGCGATCAGCAAATGAAGAAATTTTTCAAGATGTCGTTGGTCTAATTAATGAATTCAAACAATATTTCATACGCCATGGTCAAGAGATTTATAAAAATCCATCTCCAGGAAATATTGCTGGTGGCATCAGTACATTAGAAGAAAAATCTTTAGGATGCACACAAAAGGGCGGGCATGCCATTGTTACGGACGTTATTGGTTATGGCAATCGCGTACTACAAAATGGTTTAACGTTACTTGAATCACCAGGCAATGATCTTGTTTCGGTCACAGCGCTAAGTGCAGCAGGGGCGCATATCGTATTGTTTACAACAGGAAGAGGGACACCATTTGGTGGACCAGTCCCGACGGTGAAAATTTCTACGAACACCGAATTAGCTCAGCGTAAGAAAAACTGGATCGATTTTAATGCAGGACGTCTACTTGACGATATGACAATGGAAGCGTTAAGTGATGAATTTTGGGAACAGCTTATTGCAATTGCTTCTGGGGAAATCCAGACACATAATGAACGCAATGGGTTTAAAGAAATCGCAATATTCAAAGATGGCGTTACGTTGTAGGCTGAGTTTGGCTAAGTAGTGTATTCAACGTCGAATAAACTACTAAGTCAATCATCGTTATCAAAGTCCGCTGTTTGAACTACCTCTCCTGGCTCTTTCTATACTGCAGGGGAGAGTACCCTGTCGTATGCTTAAACAGCTTATAAAAATTCCCCACGGACTCCATACCAATTTGTTCAGCGATTTCGTTCATTTTCAGATTCGTTTCGCGAAGTAAGCGTTGAGCCTCTCTCACTCTAACTAATTGCACATATTCTGCAAAGCCGAAGCCAGTACAATGTTTGAATTTTCTGCTTAAGTAGTAGGGGCTAATGAAAAATTGAGCAGCAACGTCATGAAGGCGTAGTGCTTCAACGTAATGGGTTCCTACATAAGTCGCAATTTCATACATCGTTTGATGAACAGATGAGGGTTGAGCCTCAACCTTAGGCTGCTCATCTTGCGCTCGGAAAACTAGCATTAGTAGTTGACGTAGTAATGATTCTAGCATGATATCCCGACCGCGGGCATTATCCTTTGCTTCCGAAAGTAAGTCCTGAACAATATTTTCTCCTTTATATTGCACTTGTGGTGGTAACGCAATAACCCCGCTTAGTGTGGTAAATGGAAAATCTGCTAGAAATGAATCACCGAAGTTGATCACAAGTCTTTCGTGATCAGCGATACCAGTATCGATCGTTCTATGCAATTCATGCTTGTCTACAAATACAAAGCTTCCTTGCTTTACTCGGTATGTGCGATCACGAATGAAATAATCACGTTCACCAGCAAATAAATAATAGAGTTCATATTCATCATGCGAATGTTGATCTTGCATCGTAAAAAAGCCTTTCCGCTTTGTATGGTCGATCATCATTGATTTTTCACTATTATAGTTGACACTCATTTTGACCTCCGCGAGTAAAGTGCAAGAATTGCGACTTTTTATTGATTTGAGCAATTATTATAGACGATTATAACTCATTATTGCAGTATATTAAAGGAGATCGTTTACATTCATTTAAAAGGGAGCGTTTCCATATGAAAAAGAAATATGCACTTATTGGTACTGGCGGGCGAGCACAATTTTTTTATGGTTCTTTGGTAAGAGATTATGGTGAAACGTCTGAGCTCGTTGCATTTTGCGATACAAATCAAACAAGAATGAACTATGCGAATAAACTGCTTGTCGAAAATTATGGTTACAAAGCGATTCCGACGTATAAAGCAGATGAATTTGAAAAAATGATTCAAGTAGAAAAGCCCGATACGATTATTGTGACGACGATGGATCGTACTCATCATACTTATATTATTAAAGCAATGGAGTTAGGCTGTGATGTTATAACGGAAAAACCAATGACAGTGGACGAGGAAAAATGCCAAGATATTATTGATGCAGTTAATAATACAGGTCAAAAGCTTCGTGTAGCTTTCAACTATCGTTATGCACCGCATAATACTAAACTTCGTGAATTGATTATGAATGGTACTATCGGTGATGTACATTCTGTACATTTCGAATGGTTACTTAATACAGAGCATGGTGCAGATTATTTCCGTCGCTGGCATAGAGATAAACGTAATAGTGGTGGAATGCTCGTTCATAAATCGACTCATCATTTTGATCTGATTAACTTCTGGCTAGACACTCAGCCTCAAACGGTTTTCGCTCAAGGCTCATTGATGTTTTATGGTAAAGAAAATGCGGAAAAACGTGGTGTAACAGAGTTTTATAATCGTGCTCGTGGTAGTGAAATTGCGAAAAATGACCCGTTTGCCCTTGATTTGGAGAAGAGTGAAGACTTAAAAGGACAGTATGCAGATGCTGAACATGAAGATGGTTACTATCGTGATCAAAGTGTGTTCGGAGATGGTATTTCGATTGAAGATACACTAGGCTTACTAGTACGCTATAAAAATAAAGCAATATTAACATATTCTCTTAACTGCTATATGCCATGGGAAGGCTTCCAGGTCAATATTAACGGTTCAAAGGGACGTATTGAAATGAAAATTGTGGAAAAATCTTATGTAAATTCCGGTGGGAAGAAAGAAGATGAAGGTGCGCTTCAATCCAAGAGTATTAAAGTAATTCCAATGTTTGGAGAAGCGTATGACGTGAACATTGAAGACAGTGAAGGTGGTCATGGTGGTGGGGACCCAATTCTTCTTAATGATTTGTTTGGAGTTCCAGAGGAAGATCCGTATCATCGTGCGGCATCACATGTTGATGGTGCAATGTCTATTCTTACTGGTGTTGCAGGTAATATTTCATTGAGAACAGGAATGCCAGTACAAGTGGATCAACTTGTTAAGTTCTAAAATGATATAGTATAGAAAATCAGTTAGAGGTGAATGTATGTCATACCTATTTGACTTTGGTCCAGCAGGAGTAGCTCAAGAAGGCTATCAAAAGGTTACGAATACTACATTATATGATGAAAACATAGATTTCGGTTTTACTACGACTCATAAAGTGTCAGCGAAAAAACGGACAGATGAGCTACTAACTGGAGATTTCTGTATTCCTTTTGATTCAACCTTTGTTGCTGATGTACCTAATGGTAATTATATCGTTACTTTACTGATGGGAGATGCTCATGCACCAACTCATGCTTCAATAAAGACAAATGGTGAGCATCTTGTTTTGCAAAATTATGAAACGGTAGCAGGACAGTGCGCTCGTGAACAGTTTGGAGTCAATGTACGGAACGGACAGTTGAAATTAAGCTTTGGCGGACTTGCACCACGCTTGAATGCTGTTGAAATGGTTCAGACTTCACAGCAAGTTACTATTTATTTGGCAGGAGATTCAACCGTTACAGATCCCTCGGTTGACGGTTTTCCGTTCTCAGGTTGGGGGCAAATGCTGAATTACTACTTTAGACATGATGTTGTTATTGCGAATCATGCGATAGGTGGTCGAAGCTCAAAAAGTTTTATTTCTGAAAGCAGACTAGACGGGATAGTAGACGAGATCAAAGAAGGTGACTTTTTATTCATTCAGTTTGGTCATAATGATCAAAAATCTGATGAGGAAAGATTCACCGATCCACAGACAACCTATCCCGAGCATCTGCAAAAATATATCGATGCTGCCCGTTCGAAGAAGGCAACACCAGTGTTAATTACTTCGGTGCACCGTCGCGATTATGATAACGATGGTGGGATCATTAACTCACACACAACGTATTTGGATGCTGTAAGAAAGCTAGCAGAGGAAGAAAATGTAGCACTCATTGATTTGGCAGATCGTAGCAAACAATTGTTTGAAGAACTTGGTGAAGAAGCGACAAAATCGATTTTTCTATGGGGAGAGCCTGGGGAGTGGAAAAATTTCTCGAATGGCACGAAGGATAATACCCATTTCCAAGAACAAGGCGGTTTGCAAATTGCCCAATTAGTGGTTGCTGGTATTCGAGATCTCAATCTCATGCCGCTTAAGATGTTTCTGAAACTTAAGGGATGAGATATTGTATGAGTTAAATAGTATACGACTAAATTTTCTGAGGTGATTAATCAGTGAGAGCATTTATGGATGAACAGTTTTTGCTAAGTAACGATACGGCAGTTAACTTATATGAGCAGTTTGCAAAGCCAATGCCTATTATCGATTATCATTGTCATCTTGATCCACAAGCAATCTTTGAAGATAAGCCATTCGCTAATCTGTCAGAAGTTTGGTTGTATGGTGATCATTATAAATGGCGGACGATGAGAGCTAATGGTGTAAAAGAACAATATGTTACTGGTGGCCAAGGGATAAGTGATTATGAGCGTTTTGTAGCTTATGCCAAAACCGTACCAATGCTGATTGGCAATCCATTATATCATTGGTCTCATCTAGAACTTAGACGACTATTTGGTATATATGAAATGATTAATGAAAAAAATGCACCAATCATTTGGGGAAAAGCCAATGAGCGTCTAAAGGAAGAGGGTTTTTCACCACGAGGTTTAATCCGTAGCTCCAATGTGCGAGTCGTTTGTACAACGGATGATCCAGTAGATTCGTTACAATATCATCTTAAATTAAATGAAGAACAAAACCTCGGATTTCAAGTAAGACCTACTTTCCGACCTGATAAGGCGTTAGAAATTAACAGGGCAACATTTTTTCCGTGGTTACAGCGCTTAGAAGAGGTATGTGGATATGACGTCAACCATTATAGCTTGCTGTTAAAAGCGCTAAAGGATCGCGTGCAATTTTTCCATGACACAGGCTGCTTATTATCTGATCATGCATTAGATAAAGTGATGTATGCAGATGCAACGATAGAGCAAGCAACAGAGATTTTTGCTAAAGCGCTACGTGGGGATGCAGTAACAATAGAAGAAGAAGCTGCATATAAAACCTATACCTTGATCTATCTAGCAGGCTTGTATGAGCAATTTGGTTGGACGATGCAGCTTCATATTAAAGCCCATCGCAATAATAATACAGCGATGTTTAATCAACTTGGTGCTGATACGGGATTTGATTCAATTAATGATGGACCATTAGCAGAGCCACTTGTCAAACTACTAGATGCAATTGAAAAATTGCCACGCACCATTCTCTATTCATTAAATGCTAGTGATAATGAAGTGCTAGCAACGATGATGGGCAGCTTCCAAGGTGGCGGCATTCCAGGTAAAATTCAGCTCGGTTCCGCATGGTGGTTTAACGATACGATCGATGGTATGCTGGCTCAGCTTAAATCACTGGCGAACATGGGCGTACTTGGCCGATTCGTAGGGATGTTGACCGATTCTCGTAGCTTCCTTTCCTACCCAAGGCATGAGTATTTCCGGCGTGTTTTGTGTAATCTGTTAGGTGAATGGGTTGAGTCAGGTCAGCTGCCAGAAGATATGGAGCTGCTGCAAACGATCATTGAAGGAATATGCTATCGCAATGCAGTGGAATATTTCCGGTTTGGTTCATAGGCGATTTGTTCGCCCTGCTCCTAAAATAAAGCAGGTAGAGGTTTATACTTAAAAAAGCGGCGTGAGTACAGTATTGAATCATACTGTGCTCACGCCGCTTCATATTATCTTCGTTTTACCGTATGTACGGTAAAACTATTATTTGTTAATAACGATTTCCTTGTTATTGATAGAAGCTTCACTTAATTGTGCAACATCTGTGAAGAAGTTAAGCGGTACATAAGTGTTACCTTCTACAATAATCGGTGCAGTGCCTAGCTCAATAGGAGCCATTCTAGCGAAAGTATAGCTATCTTTTCCAACTTGCAATGAGATTGCTATTCCAAGTGTAATTTCTCTGGTTTTATTTTCCCAGCCAACTTCATAGCCTAATGCTTCTGCAATTGCGCGAATAGGTACCATAACAACGCCATTTTCATCGGAATATGCTGCTGGTGCTTCAACTGTTTGACCATTAACAACAATTGATTTTTCTTCAATAGGAGCTGCTTCATCCTCTAATACAACAACTCTAATCGGAGTCGTTTGAGCAGGAATGCTTCTAGTTGTGATTGCATATTCAACAAACAAGTTTTTGTCCTGCAGACTGTCCTCATATGCTTTACCGTCAGCAGTTAGCACCTTTGTATCATCTCCAATATTAAGCACTAAATTGCCGGCAGAATTTTTAAGATTACTATCAAAACGATCTACCATAAATTGACGATCTTCTTTTACAAGAGCAATTGCAGATACATTATAACGCGGTGGATAAATCATTAACATTGGTGCATTAGTTTTGTAGAAAGCGATGATTTCTGCGCCAACTTCAAGTTTTTCATCAACAAACGTTAGCTCGGAAACATTTAGATGTACTGTAGTATCTTTGTCAAGTTGTACTTCTACTAATTGCTGTTTTCCGTCTTTGCCTGCTGGATTGATTGACTTAATTGTGCCGCGGACTTCTGCATAATCAGCCGTTACTTCAGGGGTTTCCTCCACAACTTCTTTATGGTCTAGCACAGTAATCTGTGCAGGATTAGTTTGAGCAGGAATACTGCGAGTTGAAACTGTGTAAGTTACCGCTAATAGGCGATCAGTGATTTCTCCTTCAAAAGCCGCACCGTCAGGTATAACAATTTTTGTATCGTCAGACGGATTAAGCTGTAAAGTGTTGTCCGTATTAACCAGTTCAGAATTGAAGTGATCTACGACAACATTACGTTCTTCATTGACAGCTGCGATAACAACTGCCTTATATTGAGGTGGGAAAATTAATATTGCAGGTGCTTGCTGATCATAGAACGCCATCATTTCAGTACCAATCGTTAGTTCATCCATAATATAAGTTGCATCTGTTACAACGAAATGAGTAATGCTGTTATCACTAGCTTTTAATTCTACTAGCTTAGCATTTTCGACCGCATTATAATTTGTAATCTCTTGAACAATTCCTGTAATGGAAGCAAATTGTTGAGTGTTTAATTTCACTTCTGAGTTGGATTCATTTTGAGTCGATATATTTGTTGGGATGGAAGTTGTTGCTCCGTTTGAAGCAGATACCATTCCTGCAGCCGACATGGAAAGGACAGCCACTGAAAGTGAGCTTACTATAGTTTTCTTTAATTTCTTGTTCATGTTGTAGGTCTCCTCGTTTGTTGAATAAGTATAGTCTAGCTGTTGTTGCTTTAAAACGTGTTGCTTATATAAACGGAGGATTGTCCAAAAAGGTTGCAATTATATGAATTAAATAGGGAGGAGGCAGGAAAGAATGATAATAAACACTGCTAAAAGCTGTCCGATTTGTCACAACGATAATAAATGTGACAATAATGCAGATACACTACATGGAGCCTGCGGGTGCAGTAATTCCTCGATTATTCACCACACAACACAAAATCCCAGGAAAAAGCGGATTTATCGGCTTTATCCTGGGATTCTCTTGTTCACTTAAAACAACTATTATATCTAAAAACACTTTGCAATTCACCCGATGTCGACTCTTCTCCCACCAAGAAGACTAAATTTAGCTTCTTAATATGAATAGTAGCAGGCTCTTCACTATAGGAAGGCAGGCAGCAGATGTATGTTTATGCAACATGAGTCCATTGTCTGCAGTAAATGATCTTATTATGTTGCTTCTTCTTCGCTTGCTTCTTCAGCAATTCGAGGTGCAATGATCGACACTAGTATCTCTTGCGGAGAGGACACTAAGCTGACGCCTTCAGGCAATTTAATTTCTCCGCCACGCAATACAGCACCAATATCAAAATCGGTAATATCAATTGTAATCGATGCTGGTAGATTTACAGGCAATGCTTGTACCTCAATGGCAGTGCTGTCTGTTTGAATAATACCGCCTAGCTTGGTACCTATTGGAGTACCTGTTATAATAATAGGAAGAAACATACGAACTTCCTCATCTTGGTTTACTATCAAAAAATCGATATGAATATATTCTTGTGTAATTGCATCCCGTTGTGCGTTTTCCAGCAATACTGGGAATTTTTCGGTATCACCAATCTGAAGCTGTACAATGCCAGCCCCTCCGCCTTTTGCCCATTGGTGAAAATCTTTCCGCGATATATGAATCATGGTATTGTCCAAACCTCTTCCAAAGATAATACCCGGTAAACGTCCTTTACTGCGTAAATGCTTCAATCCTGAACGGTTCAAGTGCTGTCGATGTTCTGCATGTATGGAAATACTCATAATAAATTAACTCCCTTTAAAATGTATTTGTATGCCCCAAAATCTTTCGCCACTATTGACTACTGATTTTACCCCCAACGTGGGGGGAGGTTGAGCAACATGAGATCGCCCCCTTTCAACTCACTAATATTCACATTAATATATAGCTGAAGGCACCCCGTCCCAATCGGAACGAAATGCCTTACTTTCTATAATCTTAACTCATTTTCATCATTATGTCGAATTAGGCAGCCTCTAAGGGGACTCAACTCATTTATTTGTGCGCTTGGAAAAGATATCGTTATGCCGTTCTCCATCAGGAATGATGCATAAGCATTCCTGATGGAAGGTGCGTAGTTATTGAATTGGATGTAGGTGAACTAGCGGGAAATTAATAGGGGATATGACATATTTCACGTAGCAGGAAATGTCGATAGGATTGATGAAGTTTACGTGTTGCCGGATAAATAAATTATTTAATATATACGCTGCCGAACGGTAAAACTTCCCTGAGTAATCGCTTTATCCAACCATCCTCGGAAAGTCTGTTCTCCAACTGTCGATCCCGAGAGCCGGTTTGAACAAGCACTGGTCCCGTACCACACAATTCCCATTGTACATTCATATGCTGGCTGGCCAAAGAATTACCGTAAACTGACAAACGAATCGATGCGTCCTCAGGATATGCGACTAATGCGCTTGTATCGACAAATAAAGGTGTATTTGGATCAAGCTGCATCGTCACAATATCACCAACTGTAATAATGCCTAATTTGCCTGGCCCAGAAAACTTAATGCGAATAAATTCCTTCGTTATCCATGCCGTTTTTAATTTGAGCACTTTACTGCGAAAGTTCATCCCTTCCGAGAAAAATACAACATGGCGAAAATCAAAGAGCAGGTTACTTTCCGCAGGAATATCAATTGACTCCATCGAAAAACCGGCAGGCAAACCGAGTAAAAAAGACGAAGGTCCTTGCAATCGTGTACGAATCCATTTTTTCTTACGATAAACGCCACCAATATCCATCAGCCTATCTTCGCGTCCAAGCGGCGAGCCTTGATAAGAGATGATAGCCTTAGAATGCAGTACATGCAGCGTTTCATCATCCTCTAGTGTAATATGAACATGTCCAATTGGCGGAGGCAATATTACATTCATGGCAATAATACCTTCCGCCTGCGATTGCGTTCTTGCTTACGCCAAACAGCAAAGCGCCAGACCCGGATAGAAAGGCTATAAAGAATAAACAACGCTATAATAGTGCTGATTGTTATAATTAATTTTTGAACAAATGATTTGCGATCCTGTTCTAACTTCTCCATTGTTAACAGCAAATTTTTATTTTCTTCAGCCAGCATTAGGGTCTGTTCACGATATTTTTCATTCTGCTCGCGATAATGCTCATTGATCTGCTGCAATTGTTCTTGCTGGAGTAGTAATTCCTCGGCCTGCTGCTGGGAAAGTTCAAGCAGTTCACGCTGCTCAGCAATTTGACCTTCCATCGCCTGCTTAGTGGCATCATATTGTTGTTGGATTTCTTCTACTCGATCCGGAATATCATATATATCCTTCACTCGGCCAAAGAAGCCAGCTTCTGCCGACGTTGCCATCATAGACATTATATTGAATGCTATGATCAACACAATACTATGTTTTAAAAAAGATTTCATAGTTCTCACCCGCTTCAACTCTATAATCATTTATATTATCTCTATATTATCTCATATCTACTATAAATCTGTCACCTATTGTCGCATAGTAAGAGAAAATCTCTATTAAGGAATTCCAAGAAAGAGTGAACGTGTTTAAAAACGTAATATTAAGTAACATATATTGCATTTGCTTGATTTGGATCATTTCACCAATACGTATAATGTAGCTGTTCCAGTTACGGAGTCCCGTAATCCGACGGGGACAAACCTTTGTCATTCTAAAGAAATGTTCCAAATCAATAATCCGGGAAGCTCTAGTGTTGGATCTCCATCTTCTAGCCACTAGCGCAAAGAAAGCAGAATTCTATTCGGGATTAATGATGCCGATTATGATGTTTGTGGTCAATGAGTCGCAATTGTCGGACCGAATGGAGCGGGGAAGATCACGATTGTCAAACTGCTTATGAGGTTTCACGACCTCGACGGAGGTATGATACTTATCGCTGGGCATGATCTTACTACATTCACACGACAGGATATTCGGAGTAAGTTCGGTATGGTGCTGCAGGATACTTGGCTGTTCAATGGCACGATTATGGAAAATATCCGATATGGTAACTTAAATGCGACTGACGAGGAAGTTATTGAATCTGCGAAGGAAGCTCAGATGGATCACTTTGTGAGAACATTAAGCGATGGTTATATGATGGAATTGAGTGAGGATACGGGCAACGTCTCGCAAGGACAGAAGGAATTGCTCACTATTGCTAGAGCTATATCCCTCGTATTCAAATGATGAAACTGTTCGTATTGCTATATCCGAAGTATTAAACAAAAAAGTCCACAGTGATTTACTTAGTTTTGAAGGGAATATAAAATGGGAAGGTAATCTAGATGAATTGAGGGACGGAAGGCAATGATCCTCGTAGATACAAGCCTATTCAACATCCTGTACCTATCAAAACTTACCTTCACGCTGCAGAAATATATCGCCAATGTCGTGAAAAAGGGTTTACAATAAGAAAAAAAATGATTGTTTAATCGCAGCTGTTACGATAGAATCTGAGAGTACTTTACTTCATAAAAATATTTAAGAGGCATTGGTTACCACTAGCCTCTTTTCGCTAAAATTAAGGAGTTGAGAATATGGCTGAAATCGATAATAGAGGAAAAGTAAATGAAATCGCTTTGCAATTCGCTGAAAGTTTACAGGGTCATATTCAAATACGCAGTCTTTACGTTTATGGTTCCTCCGTTAACGGAGGATTTACTGAAGATAGTGATATTGATATTGCGGTTGTTGCAGCTGAATTTAGGATTTCAGATCATTAAGTAGGCTGCACAATAGAATATACTTAAGAGCTCACTCATAAAATACTCTAAATACAATATCTTGATTATAGTTACCGAAGCCGCGCCCAAATAAAGTTAAGCCGCCTCGTCTACGACCGATATCTTCTGCTGTAAAGCGGAATGACCATTGGTCGTTTTTCCAATGGACATCGTTTAAGGTAACATCTGATATTTGTTGACCATCGACAAAGGTTCCCCCAGCATTAATTTTAAGTACTTTTAATAATCCATATTGATTGATGTCAGAGCCCCACCAGTCAGGTGTTAAGCGACCTCGCAAATTTCCGAAATCACCTGGGCTAGTCCATTTTCCTAGTTCTATTCCATTCATCGTAAACACTATATCTGAAGGCCATTTCTCATTGATATTGGGCGCTTCTGATCCAATTTCCATCGATATTTCAATTTCCTGCACAATTTGATCGATAAATAAATAGTTCGGAACCTTGTATTCTACATAGCCTTTCGCGAACCAAAGTATTCCAGCATTAACGCGTTCCTGGTCTAGAAAATATCTTGGATCATCGTAAAATCCAATCAACTTCTCAGTCGTTGCAATTCCACAAGTTGGTTGTGCCTGTAAATCATTGTAATGCCCCACAGGAATAGATAGCTCAACAACTTTTCTTGCAATGTCTGAAGAACTTGATAGTTTAATTTGCATAAAATTAGCAGATAGGGAGCAATATTTATAAGTGCCTGTACCGACTCTTTTCATCTGAGAGCTGACGATCCCTGCTTTTTGAAGCTTAGCGACATGAGAACTGACGATTGCGCTACTAAGATATAATTGTGCAGCCAATTCTTTAATATGCATTTCCCTCTTATCAAGTAGATCAATAATTTTAAGTCTTACTTCGCTTCCAAGTGCTTCATAAACTCGAAGTGAATCTGCGTTTGTTGTTAAATACATGATAATACCTCCGAAATTCAATAGAATAAGCATTTATGTTAATCCTCAATAATTTGATTGTATAAATGTCGTTAATGTACTTATAATTGTAGTATAAACGAATACAAGGATTAATAATATAGTTAACCCATGCTTTCGAAGCTACTTTTTGTTACAAAGAAGCTATACGGGAAGCTACAAAAAGTTAGCATATGCTTCCGATGTGACTTTTTATCGCAAGAAGTTATTTTAGGAAGCTATAAAAATTTTGAGGAGGAACAATAATTATGACTTTGAAATCAACGATGATTGTAGACAAAGATTTTCAGATAGCTGAGGTAGATCCTAGAGTTTATGGTTCTTTTATTGAGCACTTGGGCCGTGCAGTATATGGTGGTATCTATGAACCCGGTCATCCTACTGCGAATGAACAAGGTTTTCGTCGGGATGCATTAGAAGCGATTCAATCGTTAAATGTTCCGATTATTCGTTATCCTGGTGGAAATTTCGTGTCAGGGTACAACTGGGAAGACGGTGTTGGTCCGGTAAATGAACGTAAGAATAAGCTAGACCTTGCTTGGTGGACAACTGAACCGAATCTTGTAGGTACCAATGAATTTGCAGAATGGGCTAAGCTAGCTGGATCAGAAGTTATGATGGCAGTTAATCTAGGTACTAGAGGTATTGATGCAGCGAGGAATCTGGTAGAATATAGTAATCATCCTTCGGGCTCTTACTGGAGTGATTTGCGGATATCTCATGGTTATAAGGAGCCACACGCTTTCAAAACATGGTGTCTAGGCAATGAAATGGATGGACCATGGCAGATTGGATCTAAAACCGCTTACGAATACGGCAGGCTTGCTAATGAAACAGCTAAAGCGATGCGCTGGGTTGATCCAACATTGGAATTTGTCGCTTGTGGTAGCTCTAGTAGCGGTATGAGTACATTTGCTGAATGGGAAGCTACTGTATTAGATCTTACTTATGACAATGTTGATTACTTATCTCTACATCAATATTATAACAATAATGAAAATAATACTGCTAACTTCTTAGCCAAATCACTTGATTTGGATCAATTCATTAATAGCGTTGCTGCTACTTGTGACTATATTAAAGCGAAAAAGAAAAGCAAGAAAAAAATCTATCTATCTTTGGATGAATGGAATGTATGGAATACAATCGGGACTAGCACGGCGGAAGAACGCTGGCAGATAGCACCACCAGATCTGGAAGATGTTTATGATCTAGAGGATGCACTAGTTGTTGGTTGCTTGTTAATTACGATACTGAAGCATGCAGACCGCGTGAAAATGGCTTGTATGGCGCAGTTGATTAACGTTATTGCTCCGATTATGACAGAAAACGGCGGATCACTATGGTTACAAACGACATACTATCCATTCCTGCATACGTCTACCTTTGGTCGTGGAACGGTGCTTCATCCATTAGTTAATAGTCCAAAGTATGATTCCAAAGACTTTACAGATGTTCCTTACCTAGAGTCAATTAGTGTGTACAATGAAGAATTAGGTGAGGTAACTATTTTTGCGGTGAACAGACATTTGGAGGAGAGCTTGCAGCTTGATCTTGATCTACGCAGCTTTGGTTCAGTGACATTGATTGAACATATTGTAATGACTAATCAAGATATTAAAGCAGTGAATACGAAGCATAATCCGAACAATGTTGTACCTCAAACATGTGAAACAACGACAGTAGACGGTAGTCGCATTACTGCTCAGCTTTCAAAAACTTCGTGGAATGTTATTAGACTTAAAGTGAATGAAAAGTAAGCAATTGGAGTTATGAATGATGTAAAGATACGACTGGTAGGGTGTGATTTCGGTAATATACCGAAGTCACACCCTTTAATTTTCAGAACTAAACTAATGTGTAATCATAGTTGGTATCAGTCTATATGTAATGATTGCTCGCTCTGTTTTTTTGGCTGAATCGGTTTTACCCAACGAGGAGCCCACCAATTGGCTTTACCTAGTATTTTCATGAGAGCAGGTACAAGTATAAGACGAATTATAGTTGCATCCAAAATAATAGAAATAGTTAGTCCTAGTCCGATAGCTTTAATGAGTTCAATATCAGTAAAAATAAAGGCCCCAACTACACTGACTAGAATAATCGCTGCACTGGTTATTAGCCCGCCAGTTTTATTTAATCCCTCTGCTGTACTCAGTTCATTATCACCAGTATTTTCATATTCCTCCATAATTCTCGATATAAGCAATACTTCGTAGTCCATTGATATACCGAAGACAATGCCAAATATAATAACTGGTAGAGTAGAAGTAACATATCCGATAGAGGTAATATGAAAGAAATCAGCTAGAATTCCGAATTGGAATACAGATACAACGACACCTAAGCTAGCACCAAGGCTGAGAACATTCATTAATACTGCTTTGATGGGCAGAAGTATTGATTTGAAAACAAAGAACAAAACTATAAATGTGATGCTCATAACAAATGCTAAAAGCGGTAGAAGTCCGTCTTTAATTAATTCTAATACATCAACATCATTTGCAGCTTTACCTGTTACCCAATTTTCAAGTGGTGTTTCTAAGTTCCGAATTGCAAGTACGAGATTAGTTGTTTGGGAATCTTTGGGTTTCGAATCTGAAATTACAGAAATGATTGCTGCTTGAATGTTAATAAGTTTATTATTTTGGAGTTGTTCACTTATTTCTGGTGTAGCCAATAATGCCTCAATTTGTTCGGGATCATTTGTGTTTAATACATCCAAATAGCTTTTAACTTCTCGAACGTTAGGTAGTTCCTTAATTTGCTGAACAAAATTTTGAACATCAATTGTTGTTGAAGAATTTCCTATGTCAGTCGGAGTCTTCACCAATATTAAAATCGGGTTGCTTTCACTTTCGTCATATGTAGACTTCAGGAGATCAGACCCTTGTCTAGAATTATATTCCACAGGAATAACTTCTTCACTTGCCTCAGAAACTTTTATATCTGTTAACGGAATCATTAGGAAAATCATAAATGCAATGCAACTTAATGATGCAATTATTGGACGTTTCATTACAGATAGTGCAAATTTTCCCCACCACTTTTTATCTTCTCTATTTCTCCATCTAACAGGAATGACTTGAAGTTTATTAACTTTGTCACCTAAAATCCCAAAGATAGCAAGTAGAAGTGTATTGGCAGCCAAAACAGATATTGCTACGACCAAAACTCCACCTATAGCAAGACTTAAGAAAATATTCAAATCTATAAACAACAAGCCGAAGAGTCCAATAAATACTGCTAAACCTGAAAATACTATAGATCGACCAATGGTATGGCTTGTCATCGCTACAGCATTAGATAGAGAACTTTGTCGCTTCAATTCCTCTCGGAACCTACTGACCATAAATAGTGCATAGTCTATTCCGATAGCTAGTCCTATCATTGTCACAATATTAGGTAGAAAATTACTTAAAGCAACTTGTTCCCCAATGATAGAAGATATGCCTAATGTTATCGTAATACTCATCATAGCGATAATGACAGGTATTGAAGCAGCTATTAATGATCCAAAAACGATAAGAAGTACAATTAGTGCAACGGGAATTCCTATTGTTTCTGCTTTAATTATGCCCGATTGGCTTGCAGTCTGAAAATCATGGAATAATGCACCTTTCCCAGTAATATAAGTTTGAATCCCATCTAATTCAGTGACATGCTCTTGGATTTCATTAAATTTATCAATAGAATCATTTTGATTCAAATTCGTTGAAATGATTACGGATTGAGTATGTTTTGATTCACTGATTCGTTTTGTGTCGTTAAAAGAAATTCCAGTTACATAGTCCAAAGATTGAAGATCTTGTAGGGAAGACAAGAGTCGGTCTTTCTGCTCAGTTGAAGTTAAATCAAGATGGTCACTTTTGTAAACGATTGCTAAGGATGACAATGGGAAATCAAACTCATCTACAAGTGCAGTCGTTCCAATATCAGATTCACTTCCATAAGGAGTAAAGCCGTTTTCTTTGAATAGCTCAGGGGCTTTTACGGCGTATTGTGCAAATATGGCAAAGATAATAATCCAAACAATAAGAATAATCCAACGAAATCGATACATTAGATGACCCCAATTCCAATAAAACCCTCGTTTCTGCAATTCCTTCAAAGCATGATCCTCCTTTAAAATTAATTGTAATATGTTTGAATAAGTAATGATAATATAGCTACGACACATTTACAATAACTAGCATTTATATGTTAATATTCCAAACGTTTTTAGTCAATGTTTATTTTGTTTTACATATTATTCGTTTTTTATTGTAATTCGACATTAAGCTACAGCCCTCGCTATTGAACAGAATGAGGAAATTAGTTATAGTTTAAAAAAACCACTTATTATATTTTATGGTAATAGATAGAATAAAACTTATAGGAGGTTTTCTATAGAGGAATTTCATTATAATAAATTGTTACGTCTGTATATGGGAAAGGTTTCATTTTTATGTAGGAATAGGAGACTCAAGTGATATGGATGTGTATGCAATAAAGTTATATGAAAACCAAGCATCATGTTTAGTCTCACGTTGGATTTCATATGTGTCAAGAGAGAAACAGGAAGTCATTAAGAGATATCGTAACCCGGCAGACGCCCTTCGATCTTTAACTGCGGAATTGCTAGTACGAAAAATTATAAAGACCAAATTACATGTTTCTAATCGCAATATTCAATTTTCAAAAAATAGTTTTGGTAAACCATTTGCTATAGGTCTGAGCGATTTTCATTTTAATGTATCTCACTCTGGATGTTGGGTTGTTTGCGCCATAGACAATACACATGTAGGTGTTGATGTCGAGAGGATTAGAAAAATAGAGCCAATAGTAGCTGAGCGCTATTTCTCAAAAAAAGAAGCAGTTGAATTAAGAAACTTGAGAGAGAATTGCTTTTTGGAACGTTTTTTTGACTATTGGACAATAAAAGAAAGTTGTATAAAGGCTATTGGCCGTGGATTATCTATCCCGTTACAAAATGTGACCACTTGCTGGGATGAAGGGATAGGCTCAGGAACAGTAAGAATTGATAGAAATGATCGTATGTTCTATTTCAAGCAATTTATAATCGATCCGACATATAAGCTTACAGTATGTTCAGAACGTAACGAGTTCCCAAAATATGTGGAAAAATGCTCATGGTCTCAATTGGAAGCGTCGATGATTGAGTTGGCTGACGATTGATCATTAACATCTAATTCATTATTAAGAAGGAAGGTATCGATTATGAAAATATTTTTGATCATAATTATTGTGATTATTTTGGTTGGAATAGTTATATGGCAAAGTATGAAAATTTCAGCGCTTAGCAAACGAATGAAAGCTCCAGAAATAATCTTGCCATCCTTAAATGGCGAGAACTCCTTAATCGTCCCTAACAATAATAAGCCAACTTTTGTTGTTTTTTTTGCTTCTTGGTGTTCGGCCTGTCAGAGTAAAGCGCCCAATGTAATAAAACTATATGAAAAATACAACGTACATATGAATTTTAGAGCAGTTAACCTGACGTCTCTTGACAATAAAGAAAAGGCAAGCGAATTTTGTTTAAAGTATGGGTATTCTGCGTTAGGAGCGCTGTTGGATGAGAATGGTGAGGCAAGCAAATTGTATAAAGTAAAGTGGCTTCCTTTTGTATATTTTATTGATCGAAATGGATATATCGTAACGGGTGGATCAGGCTCCTCAACTTATGAGCAACTAGAAAGGGAAGTTCAATCATTAATCAATGAGAATTAGCAAGTGATCGATCTCATATTTGAAAAATTCAATATATATGGAGGGCTAGAATGAGAAGTGAAAATCAACTTTTGAGTTCAATGATTGCATTATGGGCAAAGCAAGTACCTGATCGAAAAGCGCTTATCTATTTGGAAAACGGAGATGATGCTACGGCCTTTATTACATACTTAGAACTTCATAAGAAAGCGCTGGCCGTTGCTAGTCACTTAAGAGATCGAGGACTAGTTGGAAAACGTGCATTGCTACTATTTCCTTCTGGGATTGATTATGTAGTTGCCTTTTTAGGATGTTTATATGCGGGAGTGATAGCTGTGCCTGTCTATCCACCAAAAAGCAATCACCATGCCCTTCGAGTTACAGCCATTGCACAGAATGCAGATGCACATATTGCATTAACTTTATCAAGTATATTGAAAGATAAAGCGATTCAAATGAATCATTTCAGAGATGGTAATCATATTGAAATGCTAGCTCTTGATGAATTGGATTTTACTGTATCAGGCTGGATGAATAAAGAAGTTAGTTCTGAAAAAATTGCTTATCTGCAATACACTTCAGGTTCCACTGGAAACCCCAAAGGCGTCATGGTCTTACATCAGAATATTGTTCATAACTTAACACTGATTCGGAATAATGTTGATTTTAATGAGGGAGAGATTAATGTTTCATGGCTTCCTGTATTTCATGATATGGGTCTAGTTCAAGGGATCATGTTACCGATAGCTTTTGGTGGCACAGGAGTGTTTATGCCCCCTGTTTCTTTTATAGAAAAGCCGATTCGTTGGTTAGAAGCCATTTCCAATTATAAAGCAGTTACAAGTATTGCACCTAATTTCGCCTATGATCTATGTGTAAGGAAAATAAATGAAGACCAATTACATTCTTTGAATTTATCTGCATGGAGATGTGCGGGCAATGGAGCAGAACCAATCTCTAATTCTACGATACAGAGCTTTTCTGATAAGTTTTTTAGTTGCGGATTTCAGAAAGATTTCATAGTTGGTGCCTATGGACTTGCAGAGGCAACACTCTTTGTAACAACTAAGCCTATAGGACACAAGGTTAGTACTATTTTTGTTGACAAGGTTGCTTTGGAGCATGATTTAGTGGAATGCAAGGAAGAGGGTACTAATCAAACACAAGCGTTCGTTTCCTCGGGGCATGTTCTTGACGGTTTTGATATTCTAATAGTTAATCCCGATACGGCTGTGGAACGTGAAGCAGGACAGATAGGTGAGGTCTGGTTACATGGTAGCAGTATATGCGCTGGGTATTGGGATGATCCTGTAGAAACGGAGATTACTTTCAAGGCTGTTCTTGCCAATAACACAGCGAAAAACTATTTAAGAACAGGGGACCTTGGATTTATTTACGAAGGTGAACTGTATATAACAGGAAGGTTGAAAGACTTAATTATCGTTCGCGGGACAAATCATTATCCTCAGGATATTGAGAATACGGTGGAGATGACTAGTTCTATTCTTCGTGCAGGTGGTTGGGGAGCAGCTTTTACTATTAGAGAAGATGGCGAACAGCGCCTCGTTGTAGTACAGGAGGTTGAACGAACAAAAAGAAGAAATATTAATATAGATAACCTAGGATTCCAAGTCATGAAAGCAATTGCAGAAGTACATGGAATTGAGCTGGATTGCTTAATATTGGTTAATCCAGGGACGGTTCCTAAGACATCAAGCGGGAAAACTCAGCGAAAATTGTGCAAGCAGTTATATATCGATGGACAATTAAAGGAAATAGGCCGCTGGACAAGATCTAAGTCAACTTCAGTAGATATGAGTAATGAAGAGACTAAACTGAAAAAACTTAGCCGTTCGAAGTACATCGAATTACTTCGCCAGCTAACAGCGAAGTACGTGGGGGGGGGTGAGAACAATATTTCGACGGAACTTCCGTTTACCTCGCTAGGGCTTAGTTCTGTTCAAGTTGTTGAGTTGGTAGAGGAAGTGAATTCTTCACTTGGCATGTCACTCCCTTCAGCCATTGTTTTCGAATACCCTACGATTGCGAGCTTAGCTAACTACTTAATTGGCTCCTCTGAGTCGACCTCTTCGAAAACGGACTCATATGAACCGATCGCGGTAATTGGTATGGACTGCAGATTACCTGAAGTTGAAGGAATAGAACAATTCTGGGAGCTTCTTACAACTAATCGAGAGGTCATAACCGTGGTTCCAGAAGAACGCAAGAAATTAACAGGGTATGCTGCGGGTAATAATGATGCGTATCGTTGGGGCGGATTTATATCTGGCATCGATCAATTTGATGCGGCCGTATTTAATATTTCCCCTAGAGAAGCGAAGAGTATGGACCCTCAACAAAGACTTTTATTGGAAACAACATGGAGAGCTTTAGAGTCAGCTAATATACCGCCAAACAGGTTATCAGGTTCTGATACAGGTGTATTTATTGGAATAAGCACGAATGATTATTTGCATCTAAAGCGTAAGGCATCGGATACGGAGGATGCATACACAGGAACGGGAAATGCGTTCAGTATTGCGGCTAACCGCATTTCATATTGTTTAGGACTTCAAGGGCCTAGTATGGCAATTGATACAGCATGTTCCTCTTCATTGGTAGCGGTTCATCAGGCTTGCAGAAGTCTGAGTACAGGGGAAAGTAGTCTTGCCATTGCCGGTGGAGTCAATCTAATCTTATCTGAGGCTAACGGGAAAATTTTCACGGAAGCGCAGATGTTATCACCAAATGGCCGTTGTCGAACATTTGATGATAGCGCAGATGGCTATGTAAGAGGCGAGGGTTTAGGGGTCGTCGTGTTAAAGCGACTTTCCGAAGCTATTAGTAATGGGGATCCCATTCTCGCTGTTATAAGAGGATCGGCAGTAAATCAAGACGGATATAGTAATGGTCTTACTGCTCCTAATGGGCTTTCTCAACAAAGAGTTGTTGCACAGGCTCTGGAAAATGCGGGTTTCTCTCCTGCTTCGATTGGATATGTTGAAACTCATGGTACGGGAACTCCATTAGGTGATCCAATAGAGGTCCGCTCACTTCGAGCTATTTTGGATGCTGACTTACCAGAAAAATTGGATACCTGTTGGTTAGGGGCATTGAAGACTAACATCGGCCATTTGGAATCAGCAGCTGGGATAATGGGTTTGATAAAGACGGTTCTTGTACTTCAAAAGGGATATATACCAGCAAACTTCAATTTTACAAAGTTGAATAGACATATTGATTTAGAAGGTAGTCGATTGCAAGTGGCATCTTCAATGAAAGAATGGATTAGACCTAAACATCATCCTTATCGTGCAGGTGTTAGCTCATTTGGCTTTGGAGGGACGAATGCTCATATTGTTCTTGAGGGTTTCGAATCAAATGTAATTGACACGTACAAAAATGAGGAAATCAACGAAGAGAACAGTCGCCCACAATTGCTAACCTTATCCGCACAATCAGAAGATAGTTTGGATAGGTTGTCTGAACAATATGCGCAAGTGTTTGCTACGGTAAGCAGTCCTAAAGATCTCCAAGAACTATGTGACAGCATCAATATCGGACGTGCTCATTTGACGGAACGATTGGCTATCGTGGGGAGAACCGGTAATGAAATGGCTATTGCTTTAAAAGGCAAAGCACATGGACGAATCCGTACTCGTGCCAAGAATCAACCGAAAGTAGCATTTCTGTTCACTGGACAAGGCTCTCAATATCTCAATATGGGGAAACAACTTTATTTGGAAGAGCCTGTATTTAGAAAATATTTGAATCGTTGTGATGATATCATTTATAAATTTATAGGCGTTTCGATCCGAGAGGCTATGTTCGATGCTGACTCTAGCTTATTATCCGATACGCAAATCATCCAACCTGCATTGGTATCTTTACAACTTGCACTAGTGGAACAATGGAAGTACTGGGGGGTTGAACCGGAATTATTGGTAGGTCATAGCGTTGGTGAATATGCGGCAAGCTGCGTAGCGGGAATAATGGATTTAGACACAACGTTGAAAATAGTTTGCGAGCGTGGAAGAATTATGGCGTCTGCCCCAGGTGAAGGAGTAATGGTATCGGTTGATGCAAGTATGAATGAAATTGAGAATGTCTTAGGAGATTTGTTGCAACTCATCGACGTGGCTGCAATAAATACAGATACTACTTTAGTTCTTTCAGGTTCTGAAAATTTAATTAATGCTTCTATTGATCTCCTAAATAATATCGGGATCAATACTAACAAGTTAAAAGTAAGTCATGCCTTTCATTCTCGTCTAATGGATCCGATTCTATCAAATTTAGCAGATGTCTTGAAGGATGTTCAACTACTAGAACCTATTAAGCGTATCATTACAACGGGTGGAACGGTGAATGGGGATGTTACAAACACGTCCTATTGGATTGAGCAGGTAAGGCAACCAGTGTTATTTGCAGACGCTATTCGAACCTTAGAAGCGAAGGGTGTTGATTTATTCGTTGAAATCGGACCAGCACCAGTATTAATCGGACTTGGACAACGATTGATTGAATCTGGTACATGGCTACCTAGTATGAGAAAAGGCATTGATGATGAGCAAATAATGAAATATTCATTAGGTGCACTTTTCGCATCAGGATTAAAGGTTAAGCTTGAGAATCTATCGGATCGTAAAACCACTTCAGTTGCTAAATTGTTATTATATCCCTTCGATCGAAAATCGTATTGGTACACAAAACAGGCAGTAATTCATAAGTCTCTTGAAAATAGGAGTGAGACCAGATCATTACTTGGTAACCAAATGGAAGTAGCAATGAATGATGTGAAGTGTTTTAAATCGACATTACCAGGTCTTTCTGGACAATTTCTGTTTGAACATCGTGTGGGAGAGCTAAGCATTATGCCAGGAGCAGGATATGCTAGTTTAGCGATCGCGGCACTTAGACAATCAAAACTAGCTACTAGTAATGATACTATCATTCTACGAGAACTACAATTTAATCGACCGCTATATCTATTACAAGAAGATGTTCAAGTACAGACAATTTTGCAGTGTAAAGAGAATAATGGTAAATTATGGAACGTAAAAATAATGGCATGGGAATCTAAATCTAATCAATGGGATTGTTATGCATCAGGCACTCTTGAAGCAATACAGACAACGGAAGAGAAGTCGAATGGAGTGAACTTACTACATGATCCAGAAGATAGAACGAATACTTCTAAGTTTTATAACGATTGGGCTGATCGTGGAATTCAGTACGGCAAAAGCTTTCAATCTATTAAACAATTAACGTGCATAGAAGAGACTGTACACAGTGAAATTATACTGAATGTAGACGCAGACTTTATTGCGGTAGAGGAAGCTATCCACACACTGGTTTGGGACTCAGCGTTTCAGAGTTTAGGTGCTTTATTTCTGGAATCTGATATGAAAAAAGAATGTGTTCCATTACCTAACGGCATTGAATCACTTGTAGTATACCGGGATTGCCAGGCGAATGAGACGTTGCATGTTGAAGCGAAATTACGTGAGCAATATGAAAGTGGAATAATTGCAGATATTTTGATTCATGATTGTCAAGGTAATCTAGTTGCTGAGATTACAGGATTACATGCTGTTTGGGTAAATGTGAAGGAATACAGCAAATCCGAAGAGAACTTACATGCTGGAATGCATTACTCTACAACATGGAGTTCAATAAAAGAGGATAAGTCTCATTATGCTGGTGACGGAAATTCAATTTTATACGTTTACACTTCACAATCAACGGCGGTTAAAGAAGCTGTTAAATTGCATCATGCACAAAATATTTGTTACGAGATACTTCTTGATCATGAGAATCAACAACTTACCACGAATAGCTGGCAAGTGGAGTTAACTGATCCTGAGGGCTTACAGACTATTTTAGGGAAGATTTCCAAAGTAGATACCATCTATTTCTTCGGAGGGATTCAAAGTGAGTTAACACATTCACCTGATCAATTACCTCTGAACATGGCCGAAGAGCAAGGGGTCATTTCATTTTTCCGATTGCTTAAAGGCTTGGTACAGCACAATTACGTCAATCAATCACTAATGATCAAGAGTGTTACAAATGGGACATATGCCGTCGCACTTGATGAGAATATCCAACCTATAGGAGCAAGTATCCATGGATTAATAAAATCTGTAGCGAAAGAGTACTCGGAATGGAACTTCGTGCAATTAGATATAGGCATTGATGAACCCGCTGGAGAAAGAGAGTTTCTCTATGATTTAGGAGCATTAATTACCGCAGAAGGAGTTCAAAATAACGCACATGTCGTAGCTATTCGCCAAGGTGTTCGGTATTTACGGATGTTAAAGCATATAGAGCTGGATCGATCATTGAAAACTCCTTATAGAAAACAAGGAGTCTATCTTATTCTAGGGGGCTCTGGTGGAATTGGATTTGAGTTAAGTAAATTTTTAGCAAAAAACTTTAATGCAAATCTTGTTCTCGTGGGACGTTCGGAATTAAAAGAGGAATTACAATTAAAAATCGATGAGATATCACAATTGGGTGGACAGGCTCTGTATATCCAGGCTGATGCAAATGACGCACAAAGTATTCGTAGTGCCGTAGCCATAACTAAACAGCGGCTTGGAACGCTAAATGGTGTCATTCATTCCGCGTTGGTACTAAAGGATAAGGCACTCGCTAACATGGATGAAACGATGTTAAGAAACGTACTGGGGCCAAAAGTTGTTGGCAGTATTAATCTTTATGAGGCCGTAAAAGATGAACCACTCGACTTTCTATTGTATTTTTCATCGGTGCAATCATTTATCGGGAATGCAGGACAGTCTAATTATGCAGCAGCTAGTACTTTCCAAGATGCCTTTTCTGAGACTATAGCTAGACAATCGTCACTCAACGTAAAGACGATTAATTGGGGCTTTTGGGGAGAGGTCGGTGTTGTGGCGGATGAATTTCATCGCCAAATAATGTCCAAACAAGGAGTAGAGCCAATCTTAATTGATGAAGGTCTAGAGACCATTACTCTTGCGTTATCATCTCCAATTCAGCAGCTTATTGCAATTAAAGCAAAGGGAAATGTATTGCGATTGATGGGTGTTGAACCTTCTGAACTTGGCTATTCTTCATCAAACGAGGCAATAGTTAATCTTCAATATGTTTCACCCAATGAATTGGAAAAAATGTCGGAAGAGAGAGCACAAGCTGCTATTTTAGAAGTTTTTAAAAAGATAGTTGGTTCCGTGCTAGGTATTGATGCTGAGCGAGAATATACAGATAATCAGCATTTATTAGATTTAAAGCTTTCTACGCTGGGGCTAGACTCACTAATGGCGATGGAACTGCGCAATCAAATACGATCATGGGTAAGGGTAGATATTCCTGCACATATGTTGATTGGAGGTAGCAGTGTCGCTGAAGTGATTGGATTGATACAGCAAAAGCTACTTTTGAGATCTTTGAGTGATGCACAAATGAATAGTAACGAATCAGAAGAAGAAGAATTAGAGGAGCTAGTGTTATGAATTTGTTAGGTTTTCTACAGACTCTTAAAACTCGAAAAATTATTCTTCAGCCAGATGGTGAATCCTTAAAAATACATGCCCCAAAGGGTGCGTTAACTCAAGAAATAAGGGAAATTCTAATTACAAAGAAACAAGAATTACTAACATTATTGAAAGAAACAGGAGCAGACGATGGAGCACCAATTCCACAATGTGAACCTGACTCTTTGAATCTCTATGAGCCTTTTCCACTATCTGATTTGCAACTTGGCTTCTACTTGGCTGATGATCCCTATATGGAGTTCCATGTTCGTCCACATTATTATATTGAGCTAGATTCAGTTGAGTTAGATATTGAACGCTATGAACAGGCTTGGAATAAGGCATTGCTTCGCCACAGTAGAGAAATTGTGATTCTTCTTCCTAATGGTTCTTTGCAAGTAGTTAAAGATCCGCAGCCAATACGCTGCAAGGTTGTGGATGTTCGTCATTGTTCTGTTTCTGAAGCTAATAAAGCTTTAAATCTTGTCAGGGAGGAAATGAAGAGATGCGAACTGCCATTGGATGTATGGCCGTGGATTGATCTTCGAGTGTCTCTTTGGGAAGAAGCGGGAATAAGCCATGCTCGTATTCATTACAATCATAATAACTTCTTTTGGGACGGGTATGGAACGAATCTACTACTGCAGGAGGTTAATAAATTATACAATAATCCCAATTTATCACTCCCGAGACTTCATCTTAGCATTCGGGATGCAACCCTTGCGCTTGAGCAATTAGCTACATCATCACAAGGTGTGGAAGCACGGCGATATTGGGAGGCAAGGTTACCGAATTTACCAAGTCCACCGAATTTGCCACTTCTTGCGGGAATCAATCGTCGAGTCCGTTCGAAGCTTAATCGTCGTGAAAAAATAATAAATAACGAGGTTTGGAAATTATATAAATTAAACGCAAAACAATTCGGTTTGACTCCGTCTAATGCCCTATTTACAACTTATGCTGAAATCATATCGGCGTGGAGCAATAGCAGACATTTTGTTCTTAGCAATATGATGACTCGTAGACTAAATATTCATCCAGAAATTAAAGATATTTTAGGGAATTTCGCATCTCTATATCCATTAGAGATTGATTTTAGAGAGGTTTCGACATTTGTTGATCGAGCAAGACAAATACAGGAACAAGTAATTCTAGACGCAAGGTATCTCCATTGGGGCGGTATGCAGGTTATGCAGGCATATAATCGACAAACGGGTGGCTTCGGACAATCAGCAATTCCTTTCGTAGTCGGAAGCGGGTTATTTATGTCTGATTTTGAACGTGCCGACTTTAGTTGCTTAGAGACTTCTCAGGTTATGTTGGACCACCAATTCTGGGAGATGACTGATGGCGATTTATATTTTGTATGGGATCTGCTTGAAGATTTTTTTCCTGAAGGATTAATCGATGATATGTGGGAGGCCTATGCGGGTCTGATCGAAAGGCTTGCTCGATCTACTGAGCTTTGGAATCAGCAAATGATCCCACTCATTCCAGCAAAACATGTGGAGGAGAGGCAAGAGGTTCATCAACAGTCTGAAGAGAAGCTAACGTTTCGTTTGGAAGAGTTGCTCCAGTATACGGCAACGACTACTCCTGAATCCATCGCTTATCAATCGCATGGTAGTACATTAAGTTATCGGGAACTTGCACAGGCTAGTGATCGGATCGCTAACATGCTCAGTCGGCACGGGGTAAAACAGGGAGTACATGTAGCTATTCTTGCAGATCGTGGGCCTGAATTACTGCAAGCTGTATATGGGATTCTTAAGGCAGGAGCGGCTTATGTACCGATTGATCCAAGCTTGCCAGACGAACGATTGTCTTACTTGCTCGATAATAGCGAAGCAGTAATTATTGTAGCCCAGGACAAGTATATCGCAGATAATCTTACAGCGACATCATCCCTACCGGTACTGTCGATTAGAATGCTAGTTCAAGGGCAAGAAGAAGCTGCTGCGATTCACACTGGAGCGACTACGAGTGATTTAGCCTATATCATCTACACTTCAGGATCAACTGGCAGACCTAAAGGAGTCATGATTCCGCACAAAGGCGTCGTGAATACGATTGAAGATATCAACTCTCGGTTTCATGTGGGACCAGAGGATCGAATATTGGGCGTATCATCCTTTGGTTTTGATTTATCAGTTTATGATCTGTTTGGAGCAGCGGCCGCAGGCGCTACGCTGATCTATCCAGATCCGGATCGTACATTGAACCCGTCTCACTGGGTACAGCGAATGCTAGAAGAAGGGGTCACGATATGGAATTCCGCACCGCCACTAGCAACACTGCTAGTTGAAGCGGCAGAGAATCGGGGTGTTCAGCTACCGAAGCTTAGACTCGTACTACTGAGTGGGGATTGGATCCCCATTGACCTTCCGAGTCGGATTCGGAAGATCGCACCGCAGGCTAAAGTGGTCAGTCTAGGCGGAGCTACAGAGGCGTCGATCTGGTCGATCCTATACGAAATTGATGAGGTGGACCCTTCTTGGAAGAGCATTCCATATGGCTATCCGATGAACAATCAGTCTTGGTTTGTGTTAGATGAGTGGGGTCGTTCTGCACCAACATGGACGCAGGGAGAATTGTACATCGGAGGCAACGGTTTGGCGCTTGGATATTGGAAGGACGATGAGAAGACAACGGCCAGTTTTATAGAACATCCTAAAACCAAGGAACGGATATACCGTACTGGCGATATGGGGAGATATCTTCCTGGTGGAGTCATTGAATTTTTGGGAAGAAAGGATGCTCAAGTGAAAATACAAGGG
>NZ_JBXCIY010000027.1:0-42646 GCF_056786395.1 Paenibacillus sp. Y951 | reverse complement strand
GTAACTTTTTCAACATCACCCAAGCCCTTAATGGTGAGTCCTCTAGTTATTTCTGTTCCTTCGGTGTATAGTGATTCAGCGTGTCTAACCATATAGATGATGGTCTTCATATTATCCTCCTTGAAATGCTAACTTTTTACTGTGATTTCACATAACGTCATATTTATGAACTTCGTAATTTAACTATAAACTAGGTTATAAATGAACCATACACATTAGTCATTTAACTTAATCATATTATAGCAAATATTAGGTTTAATGGAATTTTAAATTTGTTCTATACTGACTATTTTATACAGTTACCATACACTATCGATTGTTTGGTAACTATATAGTATTAGACTGATCAATTAAAAGGAGCAGCTGCAGACCAAAACTTGATAAATAAAGAATAAAGCCTTAGACTGCCGCTGTTGTCATTCAACTAACGTACCCGTTAGCCATACATGCGCCGCACCACAGATGATAGAAGTTAATGAGTTCTTCCATGGGAGCTTAATCATTAATTAATTTGACTCGTCTTTATAATGAAAATGTTCTTGATGAATAGTATCCATTCCAACTAACTTTCCGTTCTTTTTATGATAATACGAAAAATCTTTATTTATTGGCATCCGAAGTAGCTGATAATTATTATCTCTGGGCATGGTTTCAATTTGGTTAATTGCTAATTCGCGTGTTGTATATAGTCCAACTGGAAAGAAATTAGGGAATGGCTTTGAACTGTCAGCTACAAATATTCCCCAAACAAATGAATCCTCCGCTATCCCTGCCCTCATAAAATGTCCCCTTCCACTTAGCTCAATAATTGAGGCTGATTTCTTTTACCAGAAATTCATCGCCGCTTCCTTTTGCTTCTTATCAAAACCATGACTAGCAACAGAAGGGCAACAGCGATGGCAACTATAGTCGCCAAAATGGCATACGGCAACTGTTGTTCAGATTGCTCCGCATCCATTGATGATTCAGGCTTAATTAACTCCATTATCGCGCCTTCCATTGATGATCCAGGTTTAATAGACTTGATGCCTGAATCCTTCATCGGCGTTTCTCTCGCATTGTCCCAAGGTCCCGTTCGCCCACACAAATTCATCTGAAGCTTTTCTTCCTGAACGCTTCCAAATACCAAATATACGGTATCTTTACTAAAAGGATCCCCTCCGCTTTTTTTTGGCTAAAGCTTCTGACGATCCCAAGTGCAAGAATGTTGCGGCGAAGTTAGTTAGGCGACATTACTCACTAAAGTTTTTATGGTTTAATTTTGGCAAAAATATCCCCCATCGTCGTCTTAAGTTATGAAATAACAAAATGGGAGGGTTATCTTATGGCTCATAAATGGGATGTTGTTATTATCGAATGGCATAGCAAAAAGGATTGAGCTCTACATTGGTAGAAAACTCAATCCTATTTATAGTTGTTGATCAATTTAATATTGCTCTGGGCGGCGGTCTTTGAACACTGGTATCGTTGAGCGTACTTTATCAACTACGCTCATATCAATCTCCCCAGTTAATATCGTTTCTTCATCGCCTGCTTCAGCTACAATTTCACCCCAAGGGTCGATTACGATAGAATGACCGAAGAATGTGCTTTCTCCACTCGTCCCCATTCGATTACAAGCAATGACATACATTTGGTTCTCAATTGCTCTAGCCATCAGCAATGTTCTCCAATGATGTAGACGAGGGTTTGGCCATTGTGCAGGTACAAACATGACCTTTGCTCCACCTAATGCCAGACGACGGAATAATTCAGGGAAACGGATATCGTAGCAAATCATCATCCCGGCATCAATCTCATCAATTTTCAACTGACCAAGCTTATTTCCGGCTTGCAAATATTTTTCTTCCTCCATAAGTCGGAACAGATGAAGCTTAGAATAATCACTAATCACTTCGCCTTTGCGATCGAACGCATAAATCGTATTGTACACGCCATTTTCTTTCGCTTCAGCTATGGATCCCGCTACAATATTGATTTGATGCTCCGCTGCAAATTGGGATAGCCATAATTTCGTTGCTGTTCCGTTAGGATCAGCTAATGTTGTAATTTCTGTTAATGCGTAGCCTGTATTCCACATTTCCGGGAATAAAATAACATCAGGTTTATTATCAGTTGATACTGCCTGATGTAGCATATTTTTTAATTTCATAGTGTTCGCTTCTACATTTCCAGCCTCAACATGCATTTGAATGATAGCGAATTTCAGCGTCTGACTCATGTTGTTTCCTCCTACAACTTTTCATTTACTTCTCGATTCGCTACTTCTTAATGAAAAGTAACATCGAAAGCATCAACTAATCTTTTCATTAGTTTCTTGTTTGTGAATCTTTTCCTAATCATACCCTGTCATGGATACATGTCAAGATGGGTAAACTAAACTCGCCGTTGCATATTTATGAAAGAAGGAGATTGAACGATGAAAATAGTTTCAATATTGTCACTTGCATTATGTTGTTGTTTTACATTTTTGATCCCTACTGACTATACCTACAGTGCTCCTAATCATTATGAAGTCGCCGCTCAAGCAGCAACGATTGGTGAAGATTTATCATTACCTGCACAATTGATCATTACAGAACAAAGTGAGCGCGTCAATGAAGTTCAAGTATTCGACGTAAAAAAGGGCGAAGTCGTCCAAACAACAGCCAACAATGAATATTTCCAAAAAAATGCCCATCAATGGTTATCAGGCATTACAGGGTTAGCTCCTGAAATTTCACCAGACTTAAAAGCAAAGTACATTGTACGTGTACCGGTTCAGCCAGTTGCAACACTTCAAGTTGGCACTACAAAACTTAATGTAGGCGAAGTTTTTCTGTTCTACTATGATGACAAGGAACCGATGCTACTCATTTTTGATGAAGCCAAGAAACCTTACATCTTCCACATCCATAATGATGTAAAACCATTTATTCAATATTTATCTATTCCCGATTAACAAACTAGGATTTTTCCGCATTCTACTTCATTTCTCTCGCCATTCATGCTACATTAGTTCTATTGTAAATTTGACAAGTAATTTCGAATTATGGATGGTGAAGAGATAATGACAACAAAGCAAACAATTCAAATCGAGCCGGCAACGAGAATGACTGGCTTACCCACTCAATTTTTTTCTACACTTGTTGCGAAAGCTAACAAACAAATTGCACTAGGTAAAGATGTTATTAATTTAGGTCAAGGCAATCCAGATCAGCCGACACCCCCACATATTGTGAGTTCTCTTCAGCAAGCCGCTGCAAATCCGCAGTATCATAAATATCCGCCGTTCAGTGGCTATAGCTTTTTAAAGGAAGCGATTGTAACACGTTACAAAGAAGATTATGACGTTGATCTTGATCCTCAGACAGAAGTTGCTATTTTATTTGGCGGCAAGACGGGCTTAGTAGAAATTAGTCAGTGCTTCCTGAATCCTGATGATATTTGTCTTGTTCCTGATCCTGGTTATCCAGATTATTGGTCTGGCGTAGCTTTGGCAGGAGCTAGTATGCACTTTATGCCACTACTTGAACGTAATGAATACTTACCTGACTTTGCTGCAATCGACCCTGCTATTGCCGACAAAGCTAAGCTAATGTTTTTAAATTATCCGAATAATCCTACAGGTGCAACTGCCGATGGCGCCTTCTACGATGAAGCTATCGCCTACGCTCGCAAACATAATATTATCGTTACAAGTGACTTTGCCTATGGCACGATCGGATTTGATGGGAAAAAGCCAACTAGCTTCCTACAATCTGAAGGAGCTAAAGATGTCGGCATCGAGTTCTATACATTATCGAAAAGCTATAATATGGCAGGCTGGCGTGTTGGTTTTGCACTAGGCAATGCGCAAATTATTGAACAAATTAATTTAATACAAGATCACTATTATTGCTCTTTGTTCGGTGGCATCCAAGAAGCTGCTGCTGTTGCTTTAACTAGTTCGCAAGATTGTGTTGAACAATTAACTGCTACATATGAACGTCGTCGTGATGCTCTATTCACTGCACTTGATGAAATTGGTTGGAAGGCTGCGAAGCCTACTGGCTCGTTCTTCTGCTGGCTACCTGTTCCAGCAGGTCATACATCTGCATCGTTTGCTGATCTTTTATTGGAAGAAGCTGCTGTAGTCGTTGCACCTGGACATGGCTTCGGCACATCAGGCGAAGGCTATGTAAGACTTGGGCTCCTTACGTCAGAGGAGAGGTTGCAAGAGGCCATCTATCGCATAGGCAAACTGAACCTCTTCGATCGCACGTGATCACGAGAGGATAGTTTAAAATATGGACTTTGATAACGATGTGATGCATTGTAGCTTATTCGACATCGAATATGAAGCGAATTTGGGAAGTCCGGGCCGCGTGTACATATTTCGTACACTGGCGCTTCCTCCTTCCGAAAATTCGCTCCATCTTCTCGATTCTGAAATCCCATATTTTAAACTTTTATTTTATATTACTGGCATCGCTAACGAGCAATTATCTGAGGGAATCTAATTTCTCCATCGCTTCCCTTCGAAGATCTGGGGCTGTCGCTCGCTAGCGAACGAGGCGCGTTTGCTTCCTGCTTCCTTCCCTGATTGTTTCCCTTCGAGGATCTGTGGGTGTCATACATTTTTTGTACGAAATGCTGCTTGCGTTCAAGACTCTGCTTTCTTCGGGATTACTCGGAGATGGCTTGTTTTCTTTACAGTTACAGCCGTTTCATGATATTCTATTAACAATTACATAGTAACGTGTTGACGGGACCAGTAAGTAGAAAATGCTGTATCAGAGAGTAAATTCCATTGGCTGAAAGAATTTATTGTTAGCAAACTACTGAAACCTATCTCCGAGCGGCCGATAACTATCGGACAGCGCCTCTGTTATAAGGCTTAAGCTGGACACTATATTTGTGTCAACTAAGGTGGTACCGCGGAAGTTAACGACTTTCGTCCTTTATTTAGGACGGAGGTCTTTTTTATTACCACAATACAATTTTTCATTTTTCGAGGATAGCCTCGATAGAGGTTTTCTCATTTTCACTACTTTAAGCTAGGATGGTAGATATGGAACGAATTGTCGTGAAAATCGGTAGTAGCTCCCTTACATCTGATGAGGGCGGACTACATAAACAAAATATTCAATTTTTCGCTGCTGAGCTTGCTGAATTATATAAACAAGGAAATGATGTTATTCTCGTAACTTCTGGTGCGGTTGCTGCTGGCTACCGTGAAATTGGCTACGAAGCCCGTCCTAAAATGGTTCATCAAAAACAAGCCGCCGCTGCGGTAGGTCAAGCATTATTAATGCAAGCTTATCAAGAAGCGTTCTCACAATATGATATCGTTGCAGCGCAAATATTGTTGACTCGCTATGATTTCTCTAATCGCAAACGAATTAGCAATGCCTTGATGACGATTGAAGAATTATTAGCTCAACGTATTATTCCGATCATTAATGAAAATGATACAGTTTCTACAGCTGAAATCGTCTTGAAATTCGGTGATAATGATCATCTATCTGCTCTTGTAGCTACGATGACAAAAGCTAATAAGCTGGCTATTATTACAGATATGGATGGCTTATATACTGCTGATCCACGTAAAGATCCTGATGCTACAAAAATCGAGCGTGTCGCTGAAATATCTGATGATATTCTTGCGATTGCCGGTGGTGCTGGTAGCGCTGTTGGAACTGGCGGGATGCGTTCAAAAATCGAAGCGGCTCGGATTGCCATGCGCGGTGGCGTAACTACATTCATCGGGCGTGTACAATATGTAGGGGAATTACCTTCCGCAGTATCCGGGAGTGGTCGAGGTACTTACTTCGATACGGAGGAAACGTCTTTGCCGATGAAAAAACAATGGCTTGGCTTCCACTCTATTCCTGTTGGTACAATTACAATTGATCAAGGTGCTGTAACAGCACTTATTGAAAGACATAAAAGTTTATTACCTGCCGGAGTTGTTCAAGTGTCGGGAGATTTCTCTCCTGGTGATGTTGTTGAAGTTATCGACAATCAAGGTGCAATTATTGGTCGTGGTGTCGTTAATTATGCAACATGGCAGCTACAAGCTGCCGCAGGACTGTCCTCTGATGAAGTTGAGAGGCGAGTGGATGTGCAGCGCTTAGAAGTAATCCACAGAGATGAATGGATCACCCTATAAGGTAGTTCAAAAAGCGGACTTTGATAATGATGAGTGTTCTGACGTAGCTTATTCGACATCGCATCTGAAGCGAACTTGGAAAGTACGGTTCGCGTGTACCAAACATGTACACTTGCGCTTCCGCCTTTCTCAAGTAGCGCTTCACCTGCTCGATTCTGAAAGCCCGCTTTTTAAACTTTCATTTTAAGCTTCGTGCTACACATTTGACCGCTTGTGTACTCGTGCCGTACACGTTGCTGGGTTTCGTTTCATTGTTTTCTTGCTTTATGTATCTTCTTCGTTGAAGACATGTAACGATTTTGAATATTTTGAACTTAATATGAAATTTCAGGAGGGTTTATTATGACGAATATTTCGGAAGTGAAAACTAAGGCATTGCTTGCTAAGCAAGCTGCTGCTGTAATGAACAATCTGTCTACTTTACAAAAAAATAACGCTTTGCTTGCTATGGCTGATGCTCTAGTCGAGCAAAGTGCTGCTATCATTGCAGCTAACGCGCTTGATATTGAATATGGCAGAAAAAATGGTACGAGTGAATCACTGTTGGACAGATTAGCATTGAATGAAGAACGCGTAGTGGCAATCGCTGAGGGCTTGAAGCAGGTCGTTGAGCTTGAAGATCCTGTTGGTCAACAACTTTCGCAATTCTCTCGTCCTAATGGATTACAGGTTACACAAATCCGTGTTCCACTTGGCGTTATTGGTATGATCTATGAAGCTCGTCCTAATGTAACGGTTGATGCAACCGGTCTTTGCCTGAAAACAGGGAATACGGTAGTATTGCGTGGTGGTTCTGCCGCACTTCAATCCAATCGTAAAATTGTCGAAGTTATGCGTAACGCGCTTACTTCAACGGATGTCCCAGCTGATGCTATTCAATTAATCGAAGATTCTGATCGTGCTTCCGTGAATGAAATGCTGAAAGCTAATGGATTGCTTGATGTTGTAATTCCTCGTGGCGGTGCTTCCTTAATTCGTACAGTTGTGGAAAATGCTTCGGTTCCAGTTATTGAAACGGGTGCTGGTATATGCCATACATTCGTGGATGCAACGGCACAATTAGAAATGGCGGCACAAATTGCTTTAAATGCGAAGGCACAACGTCCATCAGTATGTAATGCAATGGAAACTTTGCTTGTGCATGAACAATTTGCACAAAAGCATCTTGCACAATTACTTGCTCCTTTAACTGAAGCTAATGTTGAAATTCGTGGCTGTAAAGACGCACATTTATTACTAAGCAGTATCGTTGCTGCAACTGAAGCAGACTTCGCAACGGAGTATAATGACTACATTTTAAATGTACGTATAGTGAAGGATGTTCACGAAGCAATTGCTCATATTTCCACATATGGGACGATGCATTCTGAATGTATTGTTACAGAAAACAATGACAACGCGGCGCTCTTCTTACAAAGTATCGATGCTGCGGCTGTATATCATAATGCCTCCACTCGCTTTACCGATGGATTTGAGTTCGGCTTTGGTGCTGAGATCGGAATAAGCACTCAGAAGCTACATGCTCGTGGCCCAATGGGCTTACCTGCCTTAACTAGTACCAAATATATTGTTCAAGGAAATGGACAAATTCGTCCATAATATAGATGAAAAGTTAGATACTGCTTACGAAGTAACTTTTCAATTTCGAGAAGTTACTCCATTAGCACATGAAAAGTTCTAGGAGGAAAAATGCGATGACACACGACAACTATCATGAAACAAGCGCTATTTCTAATCAGCATATTTGCTTTTATGGAGCGGGTTCAATGGCTGAGGCGATTGCTAGAGGACTACTTAATCAAGAGTTAGTTCCGTTCAAGCAAATATCTATGCTTAATCGTTCCAACAAAGAGCGACAGCACCAATTGCATTTACAATATGGCGTGCAAACTGCACTGCAAGGTAAGAGCAATGAGCAATATTTGCAAGCAGCAAATATTATAATTCTGGCGATGAAGCCGAAAGATGCCGTTGAAGCGATTCGTGCATTAAAGCCTTTTCTCTCTCCAAATCAATTAATCATTTCAGTCATTGCTGGCCTGTCTATTACTGCTATCGAGTCATTATTAGGTAGTGATATGGCTATCGTACGTACGATGCCGAATACTTCAAGTACAATTGGACTCGGAGCAACAGGAATTAGCTATTCCGCATCTGTTTGCGAAGAGCAACGCTTTATGACGGAAACGATGTTTGAATCTGTAGGTCTACATGTCGTTATCGAGGAGCATTTACAGGATGCAGTAACAAGTGTATCCGGCAGTGGACCTGCTTACTTTTACTATGTAATGGAAGCAATGATGAAAGGTGCCCAGCAAGCTGGTCTTTCTGCTGAGCAAGCCAAACTCCTTGTCGTGCAAACTGCACTTGGTGCAGCATCAATGGTTGATACTACTGGAGAAGCTCCTGCTGACTTGCGTCGTAAAGTATCGTCTCCTAATGGTACAACTCAAGCTGCACTTGAAACGATGGCAGAAGGTCATTTGGAAGCAACCATTATTGCTGGCATGAACCGTTGTGCCCAGCGTGCTCAAGAAATTGGTAAAAGCATCGAGGAGGACATCTAATATGAGTATGTGTATTGCCACTTATCGTTCATATGACGATAATGCTGATTTTAATAAAAAAGCAAATTCTATTGCCATTGGACTAACTGTAGGTAGCTGGACTGATCTACCCGAAGCGAATAAAGCTTCTATGGAAAAGCATCTTGGTAAAGTACTTTCTATCGATGTTCATGAGCCTGCAAATGCGGTAGCTGGTGAACGTTATGCCGATATTAAAATTGCTTATCCTGATATTAATTTCAGTCGTGATATCCCTGCTCTACTTGTTACGATTTTTGGTAAATTATCAATGGATGGTCGCATCAAATTAATCGATCTAGACGTGTCGCAGCAATTTGCTTCAGCGTTCCCTGGTCCGAAATTTGGCATAGAAGGTATTCGTAATTTGCTTGGCGTGCATGATCGTCCATTACTGATGAGTATTTTCAAATCTGTTGTTGGTCATGACTTAGCAACACTTCGTGAGCAATTTTATGAGCAAGCTTTGGGCGGCGTTGATCTTATTAAAGATGATGAAATTTTATTCGAAAATCCATTAACACCAATTGAGAAGCGTGTTGAGGCTTGTATGGACGCTGCTCGTCAAGCGGAGCAAATGACTGGTCAGAAGCTACTTTATGCTGTTAATTTGACTGGACCAACAAGTAAGCTTGCTTCACAAGCGAAAAAAGCAATTAATGCAGGGGCAAATGCATTATTATTCAATACATTAGCATATGGCTATGATGTGTTACATGAACTAAGCAGTGATCCCGATATTAATGTACCAATTGCCTCTCATCCCGCCATGGCAGGAGCAATGTATCCATCTCCACATTACGGAATAAGTGCTGCAGTATTACTAGGGAAGCTTAATCGCTTAGCAGGTGCTGATCTCGTTCTCTTCCCTTCTCCATATGGTTCAGTTGTTATGCCGAAGGAAGAAAATCTAGCTATTAAAGAAGTACTGCTTAATGATATGCATCACTTGAAAACTAGCTTCCCTGTACCGTCAGCCGGTATTCATCCTGGAATTGTACCGCTTATATTAAAGGACTTTGGCATCGATGTTGTTGTCAATGCAGGTGGTGGTATTCATGGTCATGCGATGGGTACTGCTGCAGGCGGACGAGCATTCCATCAAGCGATTCAAGCAACGATGAACGGCATTGATTTGCGCGAGGCTGCATTGCAGTCCAATCATGAAGAGCTACGCATAGCGATAGAAGCATGGGGGATCAAACAATAATGACGACAGCTAAGAAACAAATTGTATTTTGTGATTTCGACGGTACAATTACAGAAAATGACAATATTATTGCAATCATTAAACATTTCGAGCCTGCTGGCTGGGAACAATTAGTTAAGAAAGTTATTTCTACAGAAATTTCTATTCAAGAAGGTGTCGGTTCACTGTTCCGCCTCCTTCCCGCTTCCATGGAAAAAGAAGTTATTGAATTTGGAATTCAAAATGCGATCATTCGTGATGGCTTTACTGAATTTGTGCAATTCTGTAAAGATAGCAATATTGATTTCTATGTAACAAGCGGTGGTATTGATTTCTTCGTATATCCATTACTTAAATCTTTCGGTATTCCAGAAGATCATATATACTGCAATAAAAGTGATTTTACTGGTGAGCAAATTGAAATTTTATGGCCTCACCCTTGTGATGAGCACTGTCACAATAGCTGTGGCATGTGTAAGCCGACAATTATGCGTAAATTCAGTACGAAGCAATACGAACGTATTATTATTGGCGATAGCGTGACTGATTTTGAAGGTGCAAAAATAGCTGATAAAGTATACTCAAGATCACATCTTACTGAAAAATGTAACGAGCTTGGTATAGCACACACTGAATTTCAAACCTTCTTTGATATCATAGAAGCGATGAAGCAGAAAGGATAATGTTAACTATGAATTTTGATCAAATTCCATTGCATGAAAAACAAGAAGTATTAATGAAATTGCGCGAAGTAAAAGAAGCATTCGCAGCACGTAATTGGTTCCCAGGCACGGCGGGTAATCTGTCGATCCGTATCGGAGAATATACGCCAGAAAAATTCAATTTTGGAATAACAGCAAGTGGTAAAGACAAATATGTCAATACTTCCGAAGACTTCTTATTTGTCGATCAAGATGCTGTTCCATGTGAAGCTACCAATTTGAAACCATCTGCTGAAACTGTGATTCATACTGAAATCTATCGCAAAACAGGTGCAGGTGCAATCTTCCATATTCACTCCGTCTTCGGAGCTGTTATTTCCGAGTATTATTGGCATCGTCGTTCTATTCCTGTTGATGGAGTGGAATTGATTAAAGGGTTAAACATTTGGGAAGAAGAATATCAGTTGGAAATTCCAATCGTGAATAATTTTCTTCATGTCCCTTCTATTGTCCCTGAAATTACTGAGAATTTGGATCCAAAAGTGCCAGGTATTTATCTCCGCAAACATGGCGTGTACGCTTGGGGAGCTAACGCTTTTGAAGCGAAACGTCATCTTGAATCTTTTGAATTCATCTTTGAATATGTATATCGCCTAGAGATGTTGAAAAAAGGATTACCTAGCGTATAGTTGATCCACTCATCTTTCATATCTAATACATGAAACAACAAAAGTTACAACAAAAGGAATGTCTAGCATTCAACTCACCAGAGTATGACTGCTAGACATTCCTTTTTACGATGATTAATCTCTAAGAATAGTCTGTTCTAAATTGAACAGCACCTCTTCGATGTTTAATTCTCTTTATAAAGTTTGTAGTAATTATAGCTTTCACTATCAATCTCAATAACACTTTCAAAGTTAAATCCGCATTTTTGTATTACTCTATTCGACGCTAAATTACTTATTAGAGCAATAGCATTAAGCACCTCAACGTCCGTATTTCCCAATAAATAGTTAACTAACCCTCTTGTAGCTTGGGTTGTATAACCTCTTCCTCTATGATCTTTTGATACTGCATACATGATCTCTCGATTTGGTGGTGGCAATTCATCTTTTATGCCTGTACAGCACCAGCCGATAAGCTCACTTGTCTCTTTCAAAATAATTCCCAATCGAAGCCTGAGTTCATCAATGTCTTCACCATTCGAGACAGCATTCAAAAACTGTTTATTCTCCGGAATTTCGTAGTTAATAAACCACTCTTCCCTTTGTTCTTTTGATACGTTCCAACCTGGTAAATATTCATATATCTCGGATTGCCAAGTAAGTTCGTGAAACTTATCTAAATCAGTAACTATGAATTCTCGTAAAATTACGTCCCCACAATCAATCTCAAAAATAATATCTTCCCCCTATCTAGCTTTGGCTTCCTTCAATAGCGAGTAATAATACAGCTGCCGCTAGACCTAAGCGAGGGTCTAATTGTTTGTTTGTATTAGCTGAGAAGTCTACATTTAATTTACTAACCATAGGATTGAAGTTTTGTTGGAATTCTACAACTGTTCTTCCATCTATTTCACCATGAAATTTTTGTGGAACTAGATTTGTTAGAAATCTTCTAAGCAATGCTAATACTGCGCTATCTTCCTTAATGAGACCAACTTCTTGTTCATTAGAATTGAGTATGATCCATTCATCTTTCAAAATAGACTTCATACCTTTACGACGAAGAGAACCAAGATTTTCTCCTGTAACAGCATCTACTACATCATAAGTTGCAGAGAAATCAATCGCAGTACGAGCTTGAATTGTTATCAGTTCTTGTTGCATCGATTCATCACTATACAAGCGAATATCCTCTTTCAACTTGAAAGCTTTCATCTGAGAAAACATGACTAACTGTTCATTATTATCATAGATATGAAACTTAGCTCCTAGTACAGTTAATATTTTCTTTCTTACGACGTACTGTGTATGAGTAAAGATTGGATTCAATTATATTCCCCCTAATATTAGTAACTAATTGAAGTTATTATCGACTAACATAGTCAAACAACTCTTTCCAGTAATTTCGACAAGATGATATGAAATCCTTCTAAAATTCTACTAATTTATATAATTTTCGCACATTCCCATGTCGAACAGTATACAAAAATCCCAATTTATCAATACTCACTGGGTATGCCCCGACTAAATGAGCGTCCTCTGGGAAGCATACAAGGAAGTAGCTAGAGGTCAAGTAATCTTCAAACTTTTCTAAAGTTCTCAAATCTCCAAAACCAATGTCGCTAGACTCATCGGATCTCGACGAGATACAAGCTTCACCCGAACGGACACAGAAACCGTTATTTGTGGATTTTATTGATTTTGGTTTTGAGCCGTATTTTAATGTATATTTTCTTTCATGTAACAAACATTATAATTGAAACATATACATATGCTTCTTGGACGCTCTCAAGACATTCTGTTAATTACACTAATGCTGAAATAGTTACAACTACTTAGCTTCACTTAATACATTCAAAAAAAGCATTGGAGGTCTTTTGATGAACATGACTAATTCGAATCCGATCAAGAAAGGATTATCAGTCTTTGCGTTAGGTGGCTTATTCGAAATAGGTAAAAATATGTATGTCATTCAATATGATGAAGATATTGTAATTATCGATTGCGGTTCTAAGATTCCGACGAAAGTTTGCTAGGGGTGGATCTTATCATCCCTGATATTCCCTACTTATTAGATCATAAAGAATCGATACGAGCAATGATTGTGACGCATGGCCATGAGGACCATATTGGAGCTATCCCTTACATACTCAAGCAATTGAATATGTAAGTTTACGGATCTCGATTAACTTTGGGTCTCATCAAAGGAAAACTTAAAGAACATCATCTAAATCAAACAGAATTACTTGAAATTAATGGAGATTCACAGTTAGAGCTCGGTAGTCTGAACCTTTCTTTTTTCCGGACTAACCATAGTATTCCAGACTGTCTTGGTATTGTTATCGACACTCCAGATGGCAGAGTTGCCATGGAGTTAGGCTACTTAAACGTTCCTGAAGACATGATTATCGATGCCAAAGAAGCTGATAACCTCCCTAGGGAACGCATTACAGTTTTATGAACTGGCAGTCAAGGGGAACCATTAGCGGCCCTCTCGAGATTAGCTAGCTCAACACATCCTTTCATCGCAATCGAAGAGGGAGATACTGTTATATTTGCTTCATCCCCTATTCCTGGTAATGAAAGAAGTGTAGCTAGTACGCTCAATCATTTATATATGCTAGGAGCAGATATCATTCATGGAAGTGGATCTGTAACTGGCATGCATGTGTCAGGTCACGGAAGTCATTACTAGAGGATTTGTATACGTAAAAGAATCGGAAGATCTGTTGAATGTAGATAGTAAATTAGCTATGGTTGAATTTGAAAAACTACAAAGATCAGGTGATAATTGGAAATGGTCTCAATTAAAAAATAATATTAGAAATTCTATTGGTAAATTTTATACGCAGAAACAAGAAGAATACCGATGATATTACCAATTATTATTGAAGTGTAATCTGTCTGAACCAAATTCTTCAGATCGCAATGATGAACATATTGTAAATCTGTTTGGTTTATCGAGAGAATACACTGTTACCCCTATGAAATTAAGCTTCTTTGCAATAAACAGATGATCTCTTACTGTTATATAAATGCGTGAGTTTCTGTAAATCGAACTCACGCATTTTCAGTATATAATAAACTAACTTACATCATTCATAACGGCTATGAATGATTTTTCATCATTGTTCTTTGTATTGCGCAGCCTACTTGATAATCTGAACACCTAGATCAGCAGCTCATTTAATACTCTCCTGACAGGATTGATCGATATTTTACTCCTCTGAGTCTAGTCATTTATATCAAAATAAATCTTGACTATCAGAGGCTAAAAGAATATATTTGTATATATAGTAATATATTGTATCTATTACTATTATTAGCAATATTATTGACTGTGTACAGATATCTTTTCATTTGTTTTAGATAGGTTAACGTGATACTAAAGTAGATATACAATAAGGAGAGAACTGGTTTATGTTTAAATTAATAAATAATGAATCGAACGTTATTGATGAAATCACTACCAGCGGTCAGGATTGGGCGAATCATATTGCTGGATATCATTCATCAGACACTCAGATCAGTGTTGTATTAGAATTTGAGGGAGAACTAAATAGGAAAAATCTTGAGCGAGCCATCAGGTTATCTATAGATGCTGAACCTATCCTCAGCTGTCAATTTGTTGATCACCCCCAAAATCCTTATTGGAAACGGCATGAAAACCCAGATGATATGGAATGGCTTCAAATTGAAGCATCAGATAATAGAGGAGAATCCCTAAATCATTACCTTAACTATCCTATGAAACAAGATCAACAATTACACGCCCTACTTATCCATACACCCAATCAAAGTGATATTTTAGTCGTTAAGTTAAACCATTCCTGTACTGATGCTGCTGGGGTAAAGGACTTTTTACGGCTACTTATCCAGATTTACAATAGTTTGTTAGACGACCCTAACTTTATTCCTTCTTCCAATCAATCTATAAAACGTGATGCGATGGAGGTATTTAAAAACCTTGGGATTACCGATTATCGAAAAGCTTGGGAACCTCAATTAGCAACATCTAAGCCAACTTGGTCGTTTCCTTATAAAGGAAATATACAAGAAACTCTACATACCTCATTAAACCGAATTAATAAGGATATCTTTATTGAGCTATATGCGTATTCTAAATCAAACAAAGTTACATTGAATGATATGATGTTAACTGCTTTCTATCGTGTAATGTTCAAATTAGTTGCTCCACCTGCTGGCGAACCAATGGAGATTACAGTTACCTGCGATTTGCGCCGATATCTGCCTATGAAAGCAGCGGATACGATTTGTAATATGTCAGGGGCAATTAACATTCAATTCCCACGAGTAGAAAATGAAACATTCCATTCAACACTTATACGTATTGCTGAGCAAATGAATCGATATAAGAAAGGGACTCCAGGGATACATAATGCTATGGCAATGGAAATGTTGAGAAGTATGAACTACAATGACGTTGTTCCATTTCTGCAAAATGCAAGACAAAAGGCTGTCCTAAGCGGTAAAACTTCTCCGCTATTCTCCAATTTGGGTATTATTGCAGATGATTCGTTAGCATTCGGAAATGTCACTGTTGCTGACCTCTATATTGTATCACCAGCTGCTCATGCACCGGGACTAATCTATTCTTTCGGTTCATACCGAAGTAAATTAACGATGTGCATAAGCTATTATGAACCCTCAGTAAGTAAAGAAGTAGTAGAGAAATTCCTAACTGATATTCAGTGTGAGCTTATGTCTTGTCTATCCTCTTAATAGACACTCTATCTGTCTTCTGTATTTGTTAAAGATTTGTTTTATATCAAAAAGGCGATATTTCGTTCAAATTGAAACGAAATATCGCCTTTCTTTTATTTCACTTTGATTCTTTCATTCAAAAAGGTACCCATACGCTAAACACTTTTTTCAAAGTGTCCAATATATAGGTACCAGTTTTCTGTCTACCATAAGAGGGAAAACACCTTCTCTATTTCCGTTTAACATTCTTTATTTATTTACGATTAATATAGGGTTCCATTCTCTTAAAGAGAGGCATCGGTATTTGATGAAAATGTGCCGTTTCCAGCACGTCACTATATATTTGCTTTACTTCCTCTTCCCCGTCAAACAATTCAAAGATTTTTCTTTGGGCTTTATCTCCTTTTAGCATAAGCCAAAAGGAGAATGCAACTACCCACGAAGGTAAATATAGAGCTTTTGCATCGGGAAATGCTTTTACATTTACACCACGAATTTTACATACCTCAAACGCTTCACGGGCCGCCAGTACTCCTTCACGAATGCTACGAATATTGTTTATAAAAGACACCGGGCCGCCTGCTTTCAGCATGGCACTACTTAAACCGGCATTCAGCGCAAAATGTTTCCACAACCATTGCTGCATATTACTGTGAAGTTGAACATTAACACCCGCTTGACGAAACATTTTCGCTACGTCTTGGAGGCTAGAGCTATTGTTACCATCTCCCGCTCCCAAGTGAATCTGGTGCATGAGTACACCTTTTAACTTATTTCGATCCTCAGGATCAAATCCACCACCAGCACCAGGAAATCCCCATAAGCATTTGTCCAGTTGTATACTGGTGTTCATATCCGCTATATCTTTCCACGAGTGGTGGAAGAACATGATATTTGTTTTTCTATTGCCCTGTTCCAATAAAGGTAATACGGATTCCATTTGATAATGTCTAACACATACGATGACAAGATCAAACCTATCTAAGTCATCCAATTGATCTACAACGTTTGGCATATAATGATCCTGAACATCCACAGGCTTCTTCTTAACTCTACCATCTAATAGTTCCAGCTTAATGCCATTCTTCAAGCTGTCTAGCTTACCTGGGCGAATGTAATGTGTAATCTTATGCCCAGCCTTGGAAAAGATATATCCGTATAAAGTCCCAATAACTCCCGTTCCAATAATGATAATATTCATACCAATCTCCTTCATTTCAGAGGAAGTTCTAGATAAACTTAACTTCTCTGGAGTAATCCAACATGTTTTTAATATGTGAATGATTAATCTCTACCCAATTAAAACCAAGCATCTCTAAAATGTAATTAGTTTTATCGCTACGCGTATGGAAGTTCGTGTCATTAAGATTACCCATAATCGCAGCATGCACAAGAATATTTAGAACATGCTCTTGCATTTCAGGATCCTTAAAGCTCTTAATAGCATTATTATTAAATTCAATAATGTCCAGAATAAGGATGTCAGGGCAACCGGCCTGCTGCATTAATTCACCCAAAGTTCTGCTACTAATACGATTAAAGTTATACACATGATAGGTCTCATTCACAAGGTTTTTCTTGTTAAATAAGAGAGTAATTGCATTGCTCACATAGTTTACAAAGGAGAAATCAAGTCCTTTGGTATCTAAAGCCGGAATCATGTTGATCTTAACAAATGACTTAATAATTGTATAAAAAGCATTATCTTCGATGTTTTTTTGGAATTTGCCAGTATTTGTATTATAAATGAGATTTCCTACTCTGTAAATATTGCAGTTTAGTCCACGTTTTCTCGCTTCGACGATCAGCTTTTCTGCTTCAAACTTACTTCGTGCATATACATTTTCATCACGTTGACCCACATCATGATCGTTTTCTGTGAATAAGAAGTTCTGAATACCGTCTATTTTACCATGAGCAACTAGTGGAGTAGAAATATGATGAAAATCGATCTCAGCACCACTGAATGCAAGTTCAAGCAAAGTGTTTGTTACTTTCACGTTGCCCTCGTATGAATCCTCATATTTACCATAATGACTCACATTAGCTGCAGAGTTAATTATACAATCAATCTGCAAAGCTAACTGCTCGTATTCAGATTTATCCAAACCGATTAATGGTTTGGATAAATCTCCAAGACAGATGTGAAGACGGTTCTTATATCGGTCATAGACACTCTCTTGAAAATAGAATTCCAATGTTTCTTTTATGCGTTTTTCTGCTTCTTTATGGGTTGTCGCTCGAACAATCAGGTAAATATTTGCAGACCCCTTCAGAAGAAGATCATAAAGCAGATGCGAGCCTAAGTATCCAGTTGCACCTGTCAGAAGAATGTTCTTATACGGTTTAATTTCTGTCACATTTATTTGATCATAATTGTCCATGAAATTAATGTATTCCGTAAGCTTGGCTTTTATATCTTCATCTTGCTCGACATCATAAGCAAGGGAAGTACTCGCGAGTGTCTCCATCTTCTTAAACTGGGACAGCATGTGATCTTGTTTCATAGGGATATTTTCTGCAAGTGCAGCAATCGTATCGTGATTAAAAATATCATTTAAGTGAGCATCAAAATCCATTGCCATCCTTGATATGACTTGAATTCCTTCTAGAGATGTACCCCCTAGATCAAAAAACTTTTCATAGATTCCTATTTTCTCAATTCCTAGTACCTCTTGCCAAATCAGCGCAATTTTCTCCTCTGCTTGATTCCTTGGAGCAAAATAACTTGATGGATTCAAATCAATTCGCTCATTATTCGGCTTAAGCAACTTAGTAATACTTTCACCCGTTGTATGCATCAATGGAGAATAATATTTTCGGTGAATCAATTGATCTTCGTTAACAACGTTAACACTCCACGTTCCTAGCTTAGTATCAGTCGTATGAATGGGAGACGTTGCTACCTGAAATCCACCTGAAACAAGGTCTTTATCGGCTATATACTCAGTAATTAGCGAAATATCATCTAGTGGAGCAGGTATTTCTTCATTCCAATATATATGGATAACATCAATAGCTGATGGAATATGGGCAACCTTCAATCGATATAGCTTATTGTCCACATTTTCTTTTATTAACTCCCAGCCATTACTTATAAGAAATGCCAAAAATGGCTCGTTTTTTTCTGTAGGATAATACTTCACTTCAAGTTCTTTAAGCTCTCGTTCTCTACAGTAATTGCCCAATCCGACAAGTATACTTTCCTCCACACTTCGCCCTAATACTCGGCAGCTTAATAGGAAGGCATCAATAACCAACTTGGAAGATTGTTCCTTTGCGAAAACAGTTCCTACAAGACCATAGTCACCGAAACGATCAGAAACCTCCACTTTCAAACCTATCGTCTGTTCCTGAATTAGAATATTGCTTACTTCTTCTTCAGTAAACCGTTTGGAGCTCATGTTAAACTGGTTCGTCCGCTGAGTTAGCTGAGCAATCCGTTTGATATGGGAGACATCAGCTTGTTTCAAAGATACCTTTAACTCAAGACCCTTCAAAAATTCTGTTAAAGATGAGACCTCATGTTGACTATCCTTTCTTAGCTTTTCGGAACGATACATCTCTGTTCGTTTACGATCTTCATCTGTAACACTTGTTTTATCAAAGGCCCACACATGCTTAAGATAAACTGGAATCTGCTCCTCTTGATCTGGTAAATGCAGTGTTAGAACCTCTGGACAATGCGTCATGACCTCGGAGCATTCAGCAAAATTATCATCAATAAAGATAAAACTATCTAAACCAAGATTCAGCTCCTCAGCCATTTTCCTTATGTTTACAGATTTTGCTTGCCAATTAATTTTCCAATGAATAATATGTTCCTTTTTAAGTAGCATGTCAGGATTGTTCTCGAATACATCCCAGACATCCTGTTCATTGTTTTTACTGCTTAGGACAAGCATCATTCCCTCATTAAGCCGCTCAATCATAAAACGCTGTAATGCCCGATATGATTCATTTATGTGTACGCCAATTGCACCATCCTCACCGCATATTCCTTTCCAAAGAGTGTTATCGCAGTCTAGTACAATTACCTTGAACTCTCGTCTCTTCGAGGTAGCCAAATGTCGGGAAATCAAAGTTCCCATTGCTGCATAAGCCTCATCAGTAAATGGAGCATGTCCTTCCTTATCTTTGACTGGATCGAATAGTTGCCCTATAGCATATTGTTCGCCAAGCTTGTAAAAGTCTATCATATAGACGTTGTTCATCTCATTAAGACGTTTTTTCCATTTTTCATTAAGTTCCTCGATGCATTCTTGGACACGTTTACTTAAAGATAAATGAATCGAAACAGGAAACACTCCAACATAATATGGGACTTGTTTTGGCTTACTTTCCAACATGGAGACCAAATCATGAAAGTTTCTTTTTAGCTTGTCACATTTACTTTGATCATCAGATGATTGATCATCGCGAATCCAATCCTCAAAGCGTACTAATAGAACATTTACACCATTATTGCTAGATAACAAACTGGATGGTTCTAGAAGCTCCATGAAGACCTGATTGTAAGGTGAAAATTGTAGGTTCAGCCCCAATTCAAACTCATTATTCCACCAAAGGATAGAATCCAAAAGCGGTTCCGAGGTGAATGTAGCAGTTACTACCAGATTCAACTCATTCGTTGTTGGGTATGCAAGCATTCGCTTTGCATTGAGGTCTTCTTTTTCAATTCCAGTCAGCACTCGGAGATCACTAATTTTCTCGTTCTCTGAAACTATCATCTCATCTAACAATTTATTGAAATGTTTAATAAAAGATTTCACCGTTTCTTGCTTGAACAAACCTGAATTATATTCTAAGAGACACAACATACCTTCACTTTTATCCGCAAAAATATCCATTTTTATGTCCAGCTTAGACGTCTGGGTTGTTAAAGAATGAACGGTATAAGAAATCCCATCTGCCGATTGAAGCTTATCAGAATTATACTCATTATGATAAATAAGTGTTGTATCAAACAACGGGTTACGGGAACGATCATACTTATAATCGCATATTTCAAGCATACTTGTATAAGGAAAATCCTGATTCTCGTAAGCTCCAAGTATTGCTTCATTGGAAGCACGAATAAATTCTATTACTGTACTTTCCGCATGAATTGAGTTACGAACAGGCAGAAGGTTAACGAAAGCGCCGATTATATTCTCTAGTTGATAATGAGATCTACCAGATACGATCGTACCGACAATGATATCTTCTTGCTGACTATATTCGTAAAGAAGTAGGCTATATACACTGAACATGAGTGAATTCATTGTCACATTCAGTTCTTTGGCAAATTGCATCAGCTTATCTGCTCTATCCTTTTCTATCTTAAATTCCGTAGTTAAGCCTTGAAAACCCCGCTCTTCCTTGCGTGGATAATCCTGAGGCATTGTTATTTTGGAGATATCTCCACTTAAAATTCCTCTCCAATATTCCTTCTGCTTTTCCATTCTGATTGTTGACAAATATTGAGGTTGCCATTCACTATAGTCCTTATAATCAATCCCTGGATCATCCAGCTGATGTCCTTCATACAAACTCCTGAATTGCTTAATAAGAATGTCACAAGAGATTCCGTCTGAGATAATATGATGCATATCCACAAACAACACATCTTTTCCATCCGAACGATGGAGCAATTGTATTCTGCATAAAGGTGCTTGACTTAAGTCAAATGGCTGAATTAATCCTTCTACAACTGAGTCTACTGAAATTGTTGAGATTAAATGCTCTTTAACCTCAAAATCTACCTCATTATGGATATATTGAACCAAATCACCTTCTGCGAAACCGAAAGATGTACGTAAAGCATCATGACGATTTACAAGTGTAGTGAAGGCCGCTTCCACCTTATGGGAATCCAACTTCCCTTCAAATACCAAATAAAACGGAATATTCAAAGATGTTCCAATACCATTATATTGAGCTTGAGCAAATACTTGTTTTTGAATAATCGATGTACGGTAGTAATCTTTCTTTTCCACAGGAACAATGCTCGCAACTGGTGACTGTTCCTTCAGCTCATTCAATGTTTGAGCAAGCTCATTAATTGTAGGACTTCTTAATAGACTTGTTACCTCTAATTTCATACCGAATGCTTCGCTAATCGCATTGACTATACGTGTCGCAATAATTGAATCACCTCCAAGCTCGTAGAAGTTATCATCAACTCCAACTTCTTCAAACCCTAGAGTATCTCCCCATATTTGTGCTATTTCCCACTCATACTTTGAATACTGATCGCTATTTCGTCCTAGTAAACGAATTTCCCCAGACTGTTTCTCAACTACTTCAAGCTCTCTATCAGCTTTCATTTTCTTAGGAATTCTTCCTACCTCATACCAACAACGCTTTTTCTCGAAAGTATAGGTTGGGACCGAAATTCTTCTAGCATTTGATTTCTTATAATAAGAGTTCCAATGAATGTTCGATCCATTAATATATTTCTTACAATAAGCAACGTAATCACGTTCTGCTTCGGGTATAGTAATCTCCTCTAATATGTAACTGCTCTCCCCATAGAACACTCCTTCTTGATAGGAGTGTTGCATACCGTAATGCTGAATACTTTCCAACTTCTCCATTAAATCTAGTTTGTTACATATGATTAGTGCTAAACGATGGGTATAATTTCCTCTGCCAGTATTGGCTGAGTAGCAAATATCCTCTATATGATTTGTTGGATAAAGCTCCAAAAACCTATGATATTCAACTACAAGTTGCATAAGAGATTCCTTGCTTTTGGCAGACAAAGTAAATATTTGCTCATCTTGAGGATTGTCATCTCTGTAACCTTCCGATATTTCGTTAGGTGCTTCCTCCAAAACTACATGACAATTGGTTCCACTTAACCCGAAGCTACTGACTCCGCATCTTCTTGGAAATCCTTCATACTCCCAATTCTTTCGCACGTTATTCACATAAACTGGAGTATTCTCGAATGGAATCTTTCGGTTAGGATACTGAATGTGCACGGTTGGAGGAATCTCTTTATGGTGTAATGCAAGTATCGCTTTTACTAGACCCGCAATACCTGAACAATTATCCAAATGTCCGATGTTGGATTTTAAAGATCCGATGGCACAGAATTGCTTTTTGTCTGTATATCGACTGAAAGCCCGTGCAATACCATCAACTTCAACAGGGTCTCCTAATGTAGTCCCCGTTCCATGAGCCTCAATATATGCAATCGTTTCCGGATTAACACCAGCGTTCTCCCAAGCAGAGGTAATAACCTCTGCTTGAGCAGCTGCATTTGGTGCTGTAATTCCAATAGAATTACCGTCTTGGTTAATAGCACTTCCTTTAATCACAGCGTATATTTTGTCACCATCCCTTACCGCATGGCTATAAGACTTCAGTAGTATAGCAACAACCCCTTCTCCTCTACCTGTTCCGTCTGAGCTGTCATCAAAAGATTTTGCACGTGCGTCTGAGGATTCAATCCCTAATTTATGCTCCCTCTCTAATGGATATAAATGAACTTTGACACTTCCTGAAATCGCTACATCGCATTCTCCATTTCGAATACTTTGACAAGCAAGATGGACGGCAACTAGGGAAGATGAGCATGCTGTATCTATCGTTATACTCGGACCCTTAAAATCCATTAAATAAGAAATTCGACTTGCTATTATGGAATTAAGGTTACCGGGCAACGCCATGGGTACCAATGACGGATCATTTTCGGCAATAAATCTTGAGTAATCATGTATGGTATCTGTGAATGGTGTTGCACCATAGCCTAAGTAGACACCTGTCTTCGTTCCCTTAAGCTTAGTTCCACCATATCCCGAGTCTTCCATTGCTTTCCATACCGTTTCTAGAAACAATCTTTGATTCGGATTCATAAGACTGGCTTCCTTTGGAGACAATTGAAAAAAATTGTAGTCAAATTTATCAACATCCTCTAGATAAGCGCCTTTCCCGAAATTAACCATTTCCTCCTCTAGACCAATAAATTTAAGGTGTTGGAGGGCATCTTTTTTTCTGTATTCCGGGAAATCATCGATGCAATCTGCACCATTACGTATGTTCTTCCAGAAAACATCTATATTATCAGCTTGTGGAAAACGAGCAGATATACCAATAATCGCTATTTCGTTACCTGACACCTCATCTACGGTATCTATATTTGAAGACATTATGTCATCAAGCACAAGATCGTTAATATTCATCATAAATCTTCCTCACTCCTTTGTTAGATGCTCTCTACAGGTTCTAGGTAATCAACCGATAGCATACTTGCTAAATCATACTCCACTTGAAATGCCTTGGTTTTTTCCAAAACACGAAGAAATAATTGTTCTCTCTCCTCCACTGGCAACTGCTTTGCTATAACAGAACTACGAAGTGTAGCAAAGGCTTCTCGAATTTGCTCCGCTGTAGGTTCTTTATCAAGCGCTTGAAGTTCTTGAAATGTTTCCTTGATTTTGCGGTAAGGAAGAATAAAGTCTTCGTGAAATGAAGTCAAATTAGTATTATAATTTTTTATTGTGATCATCGAGGTAATACATGCTTCTAGAAGAGTTCGCCTGCTGATTCCCTCATTAATTTCCTTCAACGTCTGAGACATCACTAGAATATCCTCTTTAGTATCAAGGTTATAACCTTGAATTAGTGGAGCTTGTTCTCTCATAATATTGTTGAGCACTTTTTTTGCTCCAAACTCAATGACATCGGTAACCCCTTGTGTTTTCATATATTGTATCGTTTCTTTCCATCGTACGGGTCGGAATAACTGTTTGTTAAGCTGTTCTACGAAACTATGTTCGCCTTCATAAGGTTGGGCAATCACATTAGAAATTACTGGGAAATTTGTTTTGCTGAATCCGCATTTTTTCAACTCGGTTTCCCACTCTTTTGTGGCTTGACGCATCAATGGACTATGAAATGAAGCACTTACTGAAAGGGGCACAATTGTTGCACCTCTTTTTTGTAGTTCTTTCATAACTTGTTCTACTTTATGACTATCACCCGAAATAACGTTTTGAGTGTCGGAGTTATAACAAGCAACTACAACTACTCCGCTTTCATCAGAAACTTTACGACATTCGTCATCGACAACTAGAGTATCTATGCCTTTAACAGCAACCATTCTTCCATTACCTTTCACAGAGGCCTCCGACATTATCAACCCTCGCTTGCGAACAAGTTTCAATCCTTCTTGAAATGATAGAGCACCGCTGCAGACAAGAGCAGTAAATTCTCCAAGACTGTGGCCTGCAGCAATAGCGGGCTTCAATCCAATTTCCTGTTGGTATACCGTAAATGCAGCAACGCCTGCTACAAGCAATGCAGGCTGTGCATTTTCAGTTTGCATCAATAACTCGGAATCACCTTGAAAAGACAACTTCTTTAAATCAAATCCCAAAATATCATTTGCTTCTTCATAGATTTCGGCAGCAGCAGAATATTGATCGCTTAAAGTCTGTCCCATGCCTACATACTGAGATCCTTGCCCCGGAAATAATAGTGCCATCTTGGTCATCTCGTTACCCCCTTATTTCATCGATATAACTACCGATAACAATTTCAGTCAGTTTCACATAACTATTCGCTATGACTTTCACTTTTTCTTTTTTCAATTTATTATTATATTCCACAATAAAATCCATTCTGGAGCCTTGTAATTGGAATATGAAGATAAGATCGAAAACCTTATTCCATTGCTTCTTGCTAAGAGCACTACTTGTTGTAGAAAATAGTGGTATGATTCCAATCTTAGCTCTATTTCTAATACCCAAAATGGCCTGATCCAGCGTATAGATATCCTCATGCTGTACATTGCTAGCAGTTACTTGAACCAAATCGATTAGTTGTTCAATGTTTCCAACATCTGATATATTAACAGTTATTGGCTTGAATGATTCCGTTTCTTGTTCATTATTAATCTGAACGGTTATGTCCTGCTGGTTTGTTAGTTTAGAGAGCAGCAATATAAATATCGAAAGTATCGTCTCAGAAATATCTACTTTGTGCTTTTGACTTAACTGTACAATCACTTCCGCTAAGGATTGCTCAAGTGAGAATTTGAAAATTGTATCCTTATCTTCAGCAGTTCCTTCACTCCAGTAGTCACCAGGTACATGTAGTTCATTAAGTTCAATAGCTTTTTGGGTACTATTCTCATCCGAACTTCCTATTAACCCAGCCAACTTACTGATGGTGGTATGTGTAAAAAGATCAGCCACCTTCACCTTCCCTTTGTACAAACTGTCGATTTTGGAATGAACTTTAATTAAGAGCAATGAGTTTCCACCAAGATCAAAAAAGTTATCATGTATTCCAATAGAACCTCGATCTAACACCTTCTCCCAAATATCAACAAGTTTACCTTCAAGTTTATTGGTTGCTTGTGCGAATGCACCTCTATCTGCTTCATGATTGTTAGGTTCTGGAAGGTTTTGTTTATCGATTTTTCCATTTAGAGTAAGTGGCATCTGATCCAATTGCACGTAAGATGAAGGAATCATATAGTCTGGTAGCTCTTTGCCCAACATTTCCTTCAATTGTGCAACCATTATAGATTCATCAGAAACATAATAAGCACAAAGGTACCGGTGACTCTCATTACTAGATTTCACAACTACTAATACTTCCTTAATAGAAGGATATCTCATAATTTGAGTCTCGATTTCACTCATTTCAATGCGAAATCCACGGATTTTCACTTGATTATCTATGCGATCAATAAATTCAATCGTTCCATCATGGAGCCATTTAGCCATATCCCCCGTGCGATACATCGTTGCTCCAGAAACAAATGGATGTGAAACAAACTTCTCTTTGGTTAGATCCGGACGGTTTAAGTAACCCCCTGCTAAGCCTTCCCCTGCAATGCATAATTCACCTGCAACTCCTATAGGCTGAAGCTTATTATCTTTACTTAGAATATATACTTCTGTATTGGAAATAGGCTTGCCAATAGGTACTGTCGTGGCCTCTTCAGGAATTACTGTGATCGGATAGTATGTTGCATATACTGTACTTTCTGCTGGTCCATACATATGAACCAAGCGACCTGGTCCTAGCACATTCCAAGCTTTTTGAACATGTGCCAAGGAGGCTCTCTCACCTCCAAATAAAACGGTTTTCACCTGATCCATACATTCAATTTGGACGTCAACTAACGTATTGAACAAAGCTGTCGTTGCTAGGAATACAGTAACCCCTTCTTCTTTTATGAGATTTGCCAAAGCCGGCATATCAAGCAATGTCATTTTATCGATGAGTACTAGTCGAGCTCCATTTAACAATGCACCAAAAATGTCAAAGGTAGATCCATCAAATGCATAATTAGACAGTTGAAGAAGTGTGTCCTGTGGTGTAATAGAAACGTAATTGGTGTAGGTTACTGTACGAATTATGTTATAATGGCAGATTAAATTCCCTTTTGGCTTTCCAGTAGAGCCTGAGGTATACATAACATGAGCGAGGTCTTTCGATTGATTAACTGGCTCCAATGGGGCCTTATCTTCGTGTTCTATCCGTGTGTCCCACTCATCTAAATCAATGACAAGAAGATTATCCTTATACAGCACAGATTCAAATTTTTTGTCCAATTGGGAATTTGTCAAAACCCAGGAGGTGGAAGAATCTTCAAGTATGCCATCCACCCTACCCTCAGGATATTCTGGATCTATCGGTAGGTATGCCCCTCCCGCCTTCAATACACCCCATATTCCAATTACCAATTCAGGTGATCTTTCAATAAGAAGAGCAATAATGCTATTGGGCTTAACACCTTCTCTTCTCAGCAGTCTAGCTAACTGATTGGATTTTTGATCAAGTTCTTGATAAGTAAGTTCAATGTCTCTCCACTTTAAGGCGACATGATTAGGAATCTTCTTCACTTGTTCAGAGAATAGCTCCTGCAAGGTTTGATGCTTAGGATACTGGGTAGCTTTAGGATTAAACTCGAATAAAAGCTGTTCCCTTTCCTTTTCTTCAATAAGCTCCAAGTCAAGCAATAATACTTCTTGATTTTGAACAATTTGCTTCATTAGTCTCATAAAGTGGTCGGACATACGCTGTATCGTTTCTTTTTTGAAAAGCTTTGTACAATACTCGAAAACAATCTCAAGTTCGCCTTTAACTTCTGTTACCTCAACCGTAAGATCAAACTTCGATGTTCCGTTGGTAAAGTTAGTGCTTTGAATGTTAAGCCCTTCAAGATCAAAAGTTGATTGCTCCATATTTTGCAGAACAAACATCGTATCAAAAAGAGGATTGCGGCTAGCATCTCTTGAAATGTTTAATTTATTTACCAAAGTTTCATATTGATAGCTTTGGTTATCAAACACATCAAGAACATTTTCTTTAACTTTGCTTAGTAACTTAGAAAAGCTATCCGTTTCTTCAATCCGACTTCTAATCGCCATGGTATTGACGAATAGACCGATAATTTTTTCCATGTCACTGTGCAATCTGCCTGCAATAGGTGACCCGACGACAAAATCTTTCTGACCGCTGAATTTCCATAGCAGAATATAATAAGTGCTTAACAAAGTCATATACAATGTGGCACCATTACGGGATCCCACTTTCTTCAAACTTTGTACTAGCTCACTGTTAACTCTAATTTGTACCTGATCTCCTTCTTGGCTTTTATGACCAGGTCGAGAATAATCAGTAGGGAGCTGAAGGGCAGGTATTTCATCTTCAAAAGTACTGAGCCAATAAGCTTCCTCTTTCACTAAACGACCGTTTTCTTCAAGCTTCTTTTGCCATACAGCATAATTTTTATACTGCATCTCAAGCGTATGAAGCTCCTTCCGATTATAAAAATCCGTCAATTCTTTAATAAAAATACTTTGTGATGTTCCATCCACAATAATATGGTGGGTGTCAAGCATCAGTATATGATGGTCAGAAGTCAACTTCGAGATACACCCTCGTATTAATGGAGCCTTATGAAGATCAAAAGGTTTTGCGAAGTTGGTAATCCAATTTTCCACGTCGGTTTCTGCTAGTTCAATAACTTCTAGGTGAACATTTAATTCCTCGGAAATGACCTGCACTGGCTCCCCATCTACTACGTCAAAAGAGGTTCGAAGAGATTCATGACGATTTATTATATAGTTAATAGCCTGCCTTAATCGGTCAAGCTCAAGAGTCCCTTTCATTTCTAAGAAAAAGGTTTGATTGTAGCTAACATCTTCTAGTGCCATCTGTTGAAGCACATACAAGCGCTTCTGTGCAGACGAAGTTGGATAGTAAGGCAAATTGGGAGAGACTCGTTCAAATTGATCTTCTCTACTCCCTTCTTTTTCTATATCTCCAACCACTTTCATGCTACGCTGATCTGCGATTAAGCTTCCAATGCCTCGAATCGTTGAATGTTCAAATAGATGTCGAATTGAAAAGTCCATTTCAAATTCCTTCTCTATTTTTACGAGCAATTGCTGGGCCTGTAGCGAATCCCCTCCAAGCTCGAAGTAATCGGCATCTATACTAATCTCTTCTATACCGAAAAGCTCCGACCACATAAGTGCAAGCTTTTCCTCGATAATGTTCATTGGTGGAATATGAGTCTTCTCCTGCCTCTGTTGTTCTAACAGTTGATCCAACTGGTTCCTTAGCTCATCATATTCTCCTAACCGATAACCTTCTGCTAACTTATATCGTTGAAATTTCCCACTCGTCGTTTTCGGTATTTTTTTGACGGGAGTAATTGTGGCAACCTCTAATCCCATTTGTTTACTGATATGATTTTTTAATTTGTGATACATAGAAATGAATCCATCTAATTTATTCTTATATATTACAAATAAATGTATATCATCGTATTGGTACTTTTCATTGTATACACCACATGCTGCTATGTAGCCTAACTCGATTTCCTTCAGTTCTTCAGCCACCCTCTCAATGTCATGAGGATAAATGTTTTGTCCATTCACAAAAATAATATCTTTAGCGCGACCCGTAATGATAAGCCGTCCCTCTGACATTAAGCCTAAATCACCTGTATTAAGCCAACCATCTCGGATTAGATTGGATGTTGCCTCTACATTGTTGTAATACCCCGTTGTTACATTACCACCTTTAATCTGGATATAACCAACCTTTAGATTCTCCAATGGATGATCGTTATCATCACAAATTCTTATTTGAAGTCCTTCTAGGGGATACCCAACATCAACAAACGCTATATAATCTGGACCAGCACCAAGGGATAAACAAACCGTATTTCCTACAATTAGCGTAGAGCGTTGAATATAAATCGTTCTAAAGTGCTCACCCAAAGGAGGAAATGTAACAGCCAATGACGCCTCTGCCATTCCATATACCGGAAACATAGTGTTTCGCTTCAAATTAAAGGGCTCAAGTTGAGTTATGAACATATCAGCAATTTCAGGAGAAATAGGCTCCGCTCCATTTAATATTAACCTTACATGAGATAAATCCCATGCAGCTACAACCTCCGGTTTAAAGTGCATTAAGAAATACTTATAACCAAAGTTAGGTGAAGAGGTAATCGTTACGTTATGCTGATATACCTTTTTCATCCACAAAGTGGGTCTTCGTATAAATAATGATGTAGGCATTATATATTGGTTGGAGTTTGATACACAGGGAGTTAAGTGCATACCGATTATTCCCATATCGTGAGTCAGAGGCATCCAGCTTAAGTATGCGTCTGATTGAGATACTTGCGCAGATAACAACATTTGATAAATATTGGTAAGCAAGTTGTAATGAGTAAGCACTACCCCCTTGGGATCCCCCGTCGAGCCCGATGAGTATTGGATTAAGGCAATATCATGCGGCTGTGGATCATGACAAACCCCTAACTCTTCATATAGGTTCATACATTCTGATGATATTAGAGTGCGACTATGCATCTCGCTCATATATGTAATCTCATGCTTTTCAGCGAAATTCATGAGATCCTCTAGCGACTTTTCATCAGATATCATGTATGGATTAATTAAGCTATTCCAAATAAGAAACAACTTCCGTTTATGTTCTTCATTATTCCCTATAGTTACCGGTACTGGAATAATTCCTCCTAATTGACATGCCCAAAACACTTTAAGAAAAAAAGGATTATCATCGATTTGGAAAATTAGCTCATCACCAGCTTTTAACCCTTTCTTCTGTAGCTGTCCTAATATCCCAAGGGCCTGATTATATAGTTCATGATATGACAGGCTCGATTCTTCTTTATCCCCGTCTATAAAACAAATACCAGCATTGCCATTTCTGCTATTATGCTTCAGCACCTCATTTAATGTTACGAACCGTTGCGCTTTCATTATTACTAATTCCCACTTTCAATATAATAGTTAATACGATTAACCATACATATGTAATTGGTTCATATGAGAAAAAGAACACTTTTGACGAATCAACTCTATGATCTTCGTTTCTTGCTGTTTCATAAAAAAATGTCCCCCCTCAAATAAAATAATTTCATGTTCTTTTTCTGTTAATTGCTCCCATGCCTTTACACCTTCTAAAGAAATTAAATCCTCTATACCAATTAGAGAAGAAATATTCGAATCAATACGTACTTTCCTCTCATTGCTCCACTGATAAGTCTCTATCGCTTCAAAATCTGCACGTAATATAGGCAGACAAAAATTAATTAATTCCTGATTTTCAATTACTTCTCTCGGTGTTCCATTCAATTTAATAATTTCATTCTTAAATAGTTGATCGGACAGTAGGTGCTTGGACTCTGTTTTTTTATGCGTACAAGGCGCCTCAAAAGATGCAGTGAACAAATGAATAGGTTCCCCTAAACCCTCAGTGAGCATTTTCTGACATAGCTCGTAACCAATTAAACTCCCCATACTGTATCCGAAAATCGCATAGGATTGTGCCATCCATTTATGCTTTATTTGATAAAATGCATCTTCAACTAAATCTTCTACACGGTGTAACAGAGGTTCTTTAAGTCTCGATCCTCTCCCTGGCATTTCTATCGGAAGCACATCTATATTCGGTCCTAGTAGAGACTTCCATCGAAAATACATGGATGCTGAGCCACCCGCAAAGGGTAGGCACAGCAAAGTAACTTTCTCCATTATGATCACATCCATCTTTCTAATTTAAGAATTTGATATATTAATGAAGACTCGATTTACTGCTTCTCTCAGAATTCTTTTTTCTACCAAATTTAGGAAACCACCAATTCCAACTACCTAATAGCTTTAACGTTGATGGAACAAGCACCATCCGGACGATTGTCGCATCTAACAAAATACCAACAGCTAATCCTACTCCCAGTACCTGAATAGGTAAGATACCAGAGAAGGCAAATCCTGCAAATACTGACATCATTAAGATGGCTGCCCCCGTAATAAGCGGTCCAGTTTCCTGTAGAGCAACTGATACACTATGCTCGTTATCATTCGTCAACTCATATTCTTCTTGGACTCTGCTGATGAGGAACACTTCATAATCCGTGCTTAATCCGAACAATAGTGCAAGTAATAATACTGGCACAAAACTTACAATATTTCCGATGGTTTCTACACCTAATAATTCTGCACCATATCCTTTCACAAAAATAAGTACCAATACTCCGTAAGTAGCTCCAACTGAAATCAAATTAAGGAGAATTGCTTTTAGCGGAAGTAATATACTCTTAAAAGTAAATAGTAGAATTATATAGATAAGCACAAGCATCATTACGATCGTTGGTATAAGACTTCTAGAGATCTCATCATTGTTATCGAGGCTCGCTGCTGTCTCACCGCCTATAGATGCTTTCATTTCAATTGGCATTTCCAAAGTTGGAATCCATACATCTCTCAAGTTTCGAATCAATTCTCGCGTCTCTTCATCAGCAGCTGTTTTCCTAGCATAAAACTCTATCACCAATGATTGATTGTCTTTGCTTATATAGCGGTTAATTGTGCTAACTGCTGATTCGGACAATTGATCACTAGCAAGTATCGATGGAATTTTTTTTTCTGGTGTACCCTCAAACATAGTTGTTACGGAATCAACACTCGTAATTTCTTCTCGTAGTTTTAGTTCACCCACCCATTTTGACAGCATTTCTAAGTTTTCTTCAGTTACAATGTTTCCATCTGACTCTATAACTAAGTAGTTTGGACTTAAACGTCCTTCTCCAAAAGATTCTTGCAATATTTCAAACCCTTTACGAACGTTGGAGTCACCAGGAAGGATCGTCACATCGGGTGAAAATAACTTTAATTGCAATGTTGGTATAGCCAAAACTACTAATAATAAAAGACCTATTGAAAGAAAAATCCCTGGACGTCGCATCACCATCTTCGACCATTTCACCCAACCTTCAGATGGTGCATTATCTCTTCGATTTAGCCTTTTGAAAGTACCTAAGTTAATTTTCCGACCTAATACTAGTAATATACTTGGTAGTAAAGTTAACGTTGCTACCATAGCAACGAATACAACAGTGATGGCCCCAATCGCCAAAGCCTTAATAGCGGGAATATTTACCAAGAATAGTACTGACATCGATGCAATTACCGTTATACCTGAAAAAAGAACCGTATGACCAGCTGTACGCATCGTATGACCCATAGCAGTTTTTATATCTTCTGTTTTTCCAAGTTCGATTCGGAATCGGTTCACCATGAAGAGGGAATAATCAATCCCAACCCCTAAGCCTAACATCACGGTTGCATTGGAGACGAAAACAGAAATTTCTGTATATGATGCAATAATTCCAATTACATTCGTCGCTCCGATTACTGATACTACCGTAATAATAAAAGGGATCAAAGTAGCCATCAAACTTCTGAATAAGAGAAAGAGGATGATAAAAATTAGTGGGAGAACAATAAGTTCTGCCTTTAATAGTCCCGATTTACTATATTCAGATATGTCACCCAATACTGGTGCAGTACCAACAAGATAAGTCATCACATCTAGATTTTTAGTATGTTCAATGAATTCCTTTTGCATTTTCGGTAATATTTTGACCGCTTCTTCTTCTGATATATTTAAGCTGACAAGAGATATAGAAGTATATCCATCCTGACCAATAAACCTCGCCCTTTCTTGAGCAGGAATATCTAATATACTCGTTACAGTTTCAATTGATTCATTGCTTTTTAGTTCTTGAATCACATTCTGTAATTTTTCCATATATTCAGCAGACTCGACTGGATACAAACTGTCTTTCATCACAAGAAGAATGGAAGGATTAGAGCGCTCTGGGAACTGCTCCCTGAATAATTCCATTACCTGCGCTGAATCAGATCCAGGAACATCACCGCCACCGCCGGACAACTTATCTTCAAGATCACCCCGCAGTATTCCACCTACAAATAGACACACTATCCAAATAATAATAACTATCAATCGTTTACGACTCAAAAAATCACCTAATCCAGACAACAAATGTTTCAATTAAACTCCCCCTTAAATATTTCGATACATTAATAAACACAATAAAAAAAGAGACATATGATTCCCCTACAAAAAGTGACAGTAATAATCACTTCTAACGAGGATAAAATCACAATGTCTCATAACACAATGTTAACCGATCATCACCACAACTAACTCTAGGAAGTAATCACCGTATTAGTAACTAACAACTCCACGAGAGTAACTAAAAATGGAAACAATCGATTCATACAACTGTTGATGCATCTAGGAACGTAACTTCCATTTTTTTATACAAACTACTTGGCAAGAGTCGCAATATACTAATAACTAAGTAGATATAAAATCAACTAGGTGCTTGAGACAATATACAAAATTTTGAAAGTATGATAACGAATAATTATATGTTAATTTTTACATTTATTACTTAACATTACATATATTAAACAATACCATTTCTTTTCCAACTAGTATATGTCCCATACAGGATACATTTATTTGATAAAGCCCATAAACTTATGAATAAATTTCCCCTTATCACTTACTCCAGTCTTCTTGTAAATTTTCTTAATCACGTTACGAATCGTCCCCTCTGCTAAGCCTAATTCACTAGCAATACGCAACGCGCTGTGATTCATTATCCAGTAATACCCAATTTCCTTCTCTCGGGGAGAAAGCTTATTTTTCTGAAATTGCAGAAAGATATGATCCTTACTAATTTCAGGGCATGTACTATTTAAAGAACTCTGAATATTACATAGAGCAATATCAAAAATAGAAGCAGCTAGTAAGTGATTCTCTTCCTCTGTAAGTGACATATTAAGATAACCTATTATCATCCCTTTAGAATAAATCGGACTGCAAAAACAACAACATTTGGAAAACATATCCATGTCATGTTCTGCGCCTCTCAAAAATACCTTCTCCTCTAATTCCATAGCAAGCGTAATCGCATTTACTCCTGTGTAGGACATATTAAATACTGTTCCAACCCCAATATTGCATGTATGATCAACAATTTTAGTAACTTCATTGTTCCCGATTGCTGCTAACACTACTCCTTCAGTTGATGTTACTAGGAATAAAATAGATTCAATCATCGATTTCATTAGGATTGAAATCTTCTCTTCGACGATTTCAATTAGCAAACCATGATTTTGTTGAATACCTGCGATTGTGTTGTTATCGATTCGCAGATGTAATCTAGTTAAAGAAGTATCCAGATTTGATTTCGTAATAATGTCTCTCCACTTTTTTTTCCTGTCCTCATCTATATTTTTAGTAATTGTCCAATATTGTGCAATATCTACTCTTTTATAAACTAATGCATCTTGCATGAAGAACCTCCACTTTTATATCTCTACTATAAATATTGAATGATCACAGTTTAATGAATAGCATATCATCGCTTTCTACATTTTACCATAAATGGTATTTTAATTAAATATTAACATTCCTCGTGACATATTATGCACATATACATAAATCAAGCGAACTCTCATCATTTAGATAGTTAAAATTAGCCCATCATATCTTCATTTTGAACATTAACTACATAGCCTTCAAGCTCTCACTAATGGTTTGCTTAGAAGCACGCTTGGCAGGAATATAACTAGCTATCGCAGAGCCGATGAATACGATAAACAACCATGCGATGATAGCCAGTGGTGATAATGCCAAGGAAAGTGGACTTCTGAAAGCCATGGTACCAACCATATGACCTATTAGATAGGAAAGTGGCAATGATAAGATAATAGCGAATAACCAACTTAATAATCCAATAAATACACCTTCACTTACTACATTCCTTATTATCGTGCGGGGCGTGGCTCCTATTGTTTTCATAATACCGAATTCACGGGTCCGCTCAATTACACTTGTACTTATCGATGAAGCTAATCCAAGTGTACCTACTAATGCCATTAATAATGCAAGTAAAACCAGTGAGTAAATTAAAATTTTCATATGTCCTTCAACTGCTGTACGAAGAAGAGTATCTGTAATCGCTGCAGCAATACTTATATCTGTCTCGTTCAGATTCATTTCTATTCGTTTAACTGTTTCTTTCAGCATTCCTGGATTGGTAGTATCGGTTGCTATTCGCATTGAACGTGCCAACCCTGTCTCACCTACGATCTGATCGAAGGCCGACTTTGTTACATAGGCAGATGCAGGTGATCCTAGTTCTTTCACAATACCGACTATTGTCCATTGGTGAGGTTCTCCGTGCACAGATAGATTTACTTTATCACCTATTTTTAACTTTGGAACTAATGCAGCTGCCATATGGTTTAATACAATTGAATTGCTATCGGATGATTGTAACCATCGGCCTGACTTCAAAGGAAAATCCATCATTTGGCTTCCTTCGGGTACTCCTCGTAATGAGAAACTTCCATGTCTTCCATCAGGATAGGTATGATTAATCTCGAACGCTTCCGATTGAACAACTGCCGTCTCAACATAGCCCCAACCCTCTACTTTATTCACACCAGTCACGCTAGCAATCATTTCTGTTAGTTCTCCGTAAGGCTCATTATTATTAAATAGAAACTCTATCTCGAAATTTCGGTGTTCAAATGCTGCACTCAAATCTTTCTCCCAAGCATCAGAAACATTCAGACCAGTCATAAACATAGAACCGCCAGCCGCAAGCAAAACTAGATTTAATACAAGTCTTTTCCTACGACGAAATGCATTCCGTATACCAAGCATTAATGTTCGGTCCAGCCCTCGCAAACTACTCAGCTTTTTCTCAATCCAGCTTTCTCCGAAATTATTACTGCTTACACCATAATCGTCGATAGCCTCCCGAACCGTCTTTTTACTACCGTCTAGAATAGGCCTTAACGTTATTAACATTGGAACCATCAAACCCACCGTTATTTGTAAAACCATTGCCCACCAAGGGATAGTGGAATTATAAACAGAAAAATTCAATAACTCAGAAATTATTTCGGATAAAAGCCGACCCGCTAGAATACTAAGGGGAAGTGAGATGACAACAGCTAAGACACTTACAATCCCTATCATATATAAATATAATCGAGATATTTGCCAGGTACTTGCTCCAATTGCTTTCATAACTCCGATTTGTCGAACTTGTTGTGCCATCATGCCAGCTACCATGGCTGCTACTAAAATAGCACTTAGTACGAGTGATAGTACACTAAAAGAAATAAATAATAACAAAATTGCTGATAGTTGATTTTGATGAGGATGCTTTCCCGGTGGAGGAACTTCAATTCCTTCAACATTGTAACCTTGCTGCTCCAGCTTATTAGCAAGATTCACAGCTGCCTCAGTAATTAGAGTTTTCTCCCCACCGTGATCACTGACCATGATGCGCAGTTCATCAAATTCAATTTGTTCACCAAGACTTCTCAGTGTTTCAATTGTAATATACCCGTAGCCTGTCTGTTCCTGCCAGGCGGGCGCTAAGCTTGGATCATGTACAATGCCCGAGACAGGAATCTCGAACATTAAGCCACTTGGTAGCTTAAGTTGAACACTATCTCCAATTGCAAGTGGTACGACTCTCGGAGTTGTACGCTCAATCAGCAAGCTATTCACTAATTGAGACCCCTGTCCTTCCTCTTTAATGAAACGATTCATCTTAATCGCAGAAAAATCCTCTACTACAAACAACAAGAAAGGCAACCATTCATTTGACCCCATTTGCGCACGTGCAAGAATCGACACACGTGCCTCCGCATCAGAGATATTCTGTTGCTCAAGTGCCGTCTCTACCATCATTTGATCTACATCATGAACTTTCACAGTAGCCGAAGCAGGATTCGTATTCAAATAGTTCTGACTCAGTTCACGTGTTAAGACTGAGTATCCATTAATAATGGTACCAAAGGCGAAAAGGCTTACAGTTATTGCTAATAGCATTAATGTGCTTCGCCCCTTGGTCATCCATAAGTCGTTATAGATCTTTTTCCAACTTGGTCTAAGCATACCTGTCCTCCTGAAGCCTACCGTCTGCCAACGTAATCGTTCGATGAACAAATCGCGAGACATCTCTTTCATGCGTTACCATTAGAACTGTCTTATTCTCTGCAACTAAGCTTGCGAAAAGTTCAAGCACCTGATCAGATGTAGCTGAATCTAGATTGCCTGTAGGTTCATCTGCAACTAAAATTGGTGGATTATTTGCTAATGCACGAGCTATAGCCGCCCTTTGCTGCTGCCCCCCTGACAGAGCTGAAGGTAATTTATCTGCTTGATCCGCTATACCAACTTTTTCAAGTAATGTAATTGTTCTCTCGTACCGTTCCTTAACCGGATAAGTATTACAAAAGTCCATTGGCAACATTACATTCTCAGCCACTGTAAGGGTAGGGAGAAGTTGGAAGAATTGAAAAATGACTCCTATGTTTGTACCTCTCCATACGGCTAATTGTTTTTCATCTAAAGTATGAATAGGTTTCCCTCCAACAAAAATCTCACCCTTTGTAGGAGAATCAATTCCTGTAATCATATTCATTAACGTTGATTTACCACTACCCGACTTACCAACTACCGCAATGAACTCCCCAGCCATTACATCCAGAGTAACATCCTGAAGCGCATAAAATACACCACTTGGTGAAATGAATTGCTTGTCTAGGTGCCTAATCTTTAATAATTGTCCGACTCTCTCTTCATTTTGACGAAATTCTACCAAATTCTTATGATTTCGCACAGCCTATCTCCCCTTTATCTGCTTAATAGAACGGAATATCTTTTTTTTGATTCTTTCTCATTCGAAAATTAATAAATTCAATTTTCCTATGAATTGCAAGATAAAGGTTTACCTTAACAACCTCATCAACAATAGTTCCTGGTGGCTTTCCAAAGGAATGTCCAGGAAATATTCGTGTCGAGGGAGAAACAACAAATTTTAATCTATTCAAGCTATCGAACAGTTGGGCTGCCGAGGAACCCTCACTTTCACAAAGACCGCATCCCTCAACAAACAAAGTATCTCCTGTAAATAAACTATCTGTTAATAGATAACACATACTGCCTGCAGTATGACCAGGAGTTAGTAAACAAGTAACAACAGTTTCACCGAACTTAATTAGATCGCCATCTTGCACAGGGTATAGATTTTCAGAATAATAATTATAGTAATTAATTTCATTTTCGGACATATATACTTTGGGATTGTATAAATTAACTAGTGGATTAACAAGATTGACATGGTCCTGATGAGAGTGGGTAAGTAATATTCCCGTTAACTTTGCACCAAATTTGTTGAGTGTTTCATTGATCTTGTGCAACTCCCAAGACGGATCAACAATAAATGCTTCTTTTGAAGTAGAGTCTATAATAATATAACAGTAATTGATAAATTCATTAGATTCTGTTCTCAAATTTATAACATTGTAACTATACTCCATCCCTATAACAGTTGGCATGAGCCGTCCCGTCTCCTTTCAACTATGCTTTCAAAACTGGAATCCTTCGTAAGTTTCAACTTTTTGTAATTGAGCTCCAATTTTCTCTCCGATCATCATACAGGTCAAATTAGTTGGGGCACTTGGAATTGTGGGCATGATGGAGGCGTCCGCCACCCAAAGATTATCTACTCCAAACACTTGCCCTCGTGGACTGACAACAGCCCCCTCATCTGGAGAAATCCCCATTTTTGCTGTGCCGACTGGGTGCCATCCTGGACGAACAAAAGTAGCAATAGCATAATCTAATGCTACATCTGATTGAATCACTCCGCTTGTCCAAGCAAGGACTCGCTCAATTTTCGAACGAAGTTCTGGGTATTGCATAAGTTCCCATGCCAAACGAACTCCTTCTCGTAGCTTCAAGGCATCCTCTTTCTCACCAAGACAGTTGGATACTACATGGAGAGGTGCTTGCGGATTAGCAGAAGTCAGACGAACATATCCTCTTGATTTAGGCTTCATTAGGCATGCTGACAATGCAAAAGCAATGGGGGAACCAAGGGCTGTGTTTATCATCGGGAACATCGTTGAGTTGATTCCACTAAGCATATAAAGCTGCATACCGTTTTTCTCTTCAGATAAACCCATAAGATTATGCTTAAGCAAAACTTGATGAGTGGGCTCCCCAGCCTCACTCACTCCCTGCTTAGGTACTCCCCAAATACCAACGGCATGGTGATCGATTAAATTAGAACCTACACCGTGAAGAGATACTTTCCCTTTAATTCCTAATACCTCCAACATTGATGGATTGCCTATTCCTGACCTCATAAGTATAGCGGGGGTATGCAATGCCCCGGAACATAGAATTACTCTACGGCCATAATAGGTTACTGTTCGACCATCTATTACCCCCTCTACCCCCTCAATGGAATGATCATTCTTCCAAATTAACCGATTAACTATAATACCAGTAATGAGAGTAAAATTCGGACGATTACGAGCAGTAGAGAGATGTGTGAGTGCTGCAGACATCCTAACCTTATTGGCGACATTTTTAGGGATCATACCTATCCCAGTAGCGTCTGGATGATTATGATCAGTTATTTCGCCTATTCCATGTACTAATGCAGCCTCTAGAAAACTTTTTTGAAGTTGGACTAGTTCTGATTTGTCCGGTCGAATAATGGGGATTGGTCCATTTTTACCGTGATACTCAATTTCACCGAACGGGTCATCCTCCATTGCACAAAATAGTTTTAATACTTCTGTCCAAGACCATTCACCATTGCATTCAGCTGCCCATTCTTCGTAATCAGAAGGCATACCCCTTAAAGCAATCGCACCATTTATTGCAGATGAACCACCGACTACTTTACCTGATGCGTAGTCAAAAGTAGCTTTCTCTCGGGTTTTACCATTCATATTTGTGTAATCTTTTATTTTCGCTAGAATATCCCAATTATATCCACTCAAAACAGGACCTACAGGATTTTTAAGTAATTCAGGCATTGACTCTACTTGAGGAAAATCGGACCCCGATTCGAGCAAGAGCACTTTTCTTGAGCTGTCTTCAGATAACCGACTTGCAATTACCGAACCAGATGAACCAGCTCCGATGATAATATCATCATAAATATCAAATAGGGTATCCTTCTGCAACTTTCCCACCTATTGCAACCTCCCATAATTAAAAAAGCATGGTAAAAAACTTCGCAGTATCATTACCATGCTTTTTATTCTATTTCGTTAGCTTATGTCCAATGAATTGGGTTATGATTATTTGTTTGTATACGCTAGATTGTATTGTGTGAGCCAGCTTTCAATTTGAGCTGCTATTTCCTTCATGTTTAAACTCGCCATTAAAGTATAATGATTGCCAGGCATATATATAGTATCTACTCTCCCTGAAGTAATTTGTTTCCATCCCCAATCTGTATCGTCTGTACAAGGATGATCAGCAAACTCACTTACAATCATTTCACTTGCGCGAATAATAAATAAATCAATATCAGATTTATGTGCTGAATAGTTCCTTGTTCCCCTTACAATCCCTGAGAATACTTCATAAATAGAGTTTAACTGTTCAATGTTAGTACCCAATGTATGTCTAGTCCATTCTACGACCTGTTTCAATTTTTGTTTATCCGTTGTTTCTTTCCTAATATTTTTCAAAATAGTATTCATTGATTGTTCCAAATTCATATCTTCAATAAACCAGTCGAAGAGAATGGCTTCATCAATTGGTTCATGAACTAGCGGAGCTGGACTATCTATAATAATAATTCCTTCTAGCATTCGTCCTTGCTCACGCAACTGTACCGCCATCTCATAGGCTATTATTCCACCGGAAGACCATCCGCCTAGTAAAATCGCCCCTTCAGGCTGATGCTCAACTAACTCCTTCACATAAATCTTCGCTAGCTCATTAATCGAATCCAATGGCACTGCTTTTCCATCCACACCAGGTGCTTGGAAGGCATACACTGGACGTGATATTAGTCCTCCCAGTTCCCCATAGCACATGACATTACCACCTGCTGGATGTACTAGGTATAACGGGCTCCCTTTTCCCTCGGTATTCATCTCTACAAGCGCTCGAAACGCTGCAGCATGCTCCCATTCCCGTAGTCGCTCCGCCATTCTCGCCACTGTACGATCTTGCCACACATCCCCGATCGATAGATTGATTCCAAACTGCTCTGAGATTAATCCAACTAATCGTACCGCTTCAAACGACTGCCCACCCAGCTGGAAGAAATCATCATTCACTATAATTTTCTCTTGTTCCAGAACTTTTTTCCATAGATTCAAAAGCTGTTGCTCAACTGGGTCCTTGGGGGCTCTGTCAGACTTTTCTGCCATTTCTACCATCTCTTTACGCTCAACCACTCTTGGTAAAGCCTTGCGATCCACCTTACCATTTACACTGAGCGGGATGCTTTCCAACACATGAAAAAGTCTTGG
>NZ_JBXCIY010000026.1:0-45871 GCF_056786395.1 Paenibacillus sp. Y951 | reverse complement strand
ATATCAACAGCTTACTCAGAGAGATTTATTCTAATGAAACTGGCACCCATGGGTGCCTATTATTTCTGCCAGGGTGGTCAACTTTTAGGTTAGCAAGGTGGTCAACTATTTGATTGACATTTACACTATTCAATATGTTGCATAATATCTAACTTGTTTAGCAAATATTTTAGTTTAATTAAATTAATTAAGATCATTCTAGAAAGTTTACAGAAGTAGAAAAAAGATAAAACTCCTTTTTGACTTCACTTTCCCATGCCCACTTATTTATGACGCTATATTGAGGATCAACATAAATCTTAATTGAAATTAATGATTTAAATGGCACTGGATATGAAGGTGCTTCGATTGATATGTTTTCGAACCCGGCTAACTTGAACATATTTTCGAATTCCATTTTTTCTGATGCTGATAAGTAATTATTAAGCTCAACTTTCTCGACCAATTCGTTACTTATATGACGAAATGTTTTTGTTTCAATGTGATAATACATTTTAATGAAATTTGGAATTGAAATTAACAGAAAAATTATGATCAAAATATTGAAGATTTTAATTTTTTTCATATAAAAACCTTCTTTCTATGAACGCTATTATTCAATGAATTACATTGTTTAAAACCATAAGAAGCATAGCCATTAATGACAGCAGCCAACATACGAAAATAATTCTATCCTTATTATCATGATCACCGTAGTTTCGGATTCTCCATAACGATATGAGAGACGATACTATAATCATTAGATGGGCAATGGGAAAACAATCACTCCTAGTCCCTCCCATTTTTAGCGAATACCATCGATATTATATTGTTGTACGAGTCATTGATAGCTTGCGATACATTGCAATTATAGCAGGATTATTTTTCTCGTATGTCTCGTTTTTAATGAATGGTATATCGAAAATTCTCTCCATATACGTCATAAGTTCTACATATTTCAAATCTTTTTTTTCGACCGGAAGATCTGAATGTAAAATTTCCTCATACTGTTTGTTTATTTCTGATAACTTCATTTCAATAACCCTCCTTTTTCTAATACACTAGGCTATTCAATATGTAGCCTAATAACAGCTCGTCCACATTTAGGACAATATTTCATTGTTTTTTCAATTCCATCATAAAAGCACCAACCACATTCTCTTTCTATTTCATTTAATATCTCTTTACTCTTTATAATTAAAGTTGTTTGATTTGTACGCTTTAAATATGTTTTGAAACATTTCCATGAATGTCTCAAATAACCCTTAGTATTTATTTTGTGTTTTTTGCAAATAAAATAGCCAATCATCCAGGCATTTATTTCATCTATCCATATATATAAGAAATAACGGTATTGCCCAAGTCTCCACTTCTCTCTTATACTTTGATAACGTATTATTCCATTATCATTTAATTTTTTGAAATATTTCCAATGTGCAAGTTCATGCGCAAGTGAAAAAAAGTTTGACTGAGATTGTTCTACTGGTTCAAACGGCAAATAAATAATTGGTTTAGAATCAACAATATTTAATGAAAAACCATCACTAATTGAATGTCTGATTGAAACCTTCAATTTTATTCCTTCTTGATGAATTTCATTCAATAACTGTTCTGTCATTGTAGTTTAATTTATACCTTTCTTATGAACGATTTTATTCATTGAGTTACTTCAAGGAAAAAACTTCGATATTGTACCCTGCTTCAAGTAGTACATTGCCCATTATGAAGTATAGAGCGGAACAAATTATAGCTAATACTAAAATTATCTTAAGATTATGACCCATCGTTACACACCACCTTATTCATTTTGATGTATCGTCTCTTTCTTCAAATCTGAAAAAGTCCAACACATATCCGACAATGCAACCTATCACCAAAATAGCTATAATCAATAACATCATACCAAGCAACAATTTTTCTAGAGGACTGTACATTTTCACACACCTTTCTATTCTTTTTGTTGCGTCGTAGTTGTATTCGAACTGCGACACTCACTCTGTTTCAAGCTCTCCTGTCCAACCACACTTACATTTGTAGTTCCAACAAGTAACCTCCATAAACCCATGATTTTTCAAGACCTTACCTGTTCGGGCGGAAATGGTTTGCCCCACAGCTATCTGCTGGAATATCTGCAAGTTCTTATTGCCACACTCAGGACACGCTTTGTCGTCCATTCATTCTCACCGCTTTCTGTCGCAATATGTGTCATATCCGTTTAACTTGTTCCCAAGCTAACATTAGATTTCTCAATTTCCGTACCATCTCTTTATCTGAATCAAAATCCGATGTAAGAACACTCTTTGTATAAGAAATCACCACTTGCTTCTGATATTCGCGCTCTGTTTCTTCTAAAATTTCTTTTTTGTAATACTCTACCGATCCAAATTCCACATTTTCACCTTCCTTCGCAATATGTGTCATATTCGCAATCGTACTGCGACAATTAAATATTGTTTAACTCTACTTCCAAAAGTTCAATTGCTTCATCTGTATTGTGATGAGTTTCGTTATCTACTAAAATATCTGTAATTGGTAAATCAACTTCATTTTCCATTTCCATACCCTGCTTGATAAACCATGTTTCAATTTCAACTCTTGCTTGTTCAGCCCTTTTTGCATACCTACTATGCAGATGTACTTTGTCTACAATATGTTTAGGCAATTTCCTACTGCTCATGTCTATTATCCTTTCCTACTGTCGTATTTTGTGTCATATTCGCAATCGTACTACGCATTACTTTTCTTTGGATGTGCTACTTGCATCTAGGACATTTAAAACCTTCACTCCCACCGTAAACGGTATAGACCATTTCACAATCTAAGCATCTAGCCATATTTAACATACCTTCTTTATTCCAAATGTTTTATTTTATCAAATTTTTCTTTCACGACTTTATAGTAATATCCCATAGCCCTGTTTTCACCCCGATAAGTGACTTTAAAAATTTTGTTTGAATTCTTTTCAATGCTTTCCCAAAGTTTGAATTTCCCATAGGATTCAAGCATTTTGTATTTTACCATTTGATAAACCACCTACTTATTATTTTTCGTTGGATGCCCAGTGAAATGTTACTGTCAGATGCGACAAATTCATATCATCAATTTTATTTAACAAATCATCACTACCTTTTTCCGATCTTACTAACTCACGTTCCGATCCATTCTCTACCAACATAGCGACCAGCTTACTTCCATCAAAATTTTCATAAACATTAATTTTCATTTTCCTCGCTCCTTCGCAATATGTGTCTACTAGACAACAGGTTATTCAAAATTATGGATCTACAACTTACAACCAGGTATTCATTTAAAAAGTGAAGCTTTGAAAAAAATCTACAAGAAAAGGTATCACAAAATAGGAGAATAAGAACGTACACGTTAAGCTTAATTTTTTTGTGTTTCCTTTTAAGTTGATTATCTGTTTCTTTAGAAACCAACCCAACTAATATTACGATAACAATTGTTCCAATTGAGACAAAAGTTATAGGATGAGCAAATTTTTTAATGATGTATTCGAAAATGTTCATTGACTGCAAATTAATACTATCGACTAAGCTTGGCAATGTAAATGTGCTTTGAATAACTCTCAACAAAAGCATAATCCCTAATAATTGAATTAAACTTTTAACAAATTTTATTTTTCTTAGGTTCATCCTTTTACACTCTCCTTTTTTCAATACACTTTTATATTCATTGAAGATCATTCGTGTTCTCTCTTCATAATTTTGAGATAACTTTTGATATATCTTTCATTTTCATTTAATATATTCTGCATAAAATCAATAACCGTTTCAAAAGCCACGCTTTGGTCATCTGTTAAGATTTCATCGTTACGGCGTATATAAACTAGCCATTCCCATATAGCTGCTGTGTTGGGAGACTCTTCTTTATAGATTATATCGTTACTGTTCCAATGAGGATAAAGCTTGTTATTATTTTGCTCGCTCATATACACCACTTGATTATCCATACGTTTGAGATCCTAATCGAATTATAAACTTACCTTACACATCACTTGAAAAACAGAATAATTTGAATATTATGACTTAGAATCCTGATAATCGCAAAATAATTGAACTCCTTTATGAAATACACATAAATTTTGACTTGATCTTTTTTTACGATAGACAGACTCATGGGAGAGCAGATTACCTTTTACTTGATCGAAGTATGCCCATACAGTGCTATTACTAGGCTGATAAGGTATTAATTTTTTTGTATAGATATGAGTTGTTAAAACATCATGCTCTTTTAGGAGCATCAACGTTTCTATCCAATCCAGAAATGAAATTTTAGGAGCTTTAACCCATACTTTATACTCTCTGGATACATCAATAACTTCTCTATCGCCGAACTCATCAACGTTCGAGCTGTATTCATAGCTGATTTTTTCCATAATAAAAGATGTTTCCATAACCTCTATTAACGGAGGAAGTAAATTTAGTTCCATTGCTCTACACTCCTGTAATCATTATTTTCACAATTATATAATTTTGATACTGCAGCTCAATATCTAGCATGATCTAAACACTATGTAGTCTGACATTTTCGACCAAGTATAAATATTATATTGTTCTTACATATTCTAACACTTTTTCTATTCCGTTGATGATTAAAACACTTGTAATTAGAAGTATTGGAGTAGAAAAAACAATGATTCCAAAGATATTGTCTTTCATTATCAAGAACCCACATCCTTAATTAAACTGAATATTTCCTAGAGATAATTTCTTTCTTTGGATAATCGTAAAGATTGACTAACCACTCGTTAAAATCGTAAGTGACAAGAATATCAGCACCAGGACAACCGTAATGTAATGACTCCAATAAAAATGACAGATTTCTATGATCTTGTTCAGTATAATAGCAATGATATAAATCCTTCCCCTTTTCAACGTAAGGGGGATCAATAAATATAGTTGTATTCGATTGCCAATATGATTCCTCAATTAAATCAAGGGCATTTTCTTGTGTAATTTCAATTTTGTCGCTCATTGCATGAATTATTTCAATTCTCTTTATTAATTCAGTTGGATTCCACCGAGATAATAAATCTTTTTGCTTTCCATTTCGACCACCTAGAGGATTCGCTTTCGAAATTCCGCTATATGCTAATCTATTGACCAGCAATGAGGCCCATGCTGCATCAATAACATCAGTGTCTAAATAATCGGATTGAATGATAGTCTTTGCCTTAAAATAATCATCATGTGTAGGAATTATCGTTGTTAATTTTTCTACAAGAACATATGGCATATGTTTTATCGTCCACCACAAGGCATAGACGCCTGTATCAAGGTCGTTCATATGAAGATGATCGATTAGCCCTGCATGAAGTAAGGCTAACTCAAAGCTCCCCCCACCAGTGTAAGGTGATACAAGCTTTTGCAACTTAGACTCTTGAAGATGTGAAAATAAGTAATTTACTATTTTAGATTTCCCACCTGGATACCGATAAGGGGATAATCTTTTTGTTAATTGAACATCAGGGGGATTAGTGATAAGATTTTTTGAATTTTTTTTTTCTAAGATGAGTGTGAATGTATGTTTTATCGAGTCATCATTAAGATAAGTATATCCATCACAATGATCGCACCAAGAACCTTTACCAGCAGCATCGATCTGAAAGCTGTCACCATCACGTACATCTTCGTGACCACAGAATTGACACGTTACCATAATGATAATTACCTCCCGTTAGTCATGGTGCTAGCGTATAACTAAACCCAAACTTCAATGATTACGGGATCATCATCATCGCTTCTATTGAGCTTGGTAAAGTTGAAGGGAATGACGGCATGTAAGGCTTCTAGCGTATCAGCTATAACGGCATACGGCGTACCTACGTTCATATCAAACAATCTCGCGACATATTTAGTAGGACGATCAATGGGATGATCGTAAACCACTATCATAGGCAGCATGAGTTCTTGTAGGTTAACTTGCTCAAATGAAGTAATTATCGTTGTATCTAACATAATTATACCTCTCTTCTATTTGTTAATAATGAGTAATCAGTAAAGGAAAATGGAACAAAGTAAGCCATTGTTTTATTGAATAATGGCTTACTTTGTTATGTATTAATAAAATTAATCAACTTTGAAATAAAAGTGGATTGGTGCTGCTCTCCAGCTTAGATAATAAACGGATATTATCGAACAAACATTCTTCGGGCGATATATCCCTATTGATACGAGTTGAGATATCTTCACCATTGAAGTAATAATGTTGATTTTTCTTCCTTCCTTGTAAATAGCCTGAAGAGTCTGCAGAGAACATAGGATACTTATATAAAAGATTAGATGAACCACCAAGCCAATGAAAATTCTGTTCACTGAAACGATGATAGATTCCATTAAACAAGGCATCTTTGACTTTATTCATACTACGTGGACCCGCTTCAATCCCCATATGTACCGTACCGCCAATACCTATTAAGGCATGATCTTGCTTAACTAACCCTTCTAGAGCTTGCCAGTCGCTCTCTCTCCAATCGCTTACATTAGGATGCCATACCGGTATAGGTTTACGACCTGTTAGCTCATAGAGCTGTTCATAGTTCCGCTGAGACTGCTCGGTATTATTCGTGACATCTAAGTTAAAGTAGTTCCATATTAAGTGATCATATCTCTTAATGAAGTCGGCATACGCTACAATATCTATGGGATCTTGTTTTCCATTCTTCATTCTTGCTTTATAGGCTGAAAACTCTCCCGAATCGAGAAGCAGCTCCATGTTGTTTTCTTCTATAAATTGAAGCAATTTCGGATTGGCCGACTCTCTTAGGTAGTAATAAGAGGCTAATATCGATTTCGCGCCATTCTTTTTAATCGCCTCTTTATCTTTACGTGAAGCCCGTTCAAGACCGCTAAAGAAGTATCTCACACCCTTGATCGTTAAGCGTAATATCCCACTAGCAGTAGTGGCAATCTTCGCAGTCTCAATAAATAGATGCTTCAGTAAGCCAAGTAAAGCAGAATTCATATGACTATACTTTTCCAACTCTTTACGAGTAGCTGTCTTCTTAGCTAGTAGGTATGCAATAGATTTACGCAGCTTTATTCTGTTAATATATTGAGTAACCTTACTTTTGCTTGTTCTAAACGCAATGCGATCGCTAGTAAGACCGCAGATGACATTCTCGCTGCCTTTTCCCGTAAGGAAGATAGAACGTTCACTCCATTTACTTAGAAGTCTACGTTCCACCTCTCTAGCTTTCGTATCATAATGATTCATACCATTCACCCCAATTAGTTATTCACCTAGCCTGCCAGTATCTTTAGCAAGATTCCAAATTTGCAAGGAATGATAGTCTTTCCAAATCGCAGTGATCCATTGCCTATACTTAGCAGTGAATCTCTCCGTTTTTGTTGCCCTAACAACTAATTGCATAAATTGTTTTCTGAATTCCATAGGGAATGAACATGCTCTAAGATACTTAATGCGGTTATCATCTTTGGGATCTACGACTACAACCGTTAATATATTGGAACATTCGTTAATGTTTTGAATCATATGACTAGGGTATAAGGTCGCATCGAACGAATTTTCAAGTACATATGACGTTTCACCGAATCGGAATAAGAATAGTGCTTTTCCACCTTCTTTGAATATTCTAGTTTGTATGGATGACTTTTCGAATAGAGCTATTTCATCCTTCGATGTATTAGGAACGAACATGACCAAAAATGGTTGTATAGATTGACCCGCTTCATCGGAAAGCAATTCAAATGCTGCTTGAAACTCTTGCCCATTATGCTTTACAAGTGTGAATGGCTCACCAATACGCAATGCTGTAAAAGATGGTTGATTCATTTATATAACCTCCAAGTAGTTTATAAGTTAACTGTACTGGAGATTAGCGAACTTGGATAATTTACAACACCCTAAATTTACATCCCATCTCAAAGCAAAGACGATAGATCATTTTTTACAAGAATCTACCGTTTTAGCGGCAATTTTATACAACTTTTAATTCTAGTTGTTTCATATTTTCTATTTTTACTTTGATACGCGTTAAAGTGTTATCTATAGATTTCACACTATAGCCAGTCGATTGAGAAATTTGTTTATTTCGGAAACCGTATAAATAATAACGCAGTACAGTCCTTTCTTTGGCTGAACATTTAGAGACAAAGGCACGATATGTCAATTGCCGATCATACATAACTTCCTTCATAAGCAGTATCTCTTCAGGTGTTGAGACTTTAGAACGTAAAACATGTTCAAACGTCATTGTTTCATTCTCGTCCATATAGTTATTGTAAGAAAAAGCCTCATTAAGAATTTGATGTTTTTTCTAGTGGCAGCCGTAATTTGATTCTTCAATCGACTATGTATATGCAAACTAACATATTGGTTCAGATGCCCTTTACTTGGATTATATTTTAGTACCGCAATATATAATCCGATAGAAGCTTCCTGCCACAAATCTTCCTTTTCTATGGAAGGGCCAAAATAACGATTACTAATAGTTTTGATCATGGGCTGGTATCGTTCATATAACTGATTAAACGCATCTTGATCACCGTTATTAAAGCGTTCAATCAATGTTAGTTCTTCTTGATCTATCATGTCATATCCTCCAAAGTATACTACTGAAGCTATTAATGTTTATCTTTGATGATTGGGAAATCGTTTAGGTTAAGCCCTTTATGTGCATCATATAAAACAAAGTGATACCCTTGATTTTCGTATAGTTCTTTAAGCTGCTGTACATTTGTACCACTACGCTTTACATGTACGACACTTCGAGGAATCGTGTTCTCTACAGTAATGTCAGGCGTATCTTGCTTACCATCATGAATTAATGGACTAAGAAATTGTAGATTATGTTGTACCAGTTCACTAAATAGTGATAGATCATCCGCTCTATGAATCGGAATAAAAGTTTCTGGACATGCAGGAATGAAAACGAGTTGCGTATCCGATAATTTTTTATTGTACTTAGGGGTTCTGTATAACACCCAATAACCTTCATCGACATTCAGATTAGTAAGATTCGCTTTTTCATATACTGATTTGAATACTGATACATATCGATAAGGCTTCTGAGGCTTGTCTTGTTGTTCCAAGGAATAGAAGGGTATATTTACAACCTGGTCGTTCTTCACGTTTGGTTTTACGCCCCCTGAGCGCTTTCCCCATCCTATCAGGAGGATATTGGTATTGAAGTTGAATTCGCTTTTTGCATTGCTTAGATAGATATGTTTTTTTTCAAGTTGTACTCCATTTAACCGTGTACGCATGGCAGCGCGATACAAACGACCAGCCACATTTCGGGGAGCCCCAGGAACATATTCATTTACCTTCAGTTCCGTTAACCAAGACAACACTAGGTATCGAATGGTAGTAGCTTGCTGTGAATCATAGGATATATGTGCTAATAGCGGAGCGGGTAACTTAGTAAAGTCTACTGTACCGTTGTCTCTTGGTGGTGGGTTAACTTTAGCGTTAATAAGTCCATCATCATCATTTATTATAATCCCTAGCCCCTTCAACTGGCCTTTGTAGCCCTCGGAGTCTCGATTAAAAGTACAATGATAATCATGTGCTTGGCTTTGGTTGCGAAAGTTAACAAGATGAAATTTATTACTTTTTTTACGGACAAACAATTTGGGATACGGCATCGTATTTTTACATTTGCAATAAGGTTGTGTTTTTGTTGTATGCCAATTATTCAATTGTTTATTGAAAACGATAATTTCACTTTCTTTCATATCACTAAAATGTTTGAACTGAACTGTCTCTCCATTTACTAATAACTTAATCACCTATACCCTCTCCTTATTGCTATGTTTTTTTATTATGAGTAACTGTTCAACCTTAATATGTTGAGTGCAGTAATTGTACTTTTTGACAAAACAACATCGCGGTCATTCAAGTTCCAAATGTTAAATTTTTGATTTGTATGATTGATCAAATGGCATATGACCCCATCGATACATCTGTAGACATTTAACTCATAAGTGGTTGATGTACCTTCAAATAATAAGTGATGGCTAGGTATGGGTAGTATATTGCTGTTTGTTAGTTGTTCCTCGGATACCACTAAGGAAATCCGATCCTCTTTTTTACCTAAAAACTCTAATAGTACATTTACATCTGACAAACCTGGCGTATTGGTTATTCGACCATAGAAAGAAATGATAAAGAGTTGATGATCCTTTATTTCATAATGAAAGATAATATCTTCATCAATTGCAGCAAAAAAAGGATTTAGAAATCTTATTCTACCAAGATGAATTATGCAGCTGGTTAAATGCACATGTAATTGCTCAAATACCGGTATGACTGTAGATACACGCTCGTTCCAACGCTGCCATGCGTGATTTGTAATACTAATGGAAGTAATTCTTTTTAGTTTCTCATTAAGCATATTCGTGATGTGAGAATGGTCTTTACTCAATAGCAGTGGTTTAAGATCATCAAATCCAATGGGTATACTTGATTTATCAGCGATATATTTATTGGAAATTTGAATCGGCTTACCTTTTCTTACTTTCATAATTATTACCTCCACTCTATGAAGCGACTTCACTTTCTCTTCGCTTATACAATTTGTCTAACTCATTAGTAATAATGAATACATTAAGTTTAAACTTGTCAATGTGGAATCCGTTATTATTCAGTCTTTGAAGAAGTTCTTTTCTATTTAAATACGGGTAGTGTCCAATAATATAAAACGATACTTCTTCTGGAAAATTAATATCTATTTCGTCAAATAGCTTTGCTTTATTCTTCTTACGATTTTCCGTTACTACTTTTGTAGGTAGTACTTTATATGAACTAATGATCACTTCATATTGCTTTGGTTTCACTTTTCGAAGAAAACCTAGTGAAGTAAGCCGCTGACAAATATTCAATAAATTGCGTTCACTCAAAGTATATTTGATTAAGCAATCATTAAAGCTTGCTCCTGATCTAATGTCTTCCATTATGTTTGCTTCTTGTTTACTTACGATTTCTGTCATGTGGTATTCATCCTCCTTTATAATTACTTGTATCTTAGCACTGTCTATATGGAACCGCATTTTTGTATAGTATAGAAAAAGCAGCACAACAGTACAGGAATGACCTGTACCAGAAGTGCTGCTTCTAGTTCGAGAATAGATTATAAGTTTATTAAAAAAATCATTATCTTGTTTAGATAAACAACAATTATATGCTATAATCTATCATATCATCGGCAGAACCGATATGTACATGTTTATTTACGTGTACATATCGGTTCTTTTTTTTATAAATTTAAGTGAGGGTGACATATAAGATAATGCTGAAGGATACATACATAATTACCATTCCACATGCAGAAGATCGCGAGTATTTGCAATATTTAGTGAAATTATTTTCGAGGTTATTAAGCAAAAAAGATCCGTATTTATGGATGCATTCCGTTAACGTAGCCACTTATGCTTACTGCATAGCAGATGCACTTAAACTAAATGACGATCAAAAATTCATCATTTATATTGGTGCCATTCTACATGATATTGGAAAAATAGAAATATCAGATAGTATATTGAACAAAAAAGATAAATTAGTATATGAAGAATGGAAATTGATGAAAGAACATTCTCTTTTAGGTTATGAAGCTTTAGTACCATTAATAAACGAAAACAAAACCATATTGGATATAGTCCTTTACCATCATGAAACGTTAGATGGTAAAGGATACCCTTATCAGCTCAAAGGCGATGATATTTCACTACCAGTTCGTATTGTTTCTATTGCAGACAGTTATGATGCTATGACTAGGAATAGAACTTATCAACGAGCGAAAGATAAGAAAAGTGCCATTAATGAACTACTTATTAACGCTGGAACTCAATTTGATAAGGATTTAGCACATCTATTCATAGAAATTCTTAACTCAGGTAGAGCTATCCCTGAAGTGCTTTATTTGAATAGCGAACCTCTTATCCAGTCATCATAAATAAACCAAAAAAAGCATATCGTGAGATATGTTTTTTTTGGTTTATTCTTCAAGTAATTAATTCAGGCAGCATTTTTATAAGGTTCATTTTATTATAAATGCTAATGTTGTTTTCAATAAACTCTTTAATGAATAAAATTTGATTATTATCCATAAGTGGGATGATCGCGGTTTCTGTCATGTAAGCTAGAGTGATAATACACCTTTCATATTCTCCTAGATTACTTGGTAAGTTGATAATTAATTTTTCAAGTTCTTTAACATATGTTTTTTGATTACTATCTAAACAAAAATTAAGTTTTAATTCCAAATACTTTGTGTAGCTATCATAATGATTCGTTTCGCACATTTTTTCAATATAAATTTTGGCCGAATGATATTCTCTTTTCTGAATTAATGAAGCTATGTATTCGTTGATAACTAGATGATAATGAGAAAATTTTGTACAGTCATCGTCGCACTGTACCATAGAATGCAATATTTCACTCTCTATGTCCTGAAATAAGTGGTGAGTCTTTTCAGGGTGATTCATTACAAAATAGTACAATAGAGTCGAAGCTTTTAATACGATATTTATATTTTCTTCATGTCGTAATTTAGAGAAAGATAGTTTAATTGAAGTTACAACTTCATCCCAGTTTTCATGAAAATAATGAATAATCGCCATTAAATAATCAAAATGAACGTGTTGAACATGACAACCAGCATTATACTCGTATCCCCTGATAGCAATTAATTTTGCTTTATTAAATTGGTACATATGTATATAGATTATGGTTAAGTTATAATGAGCAATGACTTTATATTTAGTCAGTTCTTCTTGTTTTTCTAACTTATCTAAACGCTCCAAATAGCTATTATATTTAACGATCGCTAATTCTGTATCTTCAATATAATGTAGGGCGTTAATATAACTGATTTCAGTTCTAAGGACCTCGTGGTCGATAGTATCTTCTGAATTGTAAGAGAAATTTATTTTCTCATATATGCTGATTGCGGTATGATAGTGCTTTATAGAACTATAATAGTGACCAGAGATGCGATATAAGGTATTTTTATATTTATGATCATCATAGTTATGTTGTAGTAATCGAACGATTCTATCTTTTACAGCGAGTGGTTTATTTATTTTAATAAAGGCTTCTATTAATTCTAATTCAGTGAGCAAATTTATATCTTCATCTTTGTCTATTGTTGAATTGATGTTTAAGACGCTGTCAGTAGGAACGTTTAATGCTGCACAAATTAATTCTAGATCATTTTTTTTAAGCTTTTTAATCAATCCATTTTCAAGATAACTTAATTTCGCATGTGATATTTTTGTTATATCGCTTATAGCTTTAATGGCCAAAGATTTTTTTAACCTAATATTACGAATTTCCACTCCAATTTTCACAGGATCATAGTTTTTGTCAATATATTCACTCATCCAAATATCCCCTATTTTTACATTCCTTTTTACAATAGAATAAACGATATTATTTGTTTTTACTACAGTTTAATAGGACATTCCTATTGAAATGTAGTAAATAGGTCTTAAATAGATAAAGAAGCACTTTTTGTAGTATAAGTGCTTCTTTATGATTCATTAGCTGCAAAATTCTTACGCAAAACCATTACAAAAACTTTCATAAATCCGAGTAACAATTTTTCGAGAGAGTCATACATTTTCATTCTCTCCTTCTCTTTTGCTTAATTCAACGAACTAATTTAGTTAATATGTAGTATATAAGCATTCTCAAACAGATAATTGTTAGTCGATTAATTCCCCGACTGACCTATATATACAGACTTACTACAATCAAAATATATCCTGTAATTCCACGTATGAAGGATTTCTTAGCATAGTCCCTTGCTCTAATATTTCCATGACGATAAGGGATAAATGAAATAACAGAAGCTATAAGATTATAAAATAATCCAACTAAGAAGAACAATGGCTGCACGAAAGATCAACTCCCATTACAAAAAATCTAATTCCAATATATCAGATGATTCAAGTTAGTGTAGTTACATTCGTTCTGCGACACATTAACAAGAATATGGCTTACTTGTATTCATGTTGTCGATTCTCTTCTCTCTTTCCTGAAGAACAAGGTTAATATCTAACTCGTATTTAGTTCCTTTTGCCATTACAGATAGTAAAGTGGCAATACAAGCATCCATATCACCAATTGTTGAACTACATTCAGCTTCTGCACATAACTTTAAAACTCGGTGAAATTTTGTTTTACTTTCTGCCAATTCAAAAACTTCCTTTCATTGCGTAGTTTGTGTCTTACACGCAATACACTAATTTATTCAATATGTTGCTAGATTTGCATTTTCTCCTTCTATAGATGTAAGTGTGGCGTGTACTTTCGCAAATATTGATGAACGACAGTTTCACTTTTTATCGAAGGATCAAGTTGAAGCCTCTTCCCCGTTTTTTGCTCTATCATTTGTAACAAATGAGCAAAGGTAGCATCGGTAAACCATTGCTTAGGAATAGCAATCGATTGACGGATCATCACTTTACTTTTGGAATATACCCACAATACATAATAGTTTTCGTCATAATAAATTTCAGGAATGACTACAGATCCTAGCGACTTCGCTTTTTTATTTATTAGCACAGGTAACTTCAACCTCTTATGGCCATACCTTAGCGTCCGAATTGCAATACCGTCAATTTCATCTAGCTTAATGTGATGTGAAGTGCTGCCATCTGGTCTAAAAATATGGCACATTAGATGCTCACAATCTAAGCTAATATAAGGAATTTGCTGCTGCGTCGGAGCAGCAAATTCATATTTTTTTACTAATTCCTGATAGATTCCCGTATAGTGATGCTGATAGCAAATAAGGAATAAAGGGAAGGAGATTAATATCCCAACAAGCCAAATCCAGTGCATATGAATGATAGAACCGATTCCACTACCTATTAAAACAATAAGTGGCATCACATACCAACGATGATTAACCTCTTCAAAATTTCGATATGACATTGCAACATCGCTATATGTTCTTGCCATATGCCAATCTGCTGTAGGGCAGTAAAAGGTATCTGTTTGGGTTGTCATTTATTTTCTCCTATCATTTTTTGCTTGATTAATTAAATCATTCAATTCTTGTTTAAGTTTTTTTGTATCCAAACTAATACACTCTCCTTATTCATTATGAAGTATGTGATGTTGTTGATTTATCTATTAACTCTCGGGCTTCTCCAAATCTATTATCTTTTTTAATTTCCAAAACTCGTAACCGAAAAAAACTAATGTTAGTAAAACACCATAAATAATATAACCAATGAACAAATACTTCAATGTAAGCATGTTCTCAAGTAGTTCTTTTCCATCAAAGAAAAATGAAAATAATAACATGAAAATAATAATAGGTATAAAAAGAAGACTGATAAAAATTATCATGTTTTTATGTGACCACATATCAAGTTTTCGATATTCTTCAATTAATTTATCAGTACTCATATGTTCACACTCCCTATTCAATTTATATTTTTTTCGATACAACCAGGTATTCATTATGTAGCATTAAGCAATCTCACAACAATTGAAACTAAATTTACTGCTACCACAATAAATGCAAGAAAATAATTAATTGTTTTGTAATTCTTGATCTTCTCTGTCTCTCTAGCAATCATAAATATGATTATTCCCATTACTAGACCAGCTATATTAAGCCACATAGTTACACTCTCCCTATTCATTTTGATGTATTCACCTTATTTTTTTCTGCTCTATTTCGAAAATATGACCGGTAACATTTTTCTAGCTATATCTGATAAAGTTGTCTTTTTATTCGGAGAATATTCTATCACTTTTTCAATTAAAAGAAGTGCAATAAAGTCTTCTATGTTGTATTTATTTCCGTTTGGATGGATATTCTTTATTTCGGTTAGATCTTCAACTAAAGATTTGTCTAGAGATATAATTACTGGTTCTTGAACTTCCTCAAAAATAGGAGCATATAGTTCTTGTATATTCATTAATCTCTTAGGATCATTAAAATCTTTAGATTTCGTGTGACTTATTGATTGTTCAACTAATTGTAATTTACTATCCATAAAGTTTTTTAAATCTACTATATTTGAACAGTTACGAGCCTCTTTATATGTTTTTTTCAGATCTAATAAATCTTCGAGTAAAATTTCTTGATCACTTAAATCTAGATATGGTAAGTTATTGATTATTCTCTTTAGTTGATTAATTTTCCTCACTCTATACACTCTCCCTTTTAATACACCAGCATATTCATTATGTTTCCTGGTAGTCGATTAATTCCGACTGGCCGTAGTAGGGAACTGAATATATCAGGTTATTCATTGTGTTACCTTAAAACGTGCTTGTGTACCTGACATTCCCGGAATTTTAATTTCAGATTTATTTGACGGTACATATTTTTCACCGTCCCAAATTTCAAAGGATTCAATAGAGTCTAAAGAATATTCTTCACGTCCTGCATCGATGACGATATTACCCTTAGACAGAAATATGTGGCCATTAATATAATCCATTTACAATGCACTCTCCTATTCATTATGTTTCATAAATCATTTTAACTTACCTTAGAAGAAATTAAGTGATTTTGTAAATATTTTTTTTGATTTTTACATACTCAGTTACTACTTTCTTCACTGACTCAACTTAGCTTATTCTTTGCAGAACTTACCTTTTGGAGATAAACTACACCTTTCCATTGGAACACCAGAAGAAACTAAAGAAACACCTTCTTTTCCGTATAAGGAAACACCCTAGTGATCTCTTGATACGTAATCCCCATCTTCTCATTGGCGATATCGTGTATTTCTCTCGGAATTCCATTTCTTACTTTATGGAAATAATGATGTGACCCTTGCGCAGAACGCTTTCTTAACGTAATGGAATCAGATACACTTGCTTTACATAATAGAACCATTTCGGCTATTAAAGCAGCCGATTCTTCTGTATTCATATCTAAGATAGGATAAGCATTTTCTTGAGTTATGGACTTCATATTAAATCCCCCTTCGGCAGTACTATATCAGCCATCTTAGTTCAGAATCATGTTATTCAGCAACTTTACTCTTCCTCAACATGTTCATATGTATTTTTTCCATAAGTCATGGTAATATTGGAAACAACGCGATATATTTCAGCATCACTGATAAAGGGAGATACTAAACGAGTTTGACCTTGTGGCGTTTTGAAATAGCCATCACCCTTACCAAGTAAATTTTCAGCGCCCTTAGAATCCAAAATCACTAAACTTTCAACCACTGATGTAACAGAAAAGGCAATTCGAGCGGAAAGATTGGCCTTAATCGTCGGTGGAAAAATTTTAGCGACTGGTCTTTGTGTAGTAAGTACCATGTGAATGCCCGCTGCTCTCGCTTCTTGTGTAAGCCTTGTAATAATGGCCTCTCTCGTCCCGTCTTGCGCTTGCAACATCAATGAACCAAACTCATCTATGATCACTACGATATACGGCAATGATGGATGTTTAGTGTTTTCTAACATCACTTTAGCATTATAACCATCAAAGTCTTTAACCTTCAAATCCTTCATTAAGGCATATCGTCTTTCCATTTCGTTTAATACTTTTTGTAACGTTTTATCTGCAAATCTAGAATCTGTAACTACAGGCAGCATTAAATGTGGTATATCATGATAAGCATTTAATTCTACCATTTTCGGATCGATCATCACGAGTTTCAAATCATCCGGTGTGTTACTCATAAGTAGAGTAGTAATAAAGCTATTTAAAAAAACACTCTTCCCACTTCCAGTCGCTCCTGCTACTAGTAAATGTGGCATTTTTGCTAGATTTGCAAAGATTGACTTCCCACTTAAATTCATTCCTACCGGAAATGATAAAGCCTCCTTTTTCGACAAGAACTCTTTATCTTCAAGCATTCCTCTTAAATTAACGACATAAGGTGTAGGCGAAGGGATCTCAATTCCTATCCTAGAGGTTCCAGGAATCGGAATTTGTAAAGCTATACGTTCCGATTTTAGTGCCATTTGTAAGTTCGCCTTGTAGCTATTAAAGCGATTCATGTTGACTTGCATGTTAGATGGCTCTATCTCAAAGCGTGATACCATTGGACCATTCACTATATGCTTTACCTTTGCTGGTAGTTTAAGAGTGACACACATCGCTTCTAGGTCTTTGACCTGATTCTCTTGTGCTACGCTTAATTTACGGTCTGAAGTATCCTTTGTGAGTAAATATAGTGGTACTCGATAGGAGTTACGATTTGGAAACTTGAATATGATTTTTCTATCTTTAAGTTCCAATACTGCGTCAAAGGTTTGGCCATTACTATTCTTTTTTTGAAATCCCTCGATCAAAGGGGTTTGCCCTTCTTGAATTAAATCAAGAACGTATGCCCTAGTTATCTCTACACCGAGTATTCTCTTCTGTAACGTAAACCTACATCCATCTTTATAAGCCGTACAACCGTAAAATTCGCCTTTATCTACTAGCTCACCTCTATTACATTCTGGACAATTACCTATACGATGATCGCTATTCAATTCAATACCCGCTTCAATGGTTTCTATTACCATTGTAGATACCGTAAAGGTTTCTCCATCGACTCTATGAACTACGGTGCTCTCTTGTGGAGCAGGAGATGGCGCAGACGTCGCTTTTTTTGATGGCGCTGGTGTTTTAGCTTTAGGTGGTGTAGTATCTTTTTTGGTAACCGGTTTAGCTGCAGATTTAGATAATTCTTTGTCAGACCATTCATTTGCAGGTAGTTTAGCGACGTTCAATTCACACTCATGAAGTAATTGAGGTAAAGATTCTTTAATTTCGCTAAGGAATTGTTCTTTAGACAGTGTTCCTTCACTAATTTTAGCAAGTTTCACTTCCCAATCCGCAGTATAATCGACATTACCTATAGCAGATTCCCCAATCGCTTGTATAACTAAAGAACCTAGCTTCGTGATATGTACGATATTACCTGTTACCTCTATATAACCACGCTTGATTAACGTTTGAATAATGGAGCTTCTAGTTGCTTCCGTACCAATGCCATTCACTTTATTAAGAATACGGCCCGCTTCCTGATCCTCCACCTTACGACCAGCGTTTTTCATTAATGGAATGAGTTGACCTTCTGTATAGCGTGAAGGTGTCTTCGTTTTGCAAGCTTTAGCACTTGTTTGTTTGACACTACCCGTTTGTCCTTCTACTACATTCGGTAATATCAAGTCATCCTCTTTATCTTGACCTAAGTGAGCATAAAGAACTTTCCAACCTTCAGAGTGCATCATACGCCCTTCTGTCTTAAATGAGAATTTATCATTCACATAGGTTTGGATAACTGTCTTATCATAGGAAGCGTTGGGATAATGAGCTGCTATTAACCTTCTAACGATCAAGTCATACAAATTCTGTTCGATTTCTGATAAGGCATCTAGTTGTGGTATAAGTTCAGTAGGGATTAGACCATAGTGATCTGCTACCTGGTCATTGTCCGTATAACGCTTGTTGTTTCTGATACTAGGCATTTCATCTAATATAATTGCCTTATAGTTCTCCAGTGATGTCAGCTGCTCCAAGATTAGAGGAATCATATCCGCATCTTCTTCAGTTAAATATCGCGAATCCGTCCGAGGATAACTAATATACCCTGCTAAGTAGAGTTGCTGCAGGTGCGTATCGGTATCTGCTATTTTATATTTATAGATTCTGTTTGCATCGGCTTGTATATCACTTAACGCATACAATTGAGGTGGTTGTTCTTCTTTACGCTCCGTAAACGCCCGTTCAATTTGGGCTGGCTTATTCAAACAATAACGTGATAGTGATTCGGCTTGTACTTTATCTTCGATACGATCAACGTCACCAGAAAACCATTTACCCGTTAGCATGTTACCATTGATTTCAAATTCAGCATACACTTCATAATAGTCGTGTGGAATGAAGTCTTTGATAGCTTGTTCATTCGTATGTATAAGTTTTAACAATGGGGTAACGACTCTACCGATTGACACCGCTTGTTTGTAGCCCTTCTCATTCATCTTAACGGTATAGCCGCGACTTAATGACATACCAACTAACCAATCGCCTATACTACGAGCCTTAGCCTCATGAAACAAACCTATTTTCTCTTGTTCATCTAATAAGTTTTCAAAGGCATATTTCACCGCTTGTTCGGTTAAAGATTTAGCCCAGAAACGCTTCACAGGCTTTTTATTCCCAAGCACATTCATAATATTATGAAAAATCAGACTGCCTTCGCGCGCTGGGTCCATACAATTCAGTACTTCAGTAATGTTGGGATCAGAGAGCAATGTTTTAATATTTTGAAACAATTGTTTCTTATCATTACTCACTAGGTACTTAAATGAAGTGGGTAAGATGGGTAAGTCTTGCCAGTTCCATTTTGCATATTTTTCATCATAGTTTTCGGGTTCCGCTAATTGCACTAAATGTCCCGCTGCCCATGTAATATAAGCGCCATTAGGAAACGTATTACAAGGCTTTAATTCAAAATTCATTTTATTTTCGACATGTTCATAGGGCGCAGCTAATTTTTTGGCTTGATCTCGTTTTTCTGCTACACAAAGTATTGATGCCATTTATAAGTCAACCTCCTACAAAAAAAAGAAGCACTTCTCCCCCTAGATTAGAGGTAGAAGTGCTTCTTCATTCCGTTGTACTATTTATTTGCTTCATTATAACATAATTCACATCAATGAAAAGATATTTTAGCGATATTCACTGATTAAGGTACTGTTCATATCGTAAAGCTCCACTGGATCACTCTTGTCGTTGTTATGAACATTAGCGGTAGTCCACTTTAGGTAGGTATCATTTTCTTTAGCATTTTTACCACTCGTCACATAAATGGTATCACCTGGTTCTATCGTATATCCATCAGGGAAGTCATAGACTTGATTCCCTTTTACGCTAACAAGAGTCCATCCCGTTAAGTTGATACTCTTTGTATCTTTATTGGATATCGTGACAATCTCACCAACGTAATCAACACTATCTACGGAGAGCTTACCTGTTGTGCCTTGAACGGTTGAACCGTCTACCTCATCATAAGACCATAACCCTCGATCTTGCTGTCTAGCATCGGCTACAAGCGCTCCAAATAGTTTCTCCCATTTCACGTTAGGTTGATAGGTCATCTGATTAGCATACCCTTCAGCAGCGAGCTTAGCATTGTACATTAAGCCATTCACATAGACATAGGCTAATAATCTTCCATATTGGTCCCGCTGCCCTACATCGAACTCTAACAGTACCTCTTTATTGGTTAATTGGTCTTTCGTATAATCCGAAGCCAAAATACCATTGCTGTTATTCTTGTCTTGGTTAGGGTGTACACTTTCCGGTCCATTTACTCCGATGAGCCTTAATTTTTCTAAGGTACCATCCGATAGCATAACCTCTAGAGTGTCTGAATCTATAATTCTTTTTACCGTAGCGGGAATCATAGAAGCTGAACTAATAATAACCGTTCTACTTTTACTCTCCCAACCTACTACACTACCTAACGATTCACTTACAAAGCGTAAAGGAACAAGTGTAGAGCCATCGATCACCTTACCAGGCGTGCTTAACGGTATCGCTTTACCATTTACTATTGCTTGCTTATGCCCGATCGTATATGTAATGGATACATCGTCTTTTGTGGCTGTCACCGTCTGATTCACTTGATCCCACTTCACATTAGCACCTTGCTTTTCAAAAATGACACGCATAGGCACTAGAGTAGATCCATTTTCTATGATAGGGTCCGTTGTAAAAGCTAGTCTTTCCCCATCTAAGTAGACACTCGGTACCGATGGAGCAGCTGATACTTGAAAGGTTGGTACTAGTAGTGCCGCGCACATTACAATACTGAATATTTTCAATTTCATTAGTTAACCTCCAATAATCTTATAAAGGCGACTTATTTCAATTAAGCTTAATATGACGTAGTATACATCGGCAAAAATCACTCGTCATTTATGGAAGACCCTATTATTCTGAAATTAAGTTGTTTATAACCGTACTATAGTTAATATCAATTGCTTTGATAGCTTTCCAAGCCAACTCTTCTGAATGAATAGAGATCCTTATAACAAAAATATCTAATTGAATATTTCTAAATACATAGTGGCCATCTTCCTGTGATTCCAAAATCCAATTCTCATTATCATTACCATTCACAGGTATTGGCATCTCTACAGTGATCAATTCTCTATAGTGGCTACTAGCCTTAGATATTAAGTTGTACAAACGCTGTATTTCTTCATCACATTGATCTTTATCTAATGAAGATAATATATGATTGTTCTCTAACTCCTTCATTAGCTCAGTATATTTTATTGCTTTTACTAAATCACTAATTTCATCCTCTACTATCATAAGCTTAGAAAATTCAACTCTTATTTCGTTTATGCTGCGCACTATTGCTCAACACTCTCCTAATCCATATTTATGTTGCCTTAATTAATTCATTTTTCTGATAAGTAGCCACTAACGCATCTTGATAATAAATAAGGTAGGTTTTATCTTCTCTTTTGATGCGATCCAAGGGAATATGTTGTTTTTGACATAGTAAAGAGTGCGCTGGAAGTTACTTCACTGCTCACTCTTTACATGTTACTAAATTATTGTAATGTCATTGCCTTAAATGAAAGGTATTCTTCTTCACTCAACACACCATATGTAAACCAAAAGTCTAATTCATCAAGGTTGATATTATCAGGAGAAGCATACCAATAATCGGTCTTATTCATCAGTTGATAATGATAAACTAATAAATACTGATGATGAATGTCGCGACATTCAGAAATTGCCTCCTGTAGTTCTTCTTCCGTCATCATCAAAGGCTCTCGATCCTCAGTACATAGATAGATTTCATCAAATTTCCGAAAAAATACTTTATGTGTAATAGAAAGTGGAAACTGTAGCAAAATGGTTCACGCTCCTTATCGTTTTAGAAGGTATTGAATCCCGTTGAGGTATATTAGCATTTCTTGTAGCGATTTGATCACTTCTTTTCGTTCATGTTGCAAAATCTGTCGTCCTGCAGGTGTAATATTGTAGCGACATTCTCTTCTAAATCTCGGATCATTCCATTGGCCGATAACCCATCTGATATCCTCATGCTCCAGCTCTTTGGTGATTTGATAGAAATAAGAGGAATTAAAAGACCAATTATGTTCCTTCAACATGGATTGCACAAAATCTAATCTCGTCACATCATCATGATTCATTAGATACTCCAGGAAGAAGTATCGCAGCATGAGTTGTACATTAATCATGCGATTAAACAGTTTCATTTCTTTATCGTCAAGGGTTGATGAGTGAAGTTGTTTATCACGAATAATGTAATGATGAAAATGATGCACTTGCTCAATAATTTTTTTGAATGTAAGTAAGTAGGTATGTTCAAACCAATCTAATTTTTCTTTTCCTTCATTGGTTAATCCTAAGATACGCGATCGATTGTATGTTGACTCGGTTTTAATCCATTTGAACATTTCCATTGAATTAATTACATCATAAATATGTGTTTTCTTAGGAACTTTGCCGAAATCACTTAGTAAATTATTTATATGGGTAGTTAGTTGTGAGACATCGCAACTTTCATTTTCTAATTTACGAAAGATAATGAGATATAAAATTTCAGTTTTACTCATACCAAAACGCTCAGGTTTAGAACGTTCATTTTTATTTACCGACATAGTTTCACTTCCTTTAACCATTAAATTATAATCTAGCATAGTTGAATTCTCAATCATAGTGCTTACTATTGTTCAGTTAACATGATCTCTACAGCCACTAAATAGTCTAAAGGAACACGACGAGTGGATGGTATTTGTATGGCTTGTTTTTGGAAAACATCAAAAGGGATGCTCTTATTCCCTCGAATGCTAAGATTTCGTTGATTCCAATATGGTAAGAGTGTGTTCAATGGTAACAGAAAATGAAGATTAAGTTTTGAAAATTGAACGATAAAGAAACAAGCAGCCCCGCAGTTCTGATGGAGTCTAAGGCGTTCAACTTGATGATCATCAATATTTTTTAATGGAAAACTTGTTTTATTGTCGGTGCTTTTTGCATCAAACCATAAGGACCTACCTTGATAGGTACCGGTATAATCGACTGAGCTCTTCTTTGTATAGAAAGCTTCTATTATTTTAGCACCCTCACTCCGTATAACCTGTATTGGGGTTGGAATTTTCTCGATGATAGCAATTTTCTTGTTCTCATAACTGGAATTGATCCACTCTATATACGTTTCGAGATCCATTCCGCGATTTCCATAGATTACGTCAGTAGATGCACTTACTTTCTGGATACCTCCAGGATAGTTCATAACTGTTCACCTTCTAAATTCGACTTGTTCATCTATTGTCAATCAAAAATAGGTCATATTCAAATTTGCAAGTACCTAAATTATATAAACAGAAGGAATGAAGTTAAAAAGTAGTCTAACACTATAGTTTCATTCCGTTCAATGGGATCATAAAGATTAGTTTATCATAACAAAAAAGCATAGGATTATGATTCCTACGCTTCTTTATAGCTAGATTCAAAGTGTTTACGTTCAACTTGTTCCATAAATGCCTTTAATTTTAATTGATTTACTTTGCTGATACCATCAGCTTCAAGACACCAACGTTGAACAGTTCTTTGACTAACTTATTGTAGTATCCTTATAGTTGTTGGTTTGCTCTCTTTTTCGTGATTGACGAAGTGATAACGGTACACAATGAAAACATTTGGTATCGATGCGCAATTGGCCACACCGTTGACATCTACCATTTGCTTGTCTTTTAGCTCTCAATCTCTTCATATAAATGGCTGCTCGCGTTGGAGCATTCTCTTCTGATGACATAATAATCCTTCTAATGACTGATTCCTATAAGTATGAGGATGTCTACACCGAAAGGTAATGATAATATAACAAAAGAATGCTATGAGTTCATTTATCCAAAGAGTAGATTTATGATTCTTCATGATTACGTACATTTATACAACAAAAAAGGAAGATCAAACTGACTAATCAGTTGATCTTCCTTGAAAATCAGCAAAAATTTCGTATTACGCTTGAACAGCTTCACGTTTTGTTGAAATAGCAGGATCATTAGTAGTTTGTCTAAGCTCATATTGTTCTTTAAACTTACGTTCAATCATTATCATTGCAAAGTTTTGAGAAATTTTACGATCCTGTTCAGAACTTTTACGTAACTCATTTTTTAATGCTTGACTAACTGCCATACTATCAACTCCTTATTAACTAATTAGCCTCATTGTATCATAGGAATTAGTCGTTGACACTATTTCTTTTTCTTATCATCAATGGATTTCGCACGATCAATAATAATATTAGCGAAGTTAGCCGATATTTTTTTATCCTGCTCATACGATTGCTTTAATTCCTGTTTTTTCTTTTCATCCATGCTACTATCACCTCAAATTATAGATCATAGTAGCATCATGGTCATATCTTACATTAGATATTCAAGAAATCATGTTCAGGGTCATCAAACTCGACGTCATACAGCCTCAATTTATCGGTAAAGTTATCATATTGACCAGCAAACAACATATTAATTTTTATACCATCTGCATATTCCACGAAAATATCAGAGGTTTGATGTACGACTATCATTTTAAGAAATATATTACGATATAATTGCTGAAGAACTTGGTTTATCTCTAGTATTTCATTTGGGTCATTTGGAGGTAGTTCTGTATTGTTATCCCAAAACGTAAATATATCAATATAAGGGAACAACGCTATGATATTTGAAGGGATTACGTTATGGATATGCTTAATCGCTTCTTCTGGTACAGTATGCTTGTCCGTCATACCGCGATTATAAGCTCTTATTAATGCAACGGGTAGTTCAACATGGACGAGATGTAAATCAACTCTGTAATCAAGGCTGTGAGCCTTAATAAAGTCGAATATCTCCATATACTTGCTTGGATTCCCTAAAGTAGCATCGTAAATCACATTATGTCCTCTTAGAAGTGACTGAAACAGTGCTTCTTTCGTAATCTCCCATGCTTCATTCTGATAATCTTTTCGCCATTCAACTTCGTGTTCCTCCGAAATGCCTAGTCGTTGCATAACTTGTTCTTTCACATCGTCCGGTGATATGGTGAAATCAAAACTGTCTTTATGATTTTCATCAGCCGCACTTGCTATCGCTTTAAGGATCGTTGACTTACCACTCCCCGGCACGCCGCCCAGAATGGCTAGCTTAGGTCGCCTAATAGGAACAATATTACTAATAACCTCTCCTTTTATTTGTTCATACTCTTCTTCAGACTTACCGTAACGCAAAAAATCATCTACCATTTCTAATTTCCTCCTTTGTTATTTGGTAGTGTAAAAGGAGAGATACGGAACAACATCCTTATCTTAATTCTACACGATCCCATTTTTTTTAATATTTTAGACACCCTCTAATTCTTTTAATATCGCTATCATTTGTTATTTGTGACTTAATATATTTATAGTCCTTTATCTTGTTAATTATTCATGTTGTTAAGAATTAAATTATTTGTAACATTTATTACTGTAGAAGTTACAAGTGTGTCTATCACGCTGAGACTGTCACACTATTAATAGTGACCAGCCAGCCCGTTATTCAGAGCTTGGTGTTACTAGTTTAACTGTAGATGCCATAAGCGTATTTATCACTCTAAGGACATCTTACTAATTAAAGGTTCAAAAAAGCCAGTAATTCCGATCATGGTGTTACAAGCAGCAGCCAAGAACAAAACCAATGCACCCGCACCGATCCAACAAAGCTAAGACCACTTCATTCCATCTAATAATGACTGTGTTGAGTGGAATAAGGTCTTGTTGTCTGCCTATGCGCTGTGCTTCCTGCTACGCTGCCCCTCTCCCCTCTTCATTTGCTCGTATCCTTTTTATTTAGACTGCCTTTTGGTTTGTTATTTCTTTTTTGGCTGGGTCTAGCCCAGGTGGCAGAATTCTTCTATTTTTTTCCGAACGTGGTCATGACGAGTTGCGCGCGACAACCCCCCACCCCAAATAGCCATATAAGGAACTAGAGAGTTATCTAGGAGTAGGATTGCTGTCTGCCACTAAGTCCTTACTTAGTGGGACCAGTGGCAAACCAGTAGAAAGGAGTAGGGAAAGGCGGTCGGTAGGAAGAAACATCGGAGCGGGACACCCTATTCCACTCAACACAGTCATTAATGTGCGGAATGAGGTGTCGTTAAATGCGGATTTCTTCGTAGTCGATTATCTGCCTTTATCTTTTGACATGTTTCATTTTCATTCGCCTACTTGTGGTATTATGTATGAATGATTACTACATAATAAGGAGATGATTTATGATGACACTTCAAGCGACTACGGATGCAGAAAAATTAATTAATAGAAAGTTAATTCAATTAAATAATTTATTTAGTACAGACCATATCAAAATACTGATTGATAACTACCAAGACGTCCCCCATGAGAATCAAAAAAAAATATTTTCATTCCTTCATTATGAGCTAAATGAACTTTTTAGATTTATGTATACTAAACGTAATGGTCACTTCAATGCAAAGGAAAGTCGTGATCTTTTGAGTATCATTGAAATAGTAAAATCCATGAAAGCAAACTTAAATGAAACTCCATACAATTTCCAAATCGATACTGACTACGAAGTACTGCTCAGCCAATGCAATTCATTTCTGCAGCCAAGCAATGGCAGCGATCTTCCATATGATCTGAAGCGTATAGAATTAATCGAACACAAGTCGATTTTCCATCTTATCGACAGTGTTTCTCTTCCTGGAAATCCAACTGTATCATACACTATGAATTATAAAGACGAGGGTTCTTACGCACATGTTTACACTTATTTTGACAAACAATATAACATACCAGTCATAGTAAAAAAAGCTAAAAAGGACTTAACTGATATTGAATTAATTAGATTTCGTAATGAATTTACTGATCTGAAAAGATTAGATTCTCCTTATATCATTAAAGCCTATCATTATAATGAGGATAAGCTGCAATATAGTATGGAACAAGCAGATGAAACTTTAGATAAGTACATTAATCGAATGAATGATCGTCTACCTATGAATGATCGAATCAATTTAATCACGCAACTTCTTCACGCTTTCAAATACATTCATGGTGAAAGTTTGTTGCATCGTGACATTTCATATTTCAATATCTTGATTAAATCATATCCCGACGAAAGCATCTTTATTAAAGTTGCCGACTTCGGATTAGCTAAGCATCCTGATCGAAAGCTGACACGACAAGGAACAGAAATCAAAGGCGTACTAAACGATCCCAACCTTTCAAAAGTCGGTTTTGATCATTTCGAAGCAAGACATGACATCTATGCCATCATGTATATTATTAATTTTATTTTAACTGGTAAAAAAAATGGAATCCAAATTACAGACCAAACCGTTCTAGAATTTATCGAGAAAGGTATCGATCCAGACATTAACAAACGATATTCTAGTCTTGATGAACTTCTTATAGCATTTGAAAGCATCACACCTTTGATCAGAAACATAAGTACTACAAAACTTTAATAATAAGTATTCGCTTACTATACTGTTTAAGAGTTTTAATACATCAACACATTATTAATATAAGAATCAAAGAAAAAGGTAATTGGCATGTTTTCAATTACCTTTTTGTATTTAAAATAAATTGTTTCTTTACGAGTAACACCTTTCGATATTACTCTATTTTCAATGCATTTTTCATCATTTTAATTATGGTTATCGTACACACCGACTACAACTCTCACTAGAAATGAACAGCAGTCTGTCGGATGACTATGAATCAGATCCACTAATCAAGCGTGTGAAGTAATAGTATCTACCGTAGACGTAAAAAAGACAAGAAGCGGCAGCCTCTTGTCTTTTTCGGAATTTGTACTTATAGCTCTGTCTGATTATGCTTTATTAATGCCTTCCATAAATCATCGAGTACTTCAATTTCAATAGGCCCCCCCATATATGGGTACACCGCATGATATTGAAGTGTTTGCTGTCATTATAAAATATTTGAAAATCTTCACTTTTCGTATATTGATTGTATTTACCAATTACGTAGTAAATAAAGTCATCACTCTGTAACTTATAGGTTAATATTTGATTACCGTCTGTTCCTGCACTCTTATGATAGGTACTTTCTTTCATACTTAGTGCTTTGAAATTAGTGATCATAAATAGATATACGATTTCAATTTCTCGTTCATACTCCGAAGATTTCATATTCATCGTTGGTTTTGTGACTAATACTCGCCCCGATTTGACATCACTGATTATACTTTTCACAATTATTCCTGACACCATTCTCTATAATTGCACAAAAAAACGCCTTGTTGAGTAACAAAGCGTTAAGATCGTGAACTATATAGTTGTTTTATTAATAAAGTGACATTTTCAGCTTCTTCTTTATTAAATTTAATTGAGTTATCGACTAGAGTTCACAACTACTTATTCTTTTTGAACCAAAATCTAAATCCTTTCTCGCTAGAATTATCGCAATATATGTAATACTTAGGATTTTCAAAACTTCCAGAACTCGTACTAGCTTCTATCCTAGAAATATTAAAATCAAGTGTATCAATATTGTCGTTTATTTCAACTTCAAGTTTAAGTGGTAACAAAGCATTACTAACTAAAGCATCAATATTAATTAGTGCATCTTTCAATCTGTAAGTAGTACCTTTTCCATCAAGAATATTCGTTATTTCGAGACGGTATACTTGCTCAATTGCTAAAGAAAAATCTTCAAGCAAAAATGGATCAAGTTGCGATATAACTTCATCTGTCTTGGATTGTAGCTCAATCCTAACATTAGCAGCATTGACTTTTGTTGTTATCTCTTTAATTGATTGATATCCCATTGGAAATCGCCCCTTTTGATTTAGTGTTTTTTGATTATAGGTTGAAAGACTATTCGAATTCTTGTAATTCCTCTCCCTACTCCCATTTAATTGTAATACGTGGATTCCAATATTAAGTTTCCAATTCTACTATATATAGTAAACATATTTGTCAAAACAGATAATAGATTCTGCTTCAGTAATGTGTTCTCTTGAATGATAGTCTACAAATTGAGACACCAGATACGGGTTGTAGTAGCCTGTTTTGTAGCCTTCATATTTTCCTGCATCTACTCCATCATACAATCCTGTTACATAGGCATGTACGTTCCTTCTCTGATCTCTAAGCACTCGTTGTCGTGACTTTTCACTGACATGAAACTTTATAACTCCGTTCAATTGAACATTCATAGCGTAGCCCAAGACAAGCCCTGTCTTACAATCACATATACTAAAGTACCCTGCTTTATTTAAGTTGCGATACACCTTTACACGTTGACCATGCGCAAGCGTCTTGCCCTCATTTATTATCAATCCATCCATGACCCGCTTCCTCATTTCCTTTGCTTATACTATAATTTTAACTCTAAATTTAGGTACAGTCATATTCGTAAGGGTGCATAATGCGGAATAATGCAACTTGAATTTTATCAGTACGCAACCTTGATTTTCATATTACGGCGCTTAATGCAGCGTTTCAATAATTTATACGTTGCATTCAGCAACACAAATAAGAACCCTTATTCCATAAGGGTTCTTAGGCATTCATCTTTTTTTACGCTACAACTAACTTTTATATCATAGCTTTAACTTCGTTCTAAATCTTGTTCTTTGATTTCTGAACAGGTGTTAAATTATGTGATACTATAACAAGGTTCATCGCTAGTAATAATGTCGTTATCACTATCAATAGAACGATAACATTAGTAAATAGCATATAAATAAGTTCACTCATAGATGAGCTGCTAGCTACTAATTCATTACGGATATCAATGATCCACTTTGGTTGAATTAGTTCCATTTCATCGCTAAGCATCAAGAATCGAACCGCTACTACGATCGAGATATAAATACCTAATACATATTTACCAATGTGTACTAATGTTGAAACTAAATAACGAATATATGATGCAACAGAAGATACAGCTAAACCAATGAAACCTTCTCTAGAAATATTTTCTTCCTTACAAATTTTCCACGCTTTAATCCAAGCATCAACTTCTTCCCACAGTAGAATCGGGAAAAATATTATCGCTCTGTATTTCTTCATTCTTGCCAGGGTGCTCAACAGATGCATTATAAAACCATAACGCGAATATTGATAATGATGACCAAGTTCATGAGCCAAACTGAACATACTTTTAGAATGATCCATGTCTTGAAAAGCGGGATGGCTTATAATATTTCTTCCACTATGATAGGCAAAGGGCTCCCCTTCCCCATAATGTTTTTCAAGTGATACATTTTCCTTATGAATTCGTTTAATGATCTTATTCATATTTCCTCCTGTAAATAACACTCTTTTTATTATCATTCAAAAAAATATTTATATTACGCTTTTCGTTTGAGTTACCATCTTTATTGTCAAGATACTAACTTTGTTGTAATGGCACCGACTATAATGTCAAGGCACTAACTTTAATGTCACCAGATTCTACAAATCATTTTCTTTGCGACGCAGCTGCATCTCTTCCCACAGTACAAACACCTTATTGAACGATTGCATCCATGACATTTTATTGGACTTGACCAGCTTCCTGTCTGTATAGATAGAAATGATTACCGGTAGCCAAAGTATTGTACCTAGAAGTAAAAAGCTGAATACGCCTTGTAGCGAGTTTAGATAGTCATTCCACAAACTATCTTTCAAATCGATACATTTGATTCGTGCTTCAAACAACCACTTCCATGAGAGTACATGACCGATGACAACGTACCCTACAATGCTATATACAATAATATCTAATATTACCTTCCACATAATATCCTCTTTCCTAAAACCGACTCTATTACTCTGAATCAAAAACGCGATATGCTTCTTCTGCAATTTCTGATGTATACTCTCTTGCTGTTTCCTCGGTTGACTCTACCAATTGATTTACTTCCTCTTGACTAGGCTTTTTGGAGAAGATACCTGATATCGAATCTTTTACCCACCCTGCAAGACTCGTAGCAGTCGATTTAAGATTCTCAACACTAAAGGTGTTGCCTAGTGATTCGCTGATACTTGTCCACGTTTCTGATCCCGTTACCTTGCTCCCCCAGCCTTCTAGCGTAACTAAACTCGTTTCTAAAACAGATGACTTCGTTTTTAAGGATTCAATCGTTGGCATGAATGCCGCTAGTTTATTAATGGCTTCTGTTGCTTCAGCTAATGTTAATGGTCTATCTAAGCTAGGGATTAAACCTAGATTGTCTAAGCTAGTCGTAATCAGTGAATTTTCTTTTAATCCTAGTGCAAGTAGTATGACCGAACGCAGCTGCTCACTTGTTACGATTTCCGTATTTTTATTGAATTTCTTATCACTTAGTTGAGTAACAATATCTCTTACACCTCCATCAGTGATAACCTCATATGCCTTATAGCCCATCATGAGCTTTCTTGATTCCGGATAGAGAAGATACATCAATAATGACGATGCTTCTGACATCGAGACAGGGCTAGACAAGTTATTGGCATTAACATTAATTCCTGCAGTAGATAGAGTATCCAGGATACCATTAGCTTCAGCCTTATCTAATTTTCCATAAAGCGCAGGATTCCACAGCTGGCGCTCATTGGTTTGAGCTGATTTCTGCAAGTTATCAAAGTAAGACTTCCATTTTGTATTCGGTGCAATGGTCATTGTCTTACCATATCCTTCAGATAATATAGAAGCATTAATAAACTCACCACTGGCCATATGAACATAGGCTAAGGTTCTACCATACACATCATTACTCGTGTCCTTCGTAACATAGACCTTCTGCTTTAATACCTTCGATTTCGTATAAGCTGAAGCTTCTTTACCTCCCGCTTCAATTCCTGCTGCTTCTGTACTCTCAGGAGTATTGACACCGATCAAACGAATTCTTTCTTTTGTCTTATCTGCAAATTCAACATCGAACGTATCGCCATCAACGATATAGGTGACTGTTCCAACTCTATACGGAGCTGTACTTATCGAGATGGAACGGCTGCCTTTATCATAACCAACAATGTAATCAAAGGATTCAGCTATAAAACGTAGCGGGATATATGTTGTGCCGTTCTCGATCATACTCGTAGCAGTTAAGTTTACTTTTTTCCCATTAACGGTTGCATTACTCGCACCAGGGACCATCTTGATGACTACATCCTCATTAGAAACCGTAATCTCTTTATTCGATTGATTCCAAGCCACTTTAATTCCCATCTTTGAGAATAAGGAACGCATCGGTACTAACGTAGAGCCATTTAACGATACTGGAGACTGATCGAGCGCGGTTTTGGTACCATCAACATAGATATCTAGTTTAGACTGGATAACGGTCGATACGGCAGCCTTAGCAGTAGGTAGTGCTGTCATGGTAGGCGATACATTTTTACCCGGTACGACTACGGTATAACTTGCGATCATTACGAACAAACCTAGCAAAACAATTCCAATTTTCTTCATCACGATATAAATCCTCCCTCTGAATGCAAAAAAAAGCACGTAACATACCTCCTTGCCATAGCAAAGGGATACGTAACGTGCTTCGTCACGATTCATTTCTTTATTTGTTCACTATTATAACAAACATCTGCACATTGGACTAGATGTACTTTGTATGAAGCGGGTATAAAGGCAAGCCGAGCGATTTTGCTCTGCTATTACGTTCTTGATCTTCAGATAAGAATACGACATTCGTTAATCGATAGCGATCAGCGACAATATATGGAGCAATACTTCTATCTGATTGTGATAATGGGTTCATTCTCATAGCGTTCATTTGCAATTCATCATATTCTAAAATTTCAAATACATCTGGTCGTTTCATGGATACTTCATCTATCAGCTCTAACAAACGTTTTGAAATAAATCCATATTGAGTATCCAGTTTTAATTGTTGCAATTCTTGAATCGTTTCTTTGTTAACCAACATTTTAGCTGGCGCACCTATAGGTAAATAACTGAGTCCTTCAAATAGTTGTTCATAATGTTTTAACATAAACGATTTATCCAATGCCAAGCTGTGTCCAATATGAAGATATGTATTTAATAGGTCCGGTAGAGAGTGCTGAATCGACTGAAAGTTCACATTTAGAAAGGATTGATCGGTCACACTACTTTTTTCATATGGTCTGATTGGTTGTAATGCCGTTAATCTGTATATATACGACACCACAAAAAATATAATAAAGATAGCAATAATCTTGAAAGTTCCGAATGTGTAGAAATCCATCACTTGTGCTTTCGTCATAATTAACACCTACTCCCCGCTAGTTAATATTCTTCTATTTTCATGTATTAACTTATGCAAAGCTTTCAAATCTTTTTGTCTTAATGAACGATAACGTTGTGGCTGCAATCCCATAGCTTCTAACTTACTATAGTCTAAGAATACTCTTTCCTCTTCTACCATTAACAAGGATGGTTCTTCTATAACATAGGGATAGAGTTCATTTAATCGTTTATGGTAAAAGTTAATGATGATTCCACTACCAATATGATAAATGAATAGCATACATAGGATATAGGCAATCGAAAATACCCATTTTACTTGATCTGTTATCGCTCCCGCTTCTTTCTTGTCCAAAAAATCAATGAAAAGGTACACATTCACTAGTATCAGTACCAGCACGATCGGTATACCTAAAATCCTCCACCACTTACTTTCTATCTTAAACGGCAACTCGTTCAATTTGCATCAATTCCTCATTTGTATAATCTAAGCGATCTATCGCGATCTGATACGCCTGTTCGTTTACGGATTGTTCAATCAAAGGCATCAATGTTTTCAACATGCCTCTAGCTTTCTTCTTTTCTTGCTTTGACCCATGACATAACTTCATCATAATATAACTTAACTCTGAAAGTATGACGGCTGGATCATTTTGCTTTATATTGAAGTTCATGCAATTGCACATCCTTATATTGAATTCTTTTGTATATTGGTCACTACCTCTAAGATATCAGGACTAAGAATGTCTTGTTCTACCATCATTTCCGCAATCTCACGAATCATGGCCATAATAGCGGTTCGATCTTCTTTTGTCTCCGCTAATTCAAGACTCAGCACTAATTCACGAAACGCTTGATCCAAACTTAACTTGTCAGGCATATCAAACACGCTCCTTTATTTCTACTATATTTCTATCTTAAACGTAATGGTGAAATATGCAACTTTTCAAGCGATAAAGAAAATTTCAAATAAAATTCGTTGCTGCGACATTCGTGATTATCAGTATCGACATCATAGATCTTACCGTTCCTTCGCATATAATCAACTATTAATGAACACTATTATTCATCATGATTACGAACAAACATTTAGTTGATTAAGCTCATTCTGAACTATTGAAACCAATTCGTTACATGCGCTTAACGTCCTCCATACTTTAATTTAGCCCACATTCTTACATTCCCCTTATGAACGATACTATTCAATATGATACTTTGATGGGTTTTACCGCGTACTCAATCGGTGTTCATCAGACGATTAAACTTCTTTTTATTTTCCTAGTTATGTGTAAGTATGAATAAATACTAGCACCAATTACCCCTACACTTAACAATTGCCATTTCCACCAATATGAATTTGTTGCGTTTTGAGGATTATCGATAATGTTTAATATTGTTATCCAAATATAAGGACTTAATATTGAAGTAATTAAAGAGTTTATAAACCATTTTGTAGGATATTCTTTACTTCTGATAAATAGAGCTATGGATAATGTTAAAAATATCAAACTGATAGGCAACCAAAATAATAAACTATCCATGACTAAAGAGTACTCTTGATGTGTTGAATCTCTATTAAGTTTTATAATGGTTATAGTAGAAATTAAATTAATAATCATAGAACACGTTACAATCAGTTTAGCAGATCTCAATATTATCATAATTATGTACCACCCTATTCACTGAGCATCATTAGTTTTACTAACGCCCTTAAAGTTTTTCGTTTTTGACGTTTAATAAAATCTATTATTTCGCCTATTGTTCCTAAAATAATGATTATTATTATAGGTGATATAATCATATATAATCCAACTTTACCAAATGTGAGTTTAGCTGCTTCATTAAAAATTGGATCGGGTAAGTTTAGTGTTACATCAAGTAATAATATTCCTACTGCTGCCAATAAATATAGGATAATAATATCTCTTAAATTTAAACGCTCTGAGAAAAAATCTCTGAATTGACTCATTACACACCACCTATACAATATCTTTAATTTTTTTTCTTCACCTGTGCTAGGATCGAATACACCAGGCTATTCACTATGTATCGTATTTTATTTCGTACTACGCATCAGCAATTTTTTCTTTTTTCTTCTTCTCTTTCCCCACGACCCGACCAATGTAAAGCTTTGTTTCTATACTCGCCTGCTTTGTCATACTTACCTCTTGCTACCGCTTGTTGACTTTTAGTTTCCCAATGCCCAGCTCTTTCATAGCAGTAAGATGGTGTAACTCTTCTCTCCATCACTCATGCCACCTCTCTGTCGCCTTATGTGTCATTCGTACAGTGACACTACTTTGAATTTTTCGCATTATCAAAGTCGTTCAGATGTTTAATAGCGCGTTTAACTCTGTCTGAGGGTGTCTTATCCCCATATGTGAGAATAGATTCAAGACCACCTAATAATTGCTTATGCCGACAAATTTCATCAAAACGTTCATCGGCTATTTTCTTATAGTATTCAGCTAATTCATTCGCCAAAATCGTTCACTCCTTTCCTGGTGTCATCGTACTACGACACTACTTATCAGAATTTTTATTCATCAAATATTTCGTGAAAAAGTGTATTACCTCAATTTTCTCAATATCACTCAGCGAGTTATAAATAGTGGAAATTCGTTCGGAAACAGATTCATAATCTTCTTCCATTTCCACTAAATTTTCTTTGAAATTACTTCCATCAACTGTTGTAACTTCTTTGAGATGTTTATAGATAGCTAACTGAGATAAATTTAGTTCATTCAAAAAAATTTTCAATGTAATACCCCTTTCTATTGCGCAATATGTTCATTCGTACTATGCATTAAGCTGCTTTACGTAACTTGAAATAAGTCTTTCTATTATCAACCTTCCACTCCAACCATTCGCTGTTCCATTCTGCTTTTAATGTCTTCATTAACGATGGTTTGGGATTACTGTAATAAGTTTGTATATTCTCTAATATTTGATCTACAGTAACCCAATCTTTTCTTTTCAAAAATAACTTAATAGTATCTATCATTTCACTATATTCTGTAATTCCTTCGCCACTCTTCACACCAGCTATCGTGCGAGTATGAAACTCATGGTTAATATTTTTCTTTATATCGTAAGATTTTTTTCTAGTTCGCTTCCCCCAAAATTTAATAATTGAACCATTGATGCTGCTGTCATATTTGTATGGTTCATCTGTTGTATAAATTAATCCTATACCTTCTTGCCTTAATAAATTAAGAGCTACATTTGAATGTTGTTGTTTCGGTTTAGGCACTGCTATAAAAACATAGTCGGAACAATGTTTTGCTCCAATAGCTTGTTCAATAACCTTAAAACTAAGTTGTTTTTTCATTTCAACGATAATAGATAAATTATTTTTTATAGCTACAACATCAAACGTACTAACTTCCGCATAGACGTTATCGCATTTGATTAATTCCAATAAAATGTACTTTACATGTTCGTACATGTCTTTTTCTTTCAAGGTTATCATTCCCCCTATTACTATGTTGTTTGTGTCTACAAGCAGCTGCCCAGCAGCCACTTACTACGCATCAATCTTTTTCAAGTGTGCTGGTCTAATCCAAATCCCCTTATGCTGCCCATCCAAATAAATTCTAATATTGTGATCAGATAGATTTGAGCTTTGATCACTATCAACTACGCCTTTGTGTCCGACTTTAGCCATTACTCTTTTTTCATTCCAAGATAATTTCGGCTTAATGACTTCTACCCTTTGCCCTTCTTTTAACAAGTAATTTGACCCTCCTTTGTCGTATAATGTGTCGTACTGCGACAAGTTATTCAGCTTGGTTCACTGGTTTTCTTCTTGTTTCAAGTGCATCATAGTGATCTACTTGACCTGTTGTATATAAATCCTGTAGTACATCAAATAATTGAGTGATTGTCATATGACCCAATCCATCTGCTTCATTCTGCATCAGCATTTTTAATGGGATAGAGTTTCTAATATGACTCTCAATACTCTCACCTATTCATGTACATAAGCCATTATATTTATAAGTTGGGTTTGTTTTATCAGATCGCCCACAATATCCCCCCATCAGTTGCATAGTTTGTGTCAACCTCGATTATCTTCCAACCAATTTACTGCCAAAGAAAATCCTTCTTCCAAGCTATTTACCGATCTAGACCAAAGCTGTTTTTCATTTTCAGAAATCACAAATGTATACGTATATTTGGGGATATTGCCTTGTAATACATCATCTCCATAACCGTTTTCTATTTGGTTGACACTAAAACAATTAATTTCCAGTCCTTTTTGCACCCATTCATTAATCTTCTTTAGTACATCCATTTCTACAACCCTTTCCTGCACAATATGTGTCCACAACGCTATACACTGTTTTATTCATTTTGTTTCTTTCCAGTGATCCAATCAGTAAAAAGTTGTAATCCTACATATATAAAATAAAAAGTGATCATGAGTCCTAATAGCGCCAAAGGAACTGCTATGAATAATTTCCAAATTTTAATGAACACTCCTTATTTAATGAGTTGTGTCGTACTAACATTCGTAGCGCATTAATAGTGTTTCTTTCGTTCTTAAAGAGCGCTACTTGAATCATATAATATTAGGATCTATCAATATTCCAATAAAAAACACTTGACATCATTTTCTTAGTTTTTGTTGTCCCATCAACGCGCTCGGCGCCCACCATTAACCAAATTTCATAAAAAACGCATTTGATACACTACAGTTGTAAGATAATTAGATGGAGGCGATACTATGTTGAAAACTGATGGTGTAATGAAAAAAGCTGCAGACACGATTTATTCTAAATCAAACAGAATGACGAGTACATGTAAATTTCAAGTCCCAAATTCTACTGAGAGTTACACTAAATCAGAATTGAAGTCTATTGCTGATAGCATAGTCAATTATAATAATTCAATTGACAACGGTGGAGGTAGCGACTCAACTATGAGAAGATTGTATCCTGGACATGCAGCATGGGCTGGTATTAAGTTTTAGCAAGTTTTACAACATTGGGGGTGGTTGTCCTGTACAATCTCCCCCTTTGTTCACAGTTTGTGTCTACACAACTATTAAATATAAATGTTAAACTTATCCTTCCACTCTCCACATTCGGGATAATTTTCCCCAATATCTAGCACATCTTCAATATCATCAAATGAAAAATACTTTACTTCATTTGCTGTATAGCAAGGAATAGGGTTACTTCTAAACATTCCTTCAAAAGGATAAATAGAAATAGAGTGAACGATCATTGAAAATCCTGCCTCATGTACTTCTGTAATTTCACCTTGGAAAATCCTTTCCCAGCGGTCTTCGCATGCATGAATAAAGCTAGTGCCAATAACTTTTACTAGTGATCCTTTTTGAAATTCAAACTGCTTATTCTTAAACAACTTATAATTCACTAACATTTGATCTCTCCTAATATGATTTTATATTAAATTATTTAGTGTATTTCTAAATCAGCAAGACACTCTGTTACTTTTTAGATGATCTTATGAAAAATAAAAATAAGGTTAACTAAAACATAACAGAGTAGTGATATAAATCAAATTTCCCATAAGCTAAAAAAAAGTCATAGTCTTTCCAAGATCTAGTACTAAAGTGAAGTTATTTTACATCGTAATGATGATTATATTACCAGAAAAAAATAAAGAGAAATTAACATTCAATGTCGAATGTTAATCCCCCTGTATCCATTTTTAATTAAAATATCCTTGCTCTTTAAGGCTAACATAGGAATCATTTTCACCTATAATTAGATGATCGTATAAAGGTATACCCATAATTTCGCCAGTTTCCATAAGTCTTTTTGTTATTTTTATATCTTCGGGTGAAGCTTGAAGCTCACCTGATGGGTGATTATGAAAACAAATATATGCCGCGGCATTATTTAATACTAAGGCTTTGTAAACCTCTCTTGGATGAACAGGCGCAGAATTTAGTGTCCCTCTAGATAGTGCGTGTAATCCCATAACATTGTTTTTTATATCCAATGAAATGATTCCGAATACTTCAACTGATTCATTTGATAAATCGAATGCTTGGTTAATTATTTCTACTGCATGTCTATGTGTCCTTAAGGTGGTAACATCGAAATCATAAAGAACAGAACGTTCTTTCACTTGTCTAACTGTACATACATCAATGGAATAAATTTTTGTGCTTTCTGTTGTCATTTTAAGTTCCTCCAACGATTTTCACTTGTTTTTTGATTGTTTTCCCTAAGAAACTTTGAGTGTCTCTCTTGCCGTATGTATCAAAGAAAGAATTTCTTCTCTCTCTGATTCCGTTTCCGATAATTCAAGAGCCAATATTAAATCGCGAAAAATCAATTCATTGACAGACATGATTATCCTCCTTCAACATGTATTACACTAATTAGACATAAAAAAAAATGGATTTTATTCTTTATTCTTCGTGAAACTATCCATCAAATCTTTCGCTTGCTCAACAACTTTTTCTGAACTCGCAACAAGTAACTTGCTTCCAGAAAAACCAGCAGCAATAGATAATGATAGTATTTGTAATCCAGTAAATGAATAAGGTATAAAGGTAATCAGTCCAACAAATACGACGCTGGCACCAATTCCCATAAGTACATTTCTTAATACACCTGGCTTAAACACTTTACCGTAAGTTTTACTAGTTTCAATTCGCGGGAATTGGATACTTGCTTTTTTATACAATGCATTAAGTACACCACCAAAAGCACCGCCAACTACAGCAATTAAAAACATTTTGACAAAAAACATACGCCTCTCCTCCTTTTTTAGACGCAAAAAAGACGAAAGGGATTCAATTAAGAATACACCTTCCGTCTTAGGTTGCGGAATATTGTCTTACTATTTTACAGCACAAAAAAAGCTATGCTTTTTGATTGTTTCGCATAGGGATCTACGTAAAGTAGAAACATTAGAAATAATACGAAACGGATCAGGCTGCATAGCTACATCCGCTGGAAAAAAATAAAATAATAAGATGACTTTATTATAGTCTCTATTCAAAATATTGTAAATGTTTATCTATATTCACTATATATAGCGCATCTATAAAACTTGTTGAATTTTTATAGATAACCTTTTGTACCATGGAAAATAAGAATTATCCAACTCAGACACCTTAAAACGTGCTCTTGTACCAGACATTTTAGGTACTTGAATATCTTCTTTCTTAACGAGAATGAATTTCTCACCATTCCAAATTTCGAAACTTTTAATTCGTTCTAAGGGAATTTCATTTTCCCCTATATCAATGATTAACGTATGATTTGATGGAAATATGTAACCAGTTATATACTTCAATAATTGATCTCCTTTATATTTTTCTTCGATTATTCTGCTACCTCTTGACGACAAAATTTATTGGACTAATTAAAACGAATCCACTCTAAAGGGAAAATATATTGTTGGGCTATGACTTGAACCACAATTTCATCATCTGAATTAATTACCCTTATTTGACTATGTGAATATTTATTCAACTCACAGAAGTCCAATATATCTTGCGTGTTGTTAAATTTCACAGGAGTTCCATAATTGTTTTGTTCATCAAAACAATAAATAGAATATATTCCCGTTCTATTCCTAATCGATTCAACATCCATTCTGTTATCATCATCTTCGATAACTTGACCTGATATTGGTTTAACTAATCTATTGCTTTTAGAATGATCTGGTCCTTCCCAATAATAAGGACATTCTTCACATGTTCTAGTGGCATACCAACATCCCAATTCTTTTTCAAATATCCAATTTTCAACTTTTTCTTTACAATTACAATTAGTAGTCAAAGAATCTTTACTCCCTCACCTTATTATTTTTTGTGGGAATCTAATACAACCTCTAACAAAATAATTGCTTCATTATATGCTTCGGTTGCTGCATAGTTTCCATAGCTGTGATGTAGAGTACAATAATTCTTTTTTGCCTTTAATTCATCCACTACATTCTCAATATCTCTTTTCAATTGTGTCAACCTCCTAATATTTCATTATTATCAGCGTACACAATTTTGTTTGTATTGAATAATTTAGAAGGACTGAAATTTTAAAATCGAATGGTATTAACACACTAATCCCACATTCGGCAATGATAGAACCTTAAATCATAATAATTGATCTATTTTTTCATTGATAATCTACCGATTACTAATCAAGTTCATTTATCTTTTGGTTTTTTTCAGCAATTTGTAATGCTACTATAATACTTTCCCTACTATACTCGTCATATATAAACGCCGCTTCTTTATTACCAGCTTCCCACTCTTTGAATATACGCTCTCCGAAAAACTGTTTATTCGCTTCAGCATAAACATCAAAATCTGTATCTACTGTCTGCAGAAATATTCTTGTTCTCATATTCAACTCAGAAATAGGGAAAAACGTTTCTAGCGATAAAATAAAGCTCAACGTAACTTCTTCCGTTATTTCTTGAATGGTTTGTAATATTTTAACGATATAATTTTTCAACTCCGTTTGATGCTGATCACTTATCAACATGTCTTTAGGCGGTTCAATAATTAACAAGAATTGTTGCGGATCGTCAAGCATACATATTTGAGCCCAGAAATCCCATAATGCTAAAACTAACTGTGACGCTTTCTCTTCAGGGTTCCCAACTTTCGGTATCAGAAATTTTTTACCGCTTGGTGTATCGTTCCATACAACGGACTTAGTGGCTTTAAGAGCCTCTTTCATTATATTAGCTTGATTGCTATCAGCAATCGTTTCAAACAGCCTAGAATATCCATGTGTCGGCCCCTCAACGTTCGCTCTATAAGAAAGTGGTGGAGTATTACCTCTATACGTAAAACCTAGCTTTCCTTGCGTAATTAATTCAAAGTATATGGCAGGAAAAATGTTCCTACGAGTTCTAAAAACTTGCTGAGGGTCAATAGCTTTCTCTAAATCTCCCTCGTATTCCAACTGTTCAATGGCATTACTTATTGTGTTCGTACTAAGTAAATCGCTATCATCATAAGTAATCCAATAGACTGCTTTATTGTCAGCGTTATGAATTAAATTAGCGATATCCTTCACCTTATCTTTACGTACCGAAGCTTCACTATCTCCTAGTATTGCTAGTGATGCAAAACTAGGATTTAACCAATCCCATATAACACTTTGATTCTCTCTTTCCGTAGGATCTAAAATATCTGCTATTTTGATTTCTTGTATTTGATTCATTCTTATCTCTCCTTGAAAATAGTAAAAGCACCTAAAAACCATAGTTTCCTATGATTATTAGGTGCTTCCCAATAATTGATTTATATTTTATTCTTTATCTATATTTTAACCTTTAATCCTTGATAACTCAAATGATCTTTAGAAATCTTTATGGAATCTGAAATACTCCAGCCAGTTATTTAAGATATAGATTCTCACAGTATCCGTTTTTAATACTCCATTAGAGTAGGTGACAGTAAATACAAAATCGTATGCCCCATTAGATATTTTTTCAAGATCCACTGTCGTATGTTCTTGACCAAGATATGCAATCCATTTAGCTGCGCTTTGACGAGCTAAGTTACGCTTGCCAATATGATTTGCTACAACTTCAACCTTAGTAGCTACTGTTGTACTTCCACCAGCATTTGAAGTCACTGTAGGAGAGCCTACCAAGTCAAAACCTTCACCCGCCCAAAACGTATCAACAGGTCTAATGCTATCTGGTTTTCCATTATTCCATTTCAACCTGTTTGTTTCCCACTCAGGCGTATGATTTACAGCTCCATTAATACTTAATGGAAGGACCACCACACTACCTTTAGCATCATTTTCATTCGTTGCACCATTACTATCTGTCGCTATTAAACTGATGTTATAGGTACCAACTCCATTTTCAGTTACAGATTTCGGAATTACAATATTAGTAGATGTATGTGTAACGGAATAGGATTTCGGTCCTGTTACAGTCCAAATATAATTCATTGAGTCTCCATCTGGATCAGTACTAGTATTCGTACAATTCACTGTATCACCTTCATATGCTGGATTAGGTGAACATGTAAAACCTGCTACTGGTGGTGAATTTCTAATAATGTAGAAATATTTCAAACTCGACCATGGACTCCAATCGTAGCCATCAAATACCTGTACGGATACGTTATAGACCACTCTTTCCTCTAAGTTCGCACTATCAGGAATTAACATAGCATTACTACTACTTGGCACCGATCCAGTAGCATAGACTTGCTGCCCACTTGCATTACGAACGACAACATTGTAACGTTCCTGCGGATCGTTATCGCCATCCGAATACGTCCACTCGATTCTAGGATTAGCACCAAGTTTAGTTGCCGTAGCTGCACTTGTCGCAGGTGGTTCTATGATATTAGCCACTGGAATGTGATTCCGAATCACTAAATCCTTAGTAATTTCTGCACTAGCTCCATCATTATCCACTATAACTTGTTTAATCGTAAATATGCCAAGAGTACTGAATGGTCTCTTAAAATCACTGGCACCATTAATCGCTACCGTAGTCCCGTCTAATTTAACGATAAAATATGTAAATTTATCAATATATCCATCCAAATCTGTAGCTTGGCTGACAAAATTAATATCAATCCCCCGATATGTGGGATTCGGATTCATCGTAAATCCTGGTATTGGTGCTAGATTCAAAATCGTTATCGTCTTAGTATCTACTATACTTTTCGCATCCAATTGATCGACTACCCAATTTTCTAGTACATAAGAACCCTTTTCAACGTAAGTAATGGATATGTTTTGTGTATACCATTCCTTTACTTTTCCTGAAGGTGACGTTAAGCGCCAAAAGGATTGTAGGCTTGCTACATCTTCCGTATCGGCATCGGACCGACTAGAGGTGTAAGCATATGGTTCATTAATGTATCCCGTAGAGCGACCGCTTGTAATGGTCGTTGTTGGCACTTGGTTGACCACATTAAAAGCATGAGTCATATAACTACTCGCACCTAATGGATCACTCGCTTTCAATTCTAGCTGCCATGAACCTATGGCTAATTTACCTAGTCCTCTATCCTTAATTTTGAAACTCGGATGCTGGGCTGTTCCTAGATTATAGGATTTATCACCATAATAGAGCTTCCATTGATACGTTACATTATCTCCATCTTGATCAGGATTATTCGTTAGATTGGTAACTTTGTTCACCGTATCTCGATACGTATCTTCTAATGGTTCAAAATCGGCAATCGGTGGATAGTTAATGATCTCTAAGAAATCCGTATACGTTTCCGACCATAGTTTTTGTGAATCTTGCACACGTAATGTAAGCTTATAATTGCCTAAAGCGTCTATCCCTGCTGCTACGGCTGCTGCCTTAATTTGATTAAATGTAGGGGTTGTACCACTACTTAAAATAAGCTTGTTCTCTCGATATATTTTCCAATCTCTTGTAATGATTGGATCACCATCGGGATCATACGAACGATCCGTAACAACGGCTTGCTTGCTCCAGGAGACTGACTTCGGATCAATCGTGAACAAAGCAACTGGTGGCTGATTAAATGGATTGGTCGTCACATACTTCACAACTTCACTTGACCAAGCCCCGTCAATATCTTTTACCTTTAACGCTACAAAATAATCGGTATTCGCTTGCAGTTGACTAGGTGGCTTACCAACGGTCCAATCTGTATCATCGACCTTCTTCCACTTCCAAACCCATGTGGTAACCCCTTTGTTACGTTGTGAATAGCGGTCTAGGTCATAGCTGTAATCTTGAATCGTTAATCTCCTGCTCGA
>NZ_JBXCIY010000025.1:0-55690 GCF_056786395.1 Paenibacillus sp. Y951 | reverse complement strand
TATTCAGCTTCCTTGGCCTTCGTCTATATGAGCGAGACTCAGCTTCCTCTTGTCCCTCTTGCGAGGCCTTTTTGACGACGCGGCAGGATTCACTTTATGTTACGGCCTGGCATGTTGCTCGCCCTATCTCTGACAGGTACTTTCGTTGATACGCTTCTACGCACAGATTTCGCCATACGCAGGTATCCCAGCTACGAAGGTGGCTTGGTCCCTCCTTCGGTTGGACTTTCACCAACTAGATAATGTGTGCCTCTGGGCACGCCCCACAAAAATAAGACGTCTGTTAAACACAGACGCCATTGCATTAATCATTTACAATCCTCTAACCAGTCCTACTACCACAATTCATACTCAACACTAACATGACACAACAGCTTATACTCTATATCTTTGTACCTACATCGTGCTGCATAATTTCCTCTTATATCTGAACTTATAATTTCACCCCAATATGGGATATTTCTTTTTAATCTACTTATACATTGGCGAATCGAATCGACTGTAACTGTAACATCTATTTCTAAAGCTTCAATTTTATCTCGGATATCTTTTGCTTCAAGATATAGCGAAGACATCATAATATGATGTAAAACAAATAATTCTGTTAGCGATATAGCAATTGGTTGCATCCCCTTATAAAGTATCTCTCGTTTGTACAGACCATAATTAATAACTAGTTCATTTTCTTTTACCACCTTAGTTTCTTGTACATACATTTCATCTGATATATTTTCAACACTCTTCGGATCTACCCGTATGTACATGCACTCTTCTAATCTTTCTTCATAATCAGTGATCAATTGATCAAGACGTTGACGTCGTTCTTCATTATCTCTAGCAAATTGCTCAAGATAGCGACGCCGTTTTTCCTGCTCTTTAGGATCCATACTTTGAGTGTCTTGCATACTGTACATATGAACTTTTTCTTCAGCTTCTTCGGCCAACAAAACTCCGCATTTTGCTTTAATAATATTTGCAATCATCCGCTGAGTATCCGTTAAAATTCTCTTATGACGACTTTCTAACGCTAGTTTGAAGTGATGAAGCGATGCCTCATACTCTTTATCCAAATACATAAGATGCGCATAACGATAATTAGCAGGGGGATGATCCTTTTGTAGTATTAAAGCTTTTAGTAAGCATATTTTTGCTGCCTCTTGGTCTGGTTGCTTTGAGCCCTTGTATTGCTCTCCATAACGTACATATAAATTGACTAATGCTGCCTTATTATATTCAATTTGTTCTCTATCTCTATTTTTTCTTGCAGTTTTATATTCGATTTCATACTTCTTTTCAATATCATACGGAAATCCATCATCATATTCCTCGATCACTCTTGATCACTCCTATTTCACTGTGACTGCGTGTCACACTCGTATATTACACTAACCTTACAAGAAAAAAGGAGATGATTCAATATGAATACAACACAATTACTAGCTCGATATGGAATCCAGAAAACGGATCAGTTTGCAGAATATAAGGGGGAACCAAGTATAGCAAATAAACTGCTCAATAGCACATTAATGAAATTAGGTAAAGATATTGAACAGTTATCAACTATTTCAGAAGAAGAATGGATGAAGGCTCTTAAAGCTTCATCTTATGAATTCCGCATTGGCGGCGAAACTTTAATAGATCCTACACAACAAGAACTTCCACTTGCAGATATTGATATCTATTTGAAGGGAATCTGTCGTTGGATGAATGATCTACAAATGTATACCCTATTTAGTTGTCAACCACATAAATCTCGCTTACCTGTAATTGGGATGCTTTCGCCTCTTACTACGATACAAATTGAATTATTAAAAGAAATAGCACCAGCAGGTTTGATGCTTTCTATATTACCTAATCGAATTACATTAGATTGCGGTGGCCAGCTAGAATTACTTCTGGAACTAGCTGAAAGACTTTATCATTTGACACTTGAATCTGCAGTACCACTACCTCAAAACATAGCGAAATTCAAGAATTCTTTAATTCAATTGCTATCTATACCAGGGGAAAGTCGTAATGAAGAACAAATACGACAATATCTTTATTCCAAGCTAGAACATACCGCTAATCACATATATGTCGATTCTGCTGGAAATCTATGCGCTACTTTCTATAAAGGAGAGGGACCTACTATTTTACTTTGTTCACATATGGATATCTATTCAGAACTCGAGCAAGACAGATTAATTATCCAAGATAATAATTACTTACGATCTTCTCACGGTATATTAGGGGCAGATGATCGCGCAGGCATAGCTATCATTTTAGAAGTAATAGATCATATAGACCAAATCGACTTTACAGGAACATTGAAAATAGCATTTACAGTTGAGGAAGAAATCGGATTAATCGGGTCCAGCAAACTAGACTCCTATTTTCTAAAAGATGTAGATGCAGCTATTGTTGTGGATAGAAGATCTACTCGAGATATCGTTACGTCCTATGCAGATATGATCCCATTTTGCACTAGAAAATATGGCCGGTTATTTGAACGGGCAGGAAGACTAATTGGAATGTCGGACTGGAAAATGACCGCTGGCGGCTCAAGTGATGCGAGAATACTATCTCAATCATTTGGTATTCCTTCTGTTAATTTATCTGCAGGCTATATGAATGAACATTGTGAAGAGGAAATCGTTGATTTTATTGCCAGCTATGAAACTTATCTTCTCATTACATGCGTATTGCATCATCGGCTCATTGTAAGAAAATCACCACTAATCAAAAGTCACTACTAAGAAGGGAGGTGATACCATCATGGACGAATTAAACCGTAGTAAGAAATTATACCGTAGTAGTGTAAGAGCTTATATTCTCAGTATTATTTCAGTAATTGTTTGTACTATTGCAGTAATCCTTTCTATGATTAATTTGTTCTACTAGCGGTATGTAATAATACCTCCTTAGACAATTGGGTCAATTAATAGACACTAGATGTGTCCAAGGAGGTACCAAGCAACTTTAAACCTTTATCGCCATTATTCGTATCCGTTTATAATCGGCATACCAAGAGCCATTTTGGAATAATTGATCCTTTGCTTTGCTAGCGACCTTTTCAAATATAATGTTTTTCTCCTGCTCACCGAACCCCTGGAAATAGCTATCTGTGAAGGATGCTAACCAATCCCTCAATCCATGCTCACCATCATCTAATCGCGTTGGTCGATCAAAATGATCTGCATACGTTACTCGAAAACCTTGTTTCTCTAGCAAAGAACTATATTCTCCTATCGTTGGAAAGCACCAAGGATTTTCATTATTTATTCAGTTGCCAAAGTTGATTTCTAAACATCTCTTTTGCCCAGTCTGCGTTTTCCCTTCCTTGACAAGCCATCCAAAGCATATATGTTTCTTTCCTTTTATAATTTGCTTCTTTCATAGCGATAATAAAATCACTGACTCTAACCGTAGTGATATTTTCACTCATTCCAGTGTTCATATGAATATCAAGAAACTCCTGCAGGCTTCGTTCATCAGATAAAAAATACTGCATACCCGTTGCCTTCGCAAAAGCGATGGATAATGTCTCTCCCCAGTTTTTTCCTCCAACTTTCGTATTGGGATCTGCATTTTTTAATAGAGTAATCGTATCCTCGTATACCATTTTGCTATAATCGTCATCCTTAAAATATTCAATACCGACAATCTCAGCTTTGCCCTCGCTAACTAAATGATCAATCTGTATTCTTGTTCTCTTGGGTGTAAATATTTCATTCTCGTATACATACTCATGAATATATAACTTCCTTACTAAAGCCGACAGGTATTCAATAATAGCATCAACATCATTTAATTTATTCATCTTTATAGCAAAATCAGTGTCTATAATGGCCTTATCCCATTTATATTCAGTCATCACCATCGTAGTCCTCCATAACGGCTTCCCACTCCTCATCAGAAAAAACCTCATCGGAATGAATTCCAAAATGATCAGGGGACTTTTGAATCAACGACAATAAATATGATAACTTCTTCTCATTTATTAAACCTTTTCCATATGCATCCAAAGCATTTTCAACCAGTCCCTCGAAAGCCATCTCTCCTGTCCGAGTTTGCGAGGAGTCGTTTATTTGAAGAATCTTTCGTTGTAACAAAACACCGCTGTCCGGGTCACGATCTGGAATATCAATTAAGTCCCTCATTCGACTTTCGGTAATGTATTCGATCTCATAAAGACGTCGTACAATGGTTTTGTAAGGAACTAAAAAAATAGCCATCAATCTGATGATATCACTCATTCCGAGTTTTTCTTTCTTAATATCTAGTGATTCAAGTTGGTTAATTAAAATCTCCTTCGGAACCAACAGCATCGCAGCAAATAAGTTTGCCTTTAGTTCGCCGATATTTTCTGTTCTATTTTCAATCGTGTTGCTATTAAGCAGTTCAGGTTTATTTAATTGTTCTTGATCGTACCATATATGATATAGCTCATGTGCCGCCGCAAAGATTTGTTTTTCTAAGGGAATATAAGTATTTATGTATACAAAAAGATGCCCCTGTTTTTTGCAAACAAAAGCACATAGTTCGTCATCTTGAATTGGATATTTAAGTAGCGTTGCTCCCTCTTCGACGATCGCGAATATCTCTTCCCGCAAAATCCTACCTGTTTTACGTAGAACAGCCAACTTCGCTAATACTTTAGATTCAATTTCCTGCATTTCCACAAGGGTTAGTTTTGGTAACTTCATCGTAATTCTCCTTGGTTATGTTCCTTTGTCAGCTCTTCAAGTTCAATCAACTCATCCATAACATGATCCAGGAACTGGAGTTTCTCTTTTGTACGACCATTTGTATGTTTAAGATTTCCAATCATAAACATTATGGGATCTTCAATACCATTTGACCTAAATGGGGTACCCATCAATTTGTCGATCGGCATATTCATTACTTCGGAAATTTGCTGAATTTCCTTAATGTTTATGGACTTTTGACCTAACATGATTTTACTCATCACTTGTTTTGAAACTCCTAACCGTTCTGCTAAGTCATTCTGTGTATAACCATTTTCACTTAACCATGTAGTAATCCTCTCTCCAACTTGTTCGAAGATCGTTGTCATCATAAGCACCTCTTTAACATTTGAATTATTTTATTTGTTCTTAAAGTATATTGAATTATAAGCAGTTAGTCAACGAAACGTTGACTAACACAAGGGTTGTGTGATGAATTCGGGGATTCACGTACGATGCGCTCAGCTTTTGTCTCGCTGAATTGGTACTGTAGTTATATGTTGATCTGGATATTCGTATTCATTAGGTAATTGTTTTAATTCAAAGTTATTCAACACTGAATTTCCGATCTCAATAACACCTGTATTTGTTGATGAACAACCGCAAAGCAAAAGAATTATTGATAATGAAATTAATAATAATGATGATCTTTTCATAATAATTCCTCATTGTCTTCGTAATATTCAAGCTCAACCTTCAATTTCCCCATAGTAAACACTCCATATTTCCACAATATGGCTTGCAAGTTTCGAAGGCCTCATGCGCCATCTCTGCGTCATCAAACACGTAGTTCAATCCCCAATGCCAAGGATGCTGGTGATGCTTCATAACATAGAAAACAAAATCTTCCTAGTTCTAGAAATCTTATTCTCACAAATATCTTTGACGTAAAACTAAGGAGACCCCATGAAAATCCAAATCATCGGTGCCTCTGGCACCGGTAAAAGCACTCTAGCAAAATATAATAGCAAAAAAGAGAACATAAAGTGGATCGATACCGATCAATATTTGTGGAAGGACGCTTCCTTTACAGAGATTAATCCGATAAATTTACGTCTTGCTCTGTATCAGCATGACATCGAAACTAACGATAGCTACATCGTTTCTGGCTCTATTTTTCCCTGGTGTCCTGGAGGGTTTGTAGATCGTGACCTTCTAGTTTTTCTTTCGCTTGACGCGGAGTTATTGTTTAATCGCCATAACTCTTATCCGCTTATAATCCGCATACCAAGAACCATTTTGAAATAGCTCTGCTCTAGCTTTGTTGGCGGATTTTTCAATTATAATGTTTTTCTCCGCTTCTCCGACATCTTTGAAATAGTTGTCTGCAAATGAGGTCAACCAATCTCTTAATCCATTTTCACAGTCTTCTAGTTTCGTTGGTCGATCAAAATGAACCGCATACGTTACTCGAAAACCTTGCTTCTCTAGCAAAGAACTATAATCTCCTATCGTTGGAAAGTACCATGGATTGTATATGGTAGCATCTTTTCCGTAATCCTCTGCAAATACGTCATTGATTGCCTTAATAATAGCAGCAACATTACCGTAGCCTCCAAATTCAGCAACAAACCTTCCGCCAGTAACGAGTGCATCCCATACACATTTCAACACCTTCTCGGGATTTTTCATCCAATGCAGCGCTGCGTTCGAAAAGACAGCATCGAAGGATTGTTTAACGGTAAAATCTTCACCGTTTTCAAGCTCGAAATTAATAAGAGGATACTTTTTGCGAGCCTTTTCAATCATCTCTTTAGAGAAATCCATACCGATAACGCTCGCTCCATGGCTTGATATTTCATATGCCAAATCACCTGTGCCACAGCCCAAATCAAGGATACTTTCCCTTTTTGTGGATTAAGCAGTTCAACGACATCTTTGCCGAATTCAGAAATAAAGCTTAATCTTTTGTCGTACAACTCCGACTTCCAAACTTGATTTGAATCCATAGTAGTCCAGCTCCTTAGACTTCATGATATATACCTAATACTAGCGCACCTCACAACGAACATTTATAATTAACGAATCAATCATGTATTAGTTACATTTTGTTACAATTCCATCTGTAAGGGAAATATATATATCCTATCTCACTTATAGTTTGAAACTATAAATAAACTCAAGTTAATAGGATTAGCTGTCAGTGAACTGAATAATACCGTTTCGTTGTTTAGTAAATAAGAGGATGATATACAAAATTTATTTTAGATGCTTTACATGCAGGAGAAAAAGCGCAAGTGTACATTATTGGTATGTGCGTGCCTACATTAACCTAAAAGGACACAGAAACCGTTATTTGTGAATATCAGGGTCGAATGGCATTCTAGAGGACAGAGAATCCGTTATTTGCCCTTAATGAAGTCCAATTGTATCAAAATATGTGAAATAAGTGCATCTGTGTCCGGTAAAATGGATAATAGAGACCTACATAGCAAATAAGGTCTCTGGTGTCCGTCAAATTGGTATACGCGGCCCTACAATGTTTCTGTAAGAAACAGACATCAAAAGCTCATGCTTAGCTTTCGATGGGGAGGCATACTTAAGTTATAGCGCTGACAATGCATCCCTATTTATAATGCGAATAATACCTTGTCCTACTTGTTCGATCCAGTTCTGTTCTTGAAATTCTGTTAGCTTCCTACTAACGGTTTCCGGTGTTGTACCGAGATAGGAGGCAAGATCCTTCTTCGTCATGGGCAATGTAATCAAGGCTACCTGTTGACCTTCAGCTAGCTCAACCAAGTAAGTGCCAATCCGCTTTTCAGCAGCTTCTGAAGTAAGACTGCTTACTTGTTTTTCCGCTTGACCAAGACGTCGACTAAATTCCTCCATAATTTTGAACGAGATCATTGGATATTGCAGTAATAAAGCTTGTAAGTCATTACGCTGCATGACGCATAGCTCCGTTTTCTCCAATGCTACAGCGAAGTTTTCATGTACCGACTCTGTAAATAAAGCTTGTTCGCCCACGAAATCACCTGGCTCTAATATGCGAATTAATTGCTCCTTACCTAATTCCGATAGCCGATATACTTTCACCTTACCTCGATGCACAATATATAAGCTATCGGAATTAGTCCCTGCCTCGAATATTTCCTCATTACGCTCATAGTAGTTAGATTTCGTCGTACTAGCAATCTCCTTCATAACATCTACTGGCAAATGATTAAAGATCGGCACTAAAGAGATGCAAAGCTGCTGCATCTCTTCTTTATCTCGATGATCCGAATGCCCACACAAGCTCACTCCTAACACATCCTCTCGTTATTGGTACATGCTAAACTTTCCAAGTTCGCTCCATATTCGATGTCGAATAACCTACGTTAGCCAATCATCGTTATCAAAGCCTGCTTTTTGAACTTCCCCTTCCAATAAAGGTTCAAAATGCGGGCTTTCAGAATCGAGATGATGAAGCGCTACTTGAGAAAGACGGAAGCGCAAGTGTACGTTATTGGTACACGCGAACCGTACTTTCCAAGTTCGCTTCATATTCGATGTCGAATAACCTACGTTAGCCAATCATCGTTATCAAAGCCCGCTTTTTGAACTTCCCCTCCCACTATTATATCTTACAAGCCTGATCGCGTTAATAATCACGAGTAATACACTCAATTCGTGAATAAGCATACCTAGTGAGAGAAATACTTTTTGCAATAATACACCAATGAGAAGTACGACAACGGTGCCAATTGCCAGAAACGTATTTTGCTTCATATTACTGACGGTAGCTTTGGCCAATGAGTAAGCATGAGCGAATTGATCCAACTTATCTGCCATCAGAACAACATCCGCTGTTTCCATGGAAACATCAGTTCCAGTCGCTCCCATTGCAATGCCAATATCAGCTGTGGCAAGTGCTGGAGCATCATTAATGCCATCACCAACCATCGCAACGACAAAACCAGATCCCTTCAGCTCTTGAACTTTAGCTACTTTATCCTCTGGTAGCATCTCAGCAAAAACATGATCGATACCTAAGTCGGCTGCAACTAACTCTGCTGTATGGCAATTATCGCCTGTTAGCATATAGAACTGTTTAATTCCCGCTTCACGTAATCGTTTGATCGCCTCGCTAGCCTCTGGTCGGATTTGATCTGCGATTGAAATTATCCCCTCTAGATTACCATCGACAGCAGCAAATATCGTCGTATTACCTTGCTTCTCACGCTTAAGCGCATAAGCTTCCGCTTCTGCAGTAATAGCTATCGTATATTTATGCATAAGCTTACGATTCCCGATCACAAGCTCTCTTCCAGCTATATTTGCCCTAATCCCATTTCCTATAATCACTTCAGCACCATCCAGCTGACCAATTAAAGCGAGTTTTCTTGATTTTGCTTCTTTGACAATTGTTTGTCCCAGATGGTGCTCAGAAATCATTTCTGCCTCAGCCACCATTCGTAAAAGTTCGTTCTCGTGCATCGAAAACGTCTGAATATCCGTTACTTCTGGCCGCCCTTTCGTCAATGTTCCTGTTTTATCAAATACAATCGTATTAACTTTAGCCAGACTCTCGACAATTTCTCCACCTTTAATTAATACGCCATGCTTTGCACCATTACCAATGCCTGCAACGATCGATACTGGCGCCGAAATAACGAGTGCTCCTGGACATGCAATCACAAGGAATGTTAATGTAAACTCAATATTTCTTGTTACGATATAGACAATAATGGACAATACGATAATGGCAGGTGTATAAATCGCTGCAAATTTCTCAAGGAATTTCTCGGTTTTAGTCTTTGATTCCTGTGCTTCCTCCACAAGTTCAATAATTTTTGCGAAAGTAGTATCATCACCAACTTTTTCAGCAATAACCTCTATATAGCCATTGTCTACAATCGTCCCACTATAGACATGATCTGATATTTTTTTGCTTGCTGGCGCGGATTCCCCAGTAATCGTTGCCTCGTTAATGAATGCATGACCAGCGCGTACTTTTCCATCAACAGCAATTTTTTCACCTGATTGAATAACGACACAATCACCTTCTACCACATCATCAATCGCTAGCGTCTGTCGTTCTCCGTCTCGAATAACAGTAGCCTCGAGTGGAGCCATATCCATTAGCTTCTTCAACGAAGATCTCGTCTTTTCTAACGTACGTGCTTCAAGATAAGCCCCAAATAAGAACAAAAAGGATACAACCGCAGATTCAACATATTCGCCGATCACTAAAGCTCCAACGATTGCGATAGATACGAGTAATTCAATGCTGAAAACCTTCATTTTCAACCCCTGTAATGCTTTACTAATGATCGGAACACCAGCAATAACTGTTGAATTGATCAGTAATGTATCCTTTGCTACATGCCAACCCGTTAGATGAAATATCAATGCTATTGCAAGCAGCGATCCTGTGATCGCTGCGATGTAGGCTTTAACTTTTCCAGTCATAGCTGCTCACACTCCTTTCCAATAAAGCTATTAACTACTTTTTCCCTAAAACAGGATAGCCAAGCTTCGTAATCGTTTCGGCTAATTGCTCGGTAGATACGGTAGCTTCATTAAAATCTATTTTCACTTTGCTAGAATGGAATAGCACTTTCGCATTCTCGACGCCCGCTCGCTTATTAAGTGTCGTCTCAATTTTCTTGATGCACGATGGGCAAGTTAACGTATCTAATTGGAATTTAATTGTTGTCATATGAATCAGCTCCTTATTGGTTGTACATTGATCATAACGCCCTATAGCAGTTCTCGCCTTGATGTAGATCAAGATTACTCAAATTTACTATTTACGGTTGAGTAATCTACCTTTATAATTAAGCTATCTTAACTATTAAGCGAGGTAATGCTTATAATGAAAAATCATTATATTAATCGTATGAACGTTTTACATAACGAGATCAATATTCAAATAGCAAAAAAATTTGAAAGTAAGCTAGACAATGAGTTAACTACAAAACAAGTATTAATACTAGAATTAATACAATCGGGTTTGACCTCAACGAAAGATTTAGCCGATAAGTTAAGTGTTTCAACAAGTGCAGTAAGTCAGCTACTCAATAAACTAGAAGATAAATATTATATTGAAAGGTTTATTAATCCGAACAATCGCCGTGAAATCGTCTTAATTCTCGCTGATAAAGCCAATCAATATTTTAACGATATCGCCTTTTTGAAAGACGAAATTAATAGAGACATCTATGGAAAGCTGTCGTTAGAAGAATTGAAGCAGTTAACGGACATATTAGAAAAATTACAGGTCATTACTCTAGCAAAATAGCTCATTTTTTGCTAGAGCAAATCATTGCTAGGAAGCGAGGATTAATCGAGATGACATTACACTATCAAGAATATGGAAATAAAAGCGCCGATCTCATGTTGTTTTTACATGGTGGTGGAGTGAGTGGTTGGATGTGGGATAAACAAATTCAATATTTCACCAATTTTCATTGTGTTGTTCCAGATTTACCTGAGCAAGGTCAAAGCAATGATACTGAAAATTTTTCAATTAAAAATAGCGCAGAAAAGCTGATTGAATTAATCCAAGAAAAAGCAACTGGTAAAAGGGTGATTGTCATTGGTTTTTCTTTAGGTGCTCAAGTAGCAATTCAACTCATTAGTATGAAACCCAATTTAATTGACTTTGCTATTATTAATAGCGCCTTGGTAAGACCAATTACATATATTAAAAAGTGGATTCGACCTTCTATTAGAATGACATCTCCATTAATACGCAATAGGTTATTTGCCAAGCTACAAGCAAGAACATTATATGTGAATAAACAATATTTCGAAAAATATTTTAAAGAAAGTAGTCAAATGAGTTCCGATACGCTAGTTCGAATATTAGAGGAAAATATGTCGTTTGAAATACCTGAAGATTTCACAAAAGCGACTGGTAAAATATTAGTTACGGTCGGTGAGCGAGAAAAAACTGTTATGAAAAAATCTGCAAAAGATATTGTAGCAAGTAATGCAAATTGCACGGGTGTTATCCTGCCTCGAATGGGTCATGGAATATCTATGGAAAATCCTGATCTTTTCAATGAAATGGTAGACATGTGGATAGATAAAGGGATTTTACCCCGCTATATATTTACCTACAAAAATACCACTAGCCGCCGCTTGTGATAATGAATGTGTAACACCTGAGCAATCTCCAATTACATATAATCCATCAATATTTGTTTGAAAGTTTCCGTCTGTTTCAATTATTGGCGAATAAAACTTTCCGTCCATACCATAAAGCAATGTATCCTCATCTAGGATTCATGCAATAAGTACTTGAAATGATATCTTCATGTGCATAAGCCAGTTTTGTTTCAAAGGTATCTTCCAAAATAAAACGTAGCTGTTGTTCTGCCATTTCAACTCTAATACCCAAATCCAAACGAGTTCTCCCTTGCTTAACTCCAAGACTAGCACATTGTTTCTTTAACCAATCTGTTCCAAATCGCCCTGTAGCAAATACTACTTGCTGAGAATGGACATCCCCTTTATTGGTCACTAAAGTAAAATAATTATTATCTTTAGTTAGCTCTTGCACATCCACCTCAAATTGAATATCTATCTTGCTTGATAAAACTTTATAAATTTGTTGGAATATTTTTATCGAAAGTGAAGTACCTAGATGCCTAACCTCAGTAGTTAGCATTTGTAAGTTGCATAATTCGGCTCTTTTTGATAGTTCTGTATTAGCTGTGGAATATTTCGTCTTGATCTAAAGGACAATTTCTCTCCTCTAAAGATTTTCCTTTTTCGAGAATTAATATCTTTTGATTACGTTGAGATAAGGTATATGCTAAAAAAACACTACTTACACCTGAACCGACAACAGTAATATCATACATCCATTTACACCTCAATTTTGCATTAAATAATTTATCCGTAATAAAAACCTGTTTTTCCTTATGGCTAACAGGTTTAGTGTGCATATTAGTTGGTTCTTTTCTAATCTTATCAATTGCCTATTTATTAAATATAAGATACAGAAAATACTATTTACAATGTATATAATATAAAGATTAACCTCAATATTTGTTTCTATTTATGGAGGGCGTAAACACTTCCAAATGAAAAATTCAGCAAGTGCTAAACACAACAACAAACATCAAACTGCGTTTAGTTACTAGCAACCATGATATTTTTGTGCAAGGATTGCAAGGTTTCATTTCCCACCATCACTTATAATAAAATTTGAAAGAAGGAATTGTATGGATTGGCTAGACCGCATGAATAACGCAATGGAATATGTCGAAATACACCTGTCTGAAACAATAGATTACGATCAAGTGGCTAGAATAGCCAGTTGTTCAACTTACAATTTTCAGCGGATGTTTTCGTTCATCACAAATGTTCCGCTGGCAGAGTATATTCGGCGCAGGCGGCTAACCCTTGCCGCATTTGAACTGCAAAGTAGTCGTATTAAAGTCATCGATGTGGCATTCAAGTACGGTTATGAATCGCCTGAGGCATTTTCTAGGGCGTTCAAAAAAATGCACGGTGTGATGCCAATGTCAGCGCGCGACAAAGGTGTTTCACTCAAGGCCTATCCTCGGTTATCCTTTCATATTTCGATTCGAGGAGATGAGGAGATGAATTACAAAATTGAGGAAAAACAAGGTTTTAGTATGTTCGGTGTTTCAACTCTAGTCAATGCAGATGCCGAGAATCCGTTTATTGAAATACCAAAATTTTGGGAGAAGTGTATTTCCAACGGAACAGTAAACCGAATCCGTGTCGCCGCAGGTTTGGGAGAACATGGCCAGATCCATGCGGTTTTATACGACAACAAAGGTGAGAGTTTCTCCTACATGATCGGTTACTTCTTTCCTCAGAGTGACTTGGCGCAAGGGTTTGAAATGCTTCAAATCCCCCCTCAGACTTACGCGATTTTCACAACCGGAATCAATCCGGATGGACAGAATGATATTCTTGGATTGTGGAAGCGAATCTGGGGCGAGTGGTTTCCGAGTTCTAATTACGAATTTGCAAATGGCCCTGAGCTTGAAATGACCTATGATCGAGGCAACGGCATGTATGAAATGGAAGTTTGGATCCCTGTCGTTATTAAAACTGAGTCGTAGGCATAGTACCATACCATTACTTTATTGTTAGGGACGATTTCTTTTGGAAGGTGTGAGCAGAATGGATTATGCACTCATTGCACAACATGCGCTGCAACAGTATGATATTAACGTTGTATCCGTATCGCCAGTAGCTCAAAGCGGCGCTGCGGTTTTCAAAATTGAAGATAATTGTGGTTTGTTATACAGCCTGCGTGTTCACAAATCTAAAATCAGTACGCTTGAAAAGATTTGGACGAACCCAGATGTGCTGGATTCTGAGTTGATATGGCTGGATGCGCTTAATTGCGATACTAGTCTCACCCTCCCAGTACCAAAACGCAATCAGCAAGGGTCATATGTTACACAAGTGCACGATACAATTTGCACGATGCTCAGTTGGGTGAAAGGCGAGCAAAATCAATACTTTACCAGCGAGCAACAATTGAAATCCACCGCTGAAATGACGGCAGCTTTGCACCACCATTCCATTAAGTGGCAGCCCCCTTCATCTTTTATCCGTCCAACGGTTAATCGTGCACGGATACAGAATGCTCTGGACTTGCTCAAACAGCAGTTGCGGGAAGGGTTATTAGACGCACACGATGTTCAGATCCTTGAAGACGCTGGGGAAAAAGCGATGGCCCTGCTCGACACTCTCCCTAAACATAAGTTGACTTGGGGTGTATTGCACGGTGATATCGTTCCTCCCAATATCGTGTTTGTAGATGGGGTTGCAAATCCCATTGACTTTGGCGCGTGTGTATTCGGTCCTTTTCTCACTGACTTGGCCATCACATTTACCTTTATTCATCCCAATGCCAGACAGCAATACATTGATTGGTATGGAAAGCACTTTCCGCTACCGAATGATTATGTGGCACAAATAGAAGCATTATTTATTTCGCTAGTGCTAATCGGGATGAGGAATTCACTTGGTATGCCTGAATCCAACAATTGGCTACCGGCGCATATGAAAAAGTGTGTATCTCGTGAATTTGGCAGGTATGCAAATGGGAAAGAGTTTTTATTTACAGGAACACCATTTTGGGAATGATAAGCAATTTAATTTTCAAAAAAAATCCACGATCCAGGAATAAGATCACTAGTTTACGCAAACGGAGAACTATACCTCAATAAACCCCATAGATTAAGCGCCGCTGTGATCCGCTGCTTCATTACGTTAACGGAGGATAATTTGACCATAATTGATCCTTACCATTATATTGATATGCTTAATTATTATCATTAAAAATGACAATATATATTACATGAATGAAGTTATTTATATGTCTCTCGATATTGAAAGGAGCTCTAATGTCTAAATTGAAACGCGGTAAAAGCTTGTGGAATATACCTTCAAGAGGTAGAGGTACCTGTCCGATATGTCTCTCGACTAGAATAAAGCTGCTATATTCTGTGACTAACTCGGACGGAAAGCTAGTGACAGTCTGCAAGAAATGTAGCTCAGTAAACGCGAAAACCGCTGATACAGCTGTTTCGACAGTGATTCTAGGATTTCGAGGAAAGCTTCGTAAAGAGGTAAATCGACAAAAGCAAACTGTATAGAAAGTATTTTCGCAAAGATGGCATTCCAACTCAATTTGAATTGGGATGCCATCTGATTGTATCATTTTGATGTAATAATCTGTCTCAATTTACGTTATAACTCACATAGACAGGAATTATTAGTTAGTTAAACTTCCGTTGTCTTAACGCTTCATACAACAATACCGTCGTCGCCATCGCTACATTCAACGACTCACTGTTGCCCTCCATCGGGATAATAACCGTTTTATTCACTAGCGCTTCTACTTCGCTAGACAGACCATCACCCTCACTACCCATAACAAGCCAAGATCCAGCCTGCCAATTGTAGCTATAGCAATTATCTGTTGCCTGCAGGCTTGTCCCTACAATGTGAATACCTTGCTCCTTAGCCTGCTGAATATAAGTAGTTAGATCACCTTCAATAATCGGCAAATGAAATAGTGACCCCATCGTTGAACGGACCGTCTTCGGATTGTAAAGATCAACGCAGCCCCTGCCGAGAATAACTGCATTGGCTCCAACAGCGTCGCTACTGCGAATAATCGTGCCTACATTTCCAGGATCACGTACACCGTCTAAGACAACGACTAGACCTTTTTTATCGTATAACGCTTCCTCGGAAACTTTGAATTTCCCAAGTACAGCAAAGATTGGCGGAGCAGATTCCGTTCCCGTACATTTGGCCATTACTTGCTTCGATGCTTTATACCACTGTGTATAATGTGGTACTAGCTCACTTATTGCAGCAATTTCTTCAGGCATACCGCGTTCAGTATCATAGATAATCGCCTCGATTTCAGCTCCAGATGATACTGCCTCTTTCACAAGATGAATTCCCTCTATAATAAACATATTTTGGCGATCACGATTTTTCTTCTCCAGTAATGATGACCATAGCTTGACACGTTCATTTGCAACGGAGGAAAGAAGTAGATGTTCTCTCGTCATTTTAATTCACAGACCTTCCTCAAATTTGTTCAATAAGTTGAATGATACCCCATTTAACTGGGAACAGTAAAGCTATAACCGTCAAATTTAACAATATGCTTTCTGGGGTCATCTCCTCAAGATTAATGAATACGATTAGGGGGCACTATTTGCATGCAAAATTTTGATCTAAGACAAGCTATTATTCAACGCGTTCAAGAGAGCAGCATAACTGAATTAAATGAGACGATTACAGATTCCGTAGATGCTGATGAACGAGCGTTGCCAGGACTAGGCGTTCTATTTGAGATTATCTGGAAAGATGCGAATGAAACATTACAAACTTCTATGGTCAATACGCTTTTCGAGCATTTGCAATCCGATCATAATTCTACAACAGCATCACCTTCGTATTAACGTTCCATATACGGTCTAGCTTCGTATACAACGACGCCATTCACAATTGTCGTATGGACGAAGGGAATCTGGTGGAAGTGGTCGACAATAATAATGTCGGCCGCTTTGCCAACTGCAATAGATCCAAGCTGATCCGCTATTCTCATTGCCTCGGCAGGATACAATGTTGCTAGCTTTGTTGCTTCATGAAGTGGGAGCACCTCATCGTTAGCAAGCTTGAAAATCGCTTGTAGTATAGACGAAGGATGATAATCAGAACATAGAATATGCGCCGCTCCATGCTGCAATGCCTCGATTGCTTTCAAATTATTATCATGCGATGCCCCACGAACGACATTCGGAGCACCTACGCACACTTTCATCCCACTACTTGTTGCATATTGCGCTACTTCTAATGTGATCGGAAACTCACTTACGCTTACCCTACTTTGCACTGCTTGATCAATTTTCGCAATCGTATCATCATCATGTGAAGCAACGGCAATGTTGTGCTCATTGGCTAATATTGCTAACTGTTTCAAATGACTCCAATCTACTTCGCTTTGTCGCTCTAGCAGTTCATCAACGATAACTTTTACTTCATCAGAGGTTATGCCTTGATTTTTCATAACATACTTTTCAAATGAACCTGGCGCCCGGTATTGTCCTTGTCCAGGTGAATGATCCATATAAGATAAATAATGAATGTAGTTTTCATTAATGTATTGCTCGACAATAGGTAGCCCTGCGTGGTATGTCACCTCGAACCGCAAATGAATCCGATTCCTTACCATCCCCCGCTCCGTATTATAGCGATGAATAAGCTGAACTAACTCAGTCATAAGGTTAACGCCACGTAGACTTAGCCCCACACCTAGAGATAATGAATGATACATCGTTGTAATACCATGAAGTGGTAGCTTTCGTTCAAATTCTAGCAAAGACAGCTCAAGCGGAAATATGGTGTTAGGTCTAGGCTGCACTTCCTTTTCGATCGCATCACAATGAATATCTATTAATCCGGGTAATACATAATGACCCGTAGCTTCAATAATTTTTGCCTGAGGATACTCTAATAACCAATCTGCTACTTGAGCTTCCACTGTTATAATCTGCTCAATTAACCCGTGATGTATGACGATCGAAGCTTGAATAGTCTCAACCTCAGTTACTATATTACCATTATGAATAAGAATATATGTAGCATCCTGAGCTATCGTTAATTTCTCACTAGATTGCATTGTCATAAAGGACCCTCGACTTCCTACTTTATTTACAATTATATTATATTTCTATTATATGGTTATCTTACATATTTATCTAGTGCATAGTAAAAAGCCTACTTCAATTGTTACATTGAAGTAGGCTTTTCATAATAGCATTATATATAATAGTTGTAATCTTTACATAATTTCAAAGTCACGTTTACCAAGAGGGCGAAGCGCTGGCTTTTCGCAGCTGCTCTTCATCATATAATGTTTCCCCTCTGCTGCTGCATCATGAATACCATGCATAGCCTCAAGTACGTGATAGCCTAATTGACCACTCGCTCGATGACTGCGTCCTTCAATAATTGCTGCTGCCATGTCTGCGGCACCCAAGCCTCGACTATTATCTGTATTACTGAATAAATACGGAATGTTCGTCCATTCTGAAGCTCCAGCTCGGTTAATTTTGATTTCCCCACCGAAATTGTTAGGGTCTGGAACTAATAATGTTCCTTGGCTACCGTAAACTTCAATTCTTGGCAATGTCGATTGTCCTGGTGTATCAAATGTTGTAAGTATCGTTCCCATTGCTCCACAAGCAAAATCCAATACTCCAGCAATATGAGTTGGAACTTCTACTTTAATCTTCGTGCCGTGCTTTGGTTGACTTGTAATTGTACGCTCAGGATAAGAGATATTAGCAGAGCCTGTCACTCGCGTAAGTGGCCCTAGCATCGCAACTAAAGCCGTCAAGTAGTATGGACCCATATCAAACATCGGTCCTCCACCAACTTGGTAGTAAAATTCAGGATTTGGATGCCAACGTTCGTGACCACCCGTTAACATAAATGCAGTTGCACCAATTGGTGTTCCAATCCAACCGTCTTCGATTACTTTAATCGCAGTTTGAATTCCGCCTCCTAGAAACGTATCCGGTGCACTACCTACATATAGTCCCTTTTGCTCTGCTATCGCATTAACTTGCTCCGCTTCTTCACGAGTTACAGTAAATGGTTTTTCGACGTACACATGCTTACCAGCTTCAAGAGCTCGAATACTTACACTTGCATGCGCTTGCGGAATAGTTAAATTAATGACCATCTGAACATCTGGATCAGCCATTAACTCATCGACAGAGTAACCTTTAATGCCATGCTGCTCTGCTTTTTCAACCGCACGTTGTACATCCAAATCTGCAATAGCGATAACTTCCATAGAATCGAATTTACTACCGTTTTCCAAATAAATGCCACTAATATTTCCTGCTCCGATAATTCCAACCTTAATTTTATCCATTCCTGCAGTCACCCTTATCCTTACATATCAGTTTTAGTATTGAGTATTTATAAATGCATCCCACAATTACGCTACCTACATCACTTCGTTATCAAAGTCCGATTTTTGAACTTCCCCTTATAATGAAGGTTCAAAAATCGGGCTTTCAGAATCGAGCAGGTGAAACGCTACTTGAGAAAGGCGGAAGCGCAAGTGTACGTTACTGGTACACGCGATCCTACAATGTTTCTGCAAGAAACATACATCGGAAGCCTATGCTATACTTTCCAAGTTCGTTTCAGATGCGATGCCGAATAATCTACGTTAGCCTAATCATCGTTATCAAAGTCCGATTTTTGAACTTCCCCTTGTAATGAAGGTTCAAAAATCGGGCTTTCAGAATCGAGCAGGTGAAACGCTACTTGAGAAAGGCGGAAGCGCAAGTGTACGTTACTGGTACACGCGATCCTACAATGTTTCTGCAAGAAACATACATCGGAAGCCTATGCTATACTTTCCAAGTTCGTTTCAGATGCGATGCCGAATAATCTACGTTAGCATAACTTCGTTATCAAAGTCCGATTTTTGAACTTCCCCTTAAAGTTGATTGTCTTGCATACCTGTGTAGGCAGCTTTAGTTGCCTGCCCCGCTTGCGCTAATGTTTTTCCTTCTGCACTCCATAAGAAGCCGCGACGCATCATTTCTTTCACTTCATCAATTTCCATAATATTCGCTTGATGACCAAGTGAATTATAGTATACACGTCCAACGCCCCAACGTTTCGTCCAAACGACCGGCATATCTACTGCCTTATTCAAAGCATGCGGACCATCTACAATCGGGAAGCGAGTTGTCGCTAGTACCTCTACCGCTGGATCAACATGCATATAATATTGCTCAGTTGATACTTCAAAATTACTAATTCCATCAACTAAAGGGCTGGTGCTATTGTTAATTTCCACTGTATATTGAACGCCATCATTACCAGGGTGAGCAACCCACTGACCACCTGTCATGAACTGCCAATCTACATTTTTGCGGAATGCATCACACATTCCACCATGACAACCCGCAAGACCAACTCCACTTTGTACAGCTATAGAAACATTATCAACTAGCTTCTGATCGATTTCTCCCATCGTCCATGCTGGAATAATCAGATCTAGACTTTTCAAATATTCAACATCAGCAAATGCCTCCAATGATGATTGAACATCAACCTGAAAGCCTTCTGCTTCTAGCTGTTGCCTAAATATTGCCGCCACTTGCTCCGGTTGATGACCATCCCATCCACCCCATACGATCAATGCCTTACGCATATCTATTCCCCCTAAAAACTTTTCGTATCGTATAATTGATAGCTTCCTTTTAACGAAAATTTACTTCGAAAGCATATGCCTACTAAACTTCGCTAATAGCTACCCATCTGCGTTCATCAATCGAACGTTCAACCGCTTCCAACACTTCTTGACATTTCACGCCATCTACAAAGTTAGGACTTGGTTGTCTGTCCTCTTCAAATGCTTTCATAAGTTCTACCATCTCATGTGTGAACGTGTGCTCATAACCGATTGTATGCCCTGCTGGCCACCAAGCGTCCATATAAGCATGCGGGGCATCAGTAGCAAGTACGCGACGGAAGCCTTGCACATCAGGAGCATCGTCAGTGAAGTATACTTCTAGTTCATTCATACGTTCAAAGTCAAAACGTATACTACCTTTGCTACCATTAATCTCAAATCCGTTCGTACAGCGATGTCCACCTGCAAATCTAGTTGCTTCAATGCTACCTAGTGCTCCGTTCTCGAAACGTGCCATCATAAGTGTTGCATCATCAACAGTTACTTGACCCATTTCAGTAGAATTCGTGCCGCCAGTTGCACTAAGTCCTGTCATAGCTGTAGCAATTGGACGCTCTTTAATAAATGTATCACTCATACCGATAACTTCCTGGAATTCGCCGACTAAGAAGCGAGCCATATCGATAACATGTGCTCCTAAGTCACCAAGCGATCCTGAACCAGCAATTTCTTTTTGCAGTCGCCATACAAGCGGGAATTGTGGATCCATAATCCAATCCTGTAAAAACTGTCCGCGGAAATGATAAATTTGACCGATTCGCCCTTCTTCAATTAGCTTTTTAGCTAGTTGAACAGCAGGTGCAAAACGATAGTTGAAGCCTACCATATGCTTCACACCAGCGGCTTCAGCCTCCGCTAGCATTTCTCTTGAATCAGCCAATGTAAGTGCTAATGGCTTTTCGCAGAATAGATGCTTACCAGCTTTAGCAGCAGCTACGGCAATTTCCTTATGCGCATCACTTGGTGCATTGATATCAATAAGATCAATATCATCTCGCTTTAATAGCTCTTTCCAATCTGTAACAGCCTCTTCCCATCCGAATTGCACTCTTGCTTGCTCGAGTGCCTCTGGATTACGACCACATATTACCTTCATCTCAGGTGCAACCGAATGTGGGAAGAACATTGGCAACACACGATATGCATTACTATGTGCTTTCCCCATAAATTTATATCCAACCATACCAACGCGAACTTTTTTCATTATAATTTCCACCCTTCATATTAAGTTATTGTACGTGTTCAAAAAGTAGGCTTTCGAAAATAGAGAAGATGTAATTATGAACTTTGTCTAATGACTAGTTTTACAGGTAGTATGCGACTTTTTAGTTGCTCTTGATCAATGGTTAATTCTCGATCATTGGTTCGTTCTAGTAGCATACTTGCTGCTTGTACGCCCATATCATAAAAAGGAACTGCTACGGATGATAATTTTGGTGAAACAATGCGTGCCCCATCCGAATCATCATAACCAATAATGCGGTAATCCTTCCCCGCTTCAAGACCATGGTTAGCTAATCCCTCCATGACTCCTATCGCCATTCGATCATTAGCAGCAAATATCCCATCGATATGACCTTCTTTAATCAGAACAACTAACGCTTCGGAAGCAAGAACACCACTTTTCCGGCTATAATTCCCTTCGAAAAGCCATTCTCTATTTATAGCGATACCATGGTCGGCTAATGCGTGGACATAGCCATTGTATCTATCAATACTATTAGAATATTGAACAGGCCCATTCAAAAATGCTATTTGTTTGCTACCGCGCTCAAGAAGATGATTAACTGCTTCATAGCTGCCTCGTTCATGATCTCCGTCCACGAATGCATACTGTTTCCCATGGAATTTTTGATTAATAATTACAAATGGATACTCATTATCTTCTAGTTCCTGTAATGCCTCTCGCTCATTTACAGTATCTGTTGCGCCGAGAATGATACAACTGTCGATCTTTTTAGAACGAAATAACCTACTATAATCTTTTTGTCTCGAGGTATCTTGAAAGAGCATAAGAAGATCAACATTTGCTTGTTTAGCCACTTCTGCTATTCCACTTAATATTTCAGAAAAGTAGTAAGTGGAAAACAAATGAACTTTGGGAACATAAGGTAATACGACACCGATATTCCCACTTTTTTGACGGGCAAGTTGCTGAGCAAGTGCATTAAGCTCATAGCCGAGTTGTGCTGCTGCATTCATGACCTTTTCACGCGTTTCCTTCTTGATTGGTCCTACATTATTCATGACGCGTGAAACCGTCGCTTCAGATACTCCCGCGAGCTTAGCAACATCCTTCCTGCTCATTCATTAACCTCCTTCAACTTTTCATTACTTCTAGATATTACTTCTTCGCATATGAAAAGTACTTCGAAAGCATATGCTTCAACTTTTCATTACTTCTAGATATTACTTCTTCGCATATGAAAAGTACTTCGAAAGCATACGCTTCAACTTTTCATTACTTCTAGATATTACTTCTTCGCATATGAAAAGTACTTCGAAAGCATATCCTTCAACTTTTCATTATTTCTAGATATAACTTCTTTGCATATGAAAAGTACTTCGAAAGCATACGCTTCAACTTTTCATTACTTATAGTTACTGCTTCATCGAAATGAAATATGCTGCGAAAGCATGTCTTTTTCTGTTCATATAAACGTTTTAAGTCCAAAGTGTACACGCGTTCATTATTTCATGTAATCGTTTTCCTGTCAATCCCTCAAATGCTCTAAAAATAAATTTAAGGACTAGCTATTCACAAATATTGTCCCGATAAATTTCCATCTGTACAAGGCTAATTCGTCCCACAGATCGCTGTTCACCAAAAAAGATCGCCCCTTAAGGAGCGACCTCTAAAAATTTAGTATTCGGGTTTTTATCTACTGCTGTACGCATCGCATACTCATTTTCGAATAGAGCAACATAATTGTCTTTCTTATCTCGAACGAGCGTAGAATTGATACGGAATTTGCTTGGATCAATCTTCTCATCAACAATCCATCGAGCAAATTGGAACGTCAAACGATGAAGTTGGAGTTCAACACCATACTCGGCTAACATTCGATGCTGGAATACTTCAAATTGCAATTGACCAACTACTCCAAGAATAATTTCGCTGAAATTACCAACGGAATAGAATACTTGAATCGTACCCTCTTCTGTTAACTGATCGATTCCTTTTTGATACTGCTTTTGTTTCAACGCATTTTTCACAGTAACTTTAGCAAATATTTCTGGAGAGAACGTAGGTAGTTCATTGAAAACAATATCGCTACCTTGCGATAAAGAATCCCCAATTCGGAATATACCTGGATCGAACAATCCGATAATGTCACCTGGATAAGCAACATCGACAACATCGCGATCCTGAGCAAGAAACTGCTGTGGCTGAGAAAGCTTAATCGTCTTCCCATTACGCACATGCTTAACGGACATGCCGCGATCGAAACGACCAGAACAAATACGCAAGAAAGCTATACGATCTCGGTGAGCCGGATTCATATTCGCTTGGATTTTGAACACATAGCCGCTGAACTTCTCATCCGATGGTTCAACAAGACCATTGGCACTTAGTTTCGGACCTGGTTTTGGAGCAAGATCCAAGAAGTTATCAAGGAATGTCTGCACTCCAAAATTATTAACCGCACTACCAAAGAAGATTGGCGTCAATTCACCTGAACGAACCTTATCATAATCGAAAGCATCTCCAGCAACATCCAATAGTTCAAGATCAGAGATCAATTGATCAGTTAGAAAATCACCGGCCATCTCACGAATGATTGGATCGTTATAATCATCAACCTTTTTCACTTCAATCGTAGTATGGTCTTTCCCTTGGAACAATTCGACTCGGTTCTTCATACGGTCATATACGCCGCATAGCTCACGACCAGAACCGATTGGCCAGTTCATCGGTACAGAGCGAATACCAAGTACTTGCTCCAGCTCTTCCATTAGATCGAACGGCGATTTACCTTCACGGTCTAATTTATTAATAAATGTAAAAATCGGAATACCACGTTGACGACATACTTGGAATAACTTAATCGTCTGCGCCTCGACACCTTTAGCTACGTCAATCAACATTACTGCACTATCCGCAGCAGTTAATGTACGATATGTATCCTCAGAGAAATCTTGGTGACCTGGTGTATCCAAAATATTTATGCGATGTCCCAAATAATCAAACTGCATCACAGAAGATGTAACCGAGATACCACGTTGCTTCTCAATTTCCATCCAGTCAGATGTAGCATGACGGCTAGCCTTACGTGCCTTTACAGACCCCGCAAGACGAATGGCTCCCCCAAATAGGAGGAGCTTCTCTGTTAATGTCGTCTTACCCGCATCGGGATGGGCGATAATAGCAAACGTACGTCGCTTGTCAACTTCTTGTATAATTTCTTTGCTTAGACTCATACTTGCCTTCCCTTCATTACTCAAAGTACAAGAGTAACTAACTTCTTATTTCAATGTTCACTTCATATTCATTATCAAAAGCGATGAAACAAAACCCAGCAACGTGTACATGAGTACACCAGCGGTCAATGTTCAGCACGAAGCTTATAATCGAGGTTCAAAAAGTGGGCTTTAAGAACCGAGAAGATGGAGTGCTACTTGAGAAAGACGGAAGCGCAAGTGTACGTAGTTGGTACACGCGAACCGTACTTTCCAAGTTCACTTCATATTCGATGTCGAATACGCTACGTTAGCATACCCTTCGTTATCAAAGTCCGCTTATTGAACTTCCTCTATTAGCGGCTATTTGTAATCCATAGCACATTGTCTTCATCCTGACCATTGACTGGCCACCAGTGGAAACCATCTTTAGCTAACAATTCATCTGCAGCTGTTGGACCCCAAGAGCCAGCAGGATAAAATTGTAGATCATCGGATTGTTCACGCCAAGCTTGAGCGATTGTATCAACAAATGACCATGCATGCGATACTTCATCCCAACGTGTAAAGTAAGTAGAATCACCATGTGCAGCATCATTAATTAGACGCTCATATGCTTCTGGTGTATTAATACCTACTAAGCAACTTTGACAGAACTCCATATTTACTGGTTGAACTTCATTGTCAGATCCCGGTTTCTTAGCATTTAATTTTATATAAATACCTTCCATAGGATTAACTCGGATCACTAATAAATTCGGGGCAAGATCATGCTTTGTGCCAAATAAAATATTGTTCGCAACCGGCTTAAATTCGATAACAACCTCTGTCGTTTTGACTGGTAGACGTTTACCTGTACGAATGTAGAAAGGTACGCCTGCCCAACGGAAATTATCAATCATTACTTTAGCAGAAAAATAAGTTTCAGTTGTAGAACTGTCATCAACTGAATCCTCTTCACGGTAACCAGGTAACGCTTTGTCACCAAATTTACCAGCAGAATATTGACCATGAATAACATTATTACGAACATCATCGCTTGAAGTATAGTTACGCAATGAACGAAGAACTTTTACTTTCTCATCGCGAATATCTTCACCAATTAGTCTACTAGGTGGTTCCATGGCGATCATCGACAGCATTTGAATCATATGGTTTTGTCCCATATCACGCAATGCTCCTGATTTGTCATAGTATCCACCACGATCTTCTACGCCAACCGTCTCAGAAAGTGTAATTTGTACATTCGCAATATGCTTGTTATTCCACAGTGGCTCAAAGAATGAGTTCGAGAAACGAAGCACTTGAATATTTTGCACCATTTCTTTACCAAGATAGTGGTCAATTCGGAAAATTTCTTCTTCCTTAAACACTTGGTTAAGCTGTTTGTTCAACTCCTGCGCAGATGGTAGATCATAACCGAAAGGTTTTTCGATGACTAGACGATGCCAACCTTTAGACTGCAGCATGCCGCCGTCACGCATATTGAATGAAACCGGACCGAATAACGACGGCGCTAGCGCTAGATAGAACAAACGATTACCAGGAATATTGAATTGTTCATCAAGCTCAGCAGATAGTACATCTAATGCTTTAAAGCCTTCCACATCGTTAATATCAAGAGACATATATACGAAATGTTCAGCAAAACGATTCCACATAGTTAGATCGTCAGCTTTATATCGACAGAATTCATTAATGGAATCATATAAATCTGAGCGAAACTGCTCATTGGTACGGGGACGGCGAGCTAATCCAACTACCGCAAAGTTTTCCGACAATTTTCCTTCTTTATATAAACTGAACAATGCCGGGAATAGCTTACGTCGCGCCAAATCTCCAGTTGCACCAAACAAATAATAAATAGCACCTTCTGGTGAAACAGGTTCAATTGAAGTATTGTAGGTCATATGTCTCATTCTTTCTTTATAAATTTTATACGCATTTACATGTAATGTAGTTTAGCATATTCATCCTCAATTCGCCATGAAGTTTGCATAAAAATTACTAATAGACAACGTAAGCTCTTCTAATTAGTTGTATTTTCGACGATAACCTCACCAAATTCCCCACTAATCAGTGGAATTGCTAATGTTATGGTTACGTTAGCGTCTATACTACTACGATGTTCTGATAATTGTAAATTAGCCATTTTTCCATCATTGACCCATCGAGATGTTTGAACGCTATTTGTAAATAATGTACTACTTTTCGTGCCGACATCCTCATACTGTTCCACGATTTGACTAACGGATAGCTTCTGTAATGTCTTTAAGCTTTGATCATTTTGAGCTGTCCCAAATACTTTCATACTCATTTGCGCTTGCGGATCTTGTGCAATAATTAAACGATTCAATTGGCTCACATAAGTTTTCATACTTTCAAATCTATCTATATTACCTTGCTCAATTTGCAACAAAATTATTGTCAGATTACTATCATTTAACTGCTCCATTGCGCTTAATTGCAAATGACTCCCCTTGTATGATCCCATTCCATCAATTGTTGCGCTATTTTTCCTGATATTTTTCGGTAAAGGCGCTCCGTTTGCATCTTTGAAAAATTGATCTGTTAATTGTTGAAAGCTTGCAGAAGATAATGTTGTATCCCAGCGCAAATACCATTTCCCTTTAGCTGCACCATCTAGTAACAGCTCGTCACTCCATTTCCATAATAGCGACAGATCTGATAATTCCGCCTGTTGATTAGCTTGCTGCGCCGTTGATTCCCCTTGCATCCAAGCAAATAACATTAATATTGCGATAATCGTTACCGTTACAACTAGCTTCCATCGAGATTGTTTCTTTGGTTTGGCCTTAGGTGTCATCATATAAACCATCATTAATCCCCCTCGCCTATCTTACTACCTCATTAACCTTGTAAGGTATAGTAATACGCTTTCAACGAACGATGTCCTGCAATACTTTGGCAACTTTCGTGCGACATTACGGACGCAAATTCCGCTACGTAGCGAGGCTTTAGAGACTTTCGACAGCGACAATGATGTCACTGTCGCTAAGCTGCCATTAGGCAACAATTGTTCGTTTTCCTCGACAGAAAAAGAGCATAAAAAATCACGCAATATCAATGATCGTTGTACGTTCATTGATATTGCGTGATACGATAAGGGCTATTATTTACTCAGCAACTCCATGCTTATGTGCGTAAATTGCTGCTTGCGTGCGATCTTCTACATCTAATTTGTTAAATATGTTCGTAATATGGAACTTCACCGTCTTAACACCAATAAATAACTCGTCAGCGATCTCTTGGTTCGACAGCCCTCTTGCTACACTTTTCAATACGTCCATCTCACGATCTGTCAATAGATCATGTAGTTGTTGCTTTGGCTCAGTCTTCGGCTGACGCAGTCTATTCATCATCTTAGCAGCAACTTGTGCTTCGATGACCGATTGTCCTCTTGCAGCTGCACGAATTGCATCTGCAATTTCCGTTGCTCGCGAAGTTTTCAACAAATAGCTGAATGCTCCCGCTTCAATAACAGGATATAGCTTACTATCGTCAATAAAACTAGTAAGCACAATTACTTTACAATCAGGATGAACTTCCAATATTTGTCTAGTGGTCTCAACGCCGTCAATAGGCTCCATAACAAGATCCATCAATATAATATCAGGTCGATAGCTTGTTGCCATTCTAATGCCATCGTAGCCGTTGCTTGCTTCGCCAACCACTTCAATTCCATCCTCTGTATCCAACACTGCTGCTAATCCTATTCTAACCATCTCATGGTCATCTACTAATAATACCGAAATCGGTCTATCCATGTATTAACCCCTTCCTAACCTTTGCTTACATTCGTAACGATTGGAGGCTCATAAGGGATCGTTACAAATACAGTTGTACCTTCACCAACGTTTGAAGAAAGCCTGAATTGCCCACCCAGTTCAATGACTCGCTCCTCCATCGTTAGTAGACCGTAGGAGCCTTGTTTGCGAGCGCCCATCTCGAACCCAACACCTTTATCTTGAATCATCATATGTACATCATGATCAAGCTTATACAGCTTCACAAGCATATGCTCAGCTTTAGAATGTCGTAATGCATTAGATAACGCTTCTTGAGCAATCCGAAATAGATGATCTTCAATCTCGACACGCATCACAATCGATGTATCCACATCTAATTCAATTTGCATCGGGATTTTCTGTTGTAGCTCATCGACAAGTGCGGTCAAGGCCATTCCCAGACTTTTTCCATTCAAATGTACAGGGCGTAAATGAAGCAATAACGCTCTCATCTCAGACTGTGCAACAGATGCCATCTCTTCAATAAGCTGAACCTGCCGCTTCGCACGCTCCCAATCACGTTCGATCGTCCTGCTAACAGCTGTCGCCGTCATCGATATCGCAAATAACTGTTGACTTACTGCATCATGCAGCTCTCTCGCTAGCCTTTGACGCTCCTCAATGACCGCCGTGAAACGCACTTGCTCTTCCCATAGTGAATCTTCTTCTGTCTGCTCATCGTCTTTAACTGGATCCTCGCTTCCAATCAATGTGATCGGCGAATAAGCCTTTCGCTGTGCAAGCAATTTTCTCATCGAAGCCTTTAATCGAGAATTAATAAAATATTGATAGATTGCCGATCCTGCGAGCCCTACTCCAAGTGCGCATAATCCTATAATTGCCCATGTTCCTTGCAAACTCATAATGTGCAGAAATCCTGCCCCTTGCAGTATAATTAGCAAGAAACTTCCGATGATTAATAACCAGATAAATGTCTCAAGCATGACTCTAGATCTGATTTTTTTTTCTTCGTTAGGTAACTCTTTCGAATTTTTCACGAAGCTCCTCGCTCTCAGTTCGTCATTATGCAAGAAAGAGCAGACCGATATTCGGTCCGCTTTCCTTGTATTCTATAATTATATACGATTACTCAACAGGATTAAGTTTATTCTTCATCGCTTGAATTTGTTCTTCTACTTTCATTTGACGCTCGATGTCAGCAGCAGTAAGTGGTGCTTGTGTAGTTGCCGCTGTAGATCTTGATGAGCTATAGCCATATGGTGAACGCTGCACATCAGCCTCTGCTTCCATCATCATAATTTTTTCTTCCATACGTTGGAAACCACGAGATGCTGTTCCATTTTCAAGCGTATGATTTGAAGAAATTGAGGTCATTTGTTTTTGAGCTTTAGCAAGCTGTGCTCTTGACGCAAGCTCGTTACGTTTATTACGCAATTGATAGAATTCATCCTTCATCTCATGCAATTGTTGCATAAGTGCTTCCGCTTGCTCCTTCGCATTGGCATGAAGATCTGTATACTCTACAATTTTTTGATCGAAATAAACTTTTTCTTCAAGCAATTTTCTTGCCAGCTCCTCTTGATCTGCACGAAGTGCTGCTTCAGCCTTAGATTCACGATCATTAGAATTACGAATGCTGTCATCAAGACGTTGCTGCATACTGCGTTCCCCAGCCATTTGTTTCGCTACCGTAACTTCAGCTTGATGAATCTCAGCCTCCATGTCACGTAGATATTGATTAATCATTACAACAGGATCCTCTAATTTGTCCAACCAGTCATTCACATTTGCCTTTGTCATATCTTTCATTCTTTTGAAAATACTCATAATATTATTCTCCCTTCTCGATTCGAGATAATTTTGTTTTCAATTCTTCTATTTCACGACGTAATGCTTTTTTCTCTAGATCATCCATCATCTGATCTGTGTTTTGCGGAGGAGCTTGATAAGCAGTGTTATCTGCTGGTCTAGATGAGCTCCAATTAGAATTATATGATGTACGTTGGTTCATTGGGTCATGACCTTGCATCGGGTTCTGGTATCCATAGGTATGGTTATTTGGACCACTAGTTGGACCATATGGATTGTATATATTCGGTGTCTTTGGAACAATCATGCTTACAATGATATAGACTAGTGCAAAACCTCCACTACTTAATATCGATAGGACCACTACCAATATACGATACAAGGTTGCGTCTATATTTGTTAGTTCAGATAATCCACCACAGAGTCCTGAAAGCATCTTATTCGTTCTGGAGCGGTATATTTTTCTCACAAGGACCATCCTTCCCCATTTAATTTTTTCTTAAGCTGTTCCATCTCACGGTCAACTGCGAGACTTTGACGACTTGCTACAGTTGGATCTCCATACATACCACCATTGTTCTTGCGAACTTCTCGCAAGCTTTGAGATTCATTCTCCATCTCATTCAAGCGTGAATCCATTTTTCGCATCACTTGCGCAGGGTTATTATTATTGTTGAAGCTCATTCGCTCGTTCATTCTTTGCTGCAAGCGAAGTGATTCCATACGCGATACATAAAAGGCACGTTTATCATATACAAGCTGATACTCTTGGCGTAGTTCTCTAAGCTGATCTTCCAGCTCCATTAATGAATCACTACTTTGCTCATATAACCCACGGTAGGAGTTAGCATTATCAACAAGCATTGTTTTTTCAGATAGAGCTGATCTTGCGATCATTTCTTCTCCAGCTTTCAAGGCCACCATCGCTTGATATTCTTTACGTTCAATTTGTTGTTCAGCTTGTAACCACTGTGACTTTAACTGGTGCGAGTGATTTAAGTATTGATGATGAAGACGCTCTGCTTGAATAATCTCATCGCGGGTTGACCATAGAAACTGGTCAATTAATTTTACTGGATCTTCTGCTTTTTCAAGTCGATCATTCAATGTTGCCATTGTAATGTCGCGAATGCGTTTAACAATTCCCATTCTCCAACCTCCTAAAACTTTTTATTAGCTTCTTGACATACTTCTTGTTAATAAAAAGTAGCTTCGAAAGCATATCCTAAAACTTTTTATTAACTCCTCGATATACTTCCTGCTAATAAAAAGTAGCTTCGAAAGCATATGCTAAAACTTTTTATTAACTCCTACCTTAGTAACGTGAACCAAACTTCCCTTTAATGAATGATATACCACCAACGATTAATACAATCGCTAATATTAAAGTAATGATAGATCCTAGATTGCCAAGCAACAATACAAAACCGATGATTAAGAATAAGCTACCGATGATTTTCTTACCACTTTTAAGTGCGTAAAATCCACACGCGATTAAAATAAATGGAAGTAAGAATGCGATAATCGGACCAAGCAGTATGTTGAAAAACTTTAGTGCGAGTATACCACCAATGACGATACAGATAATACCTAGCAATGATTTGCCATTCATTCCTTACACTCACCTCTTTCTGTTCTTTTGTTTGGTGCCTTGCGTTGCTCTCTTGCTTATGTACTTAGTATAGATTGTTTTCGCGATGTTCAAAACAGACCTATGACGGTATTTAACCTAGACTATAGACGGGGACAGTAATCCTCTCCAAGACTAGTATGCTATCGTCCTTGCTTTGCTAGAAAGGCATCAAACTGTTTTTGCTTGGCAACCATGATTTGATCGATGCCAGCACTTTTCAACTTTTCAATATATTCAGGTAACACGATTGCTGGATCTACCGAACCCGATTCTAATGCGACCACATATTGCTTATCTACATTAATAACAGCTGCAACCTCTGAACGAACCGATTCGCCATCAAATATAAAGCCAAGACCAGGTGAGCTGACTGCTTCTTCATTGAAGGCAATGAATTGTTTCCATTTATCCGGGTCTTCCGTATCCCATAAATAATTAATAAATTGATTTCCTAGCATCCAATTAGAGCCTGGGCTATAGCGTGAAGTTAATTCAGTCCCTGTAATCGTGTTATTCGCCGTTTTCTCATAATGGATACCTTCAATCCCAAAATTAATGAGGTTGTTCAAATAGACATCCGTATGCAATAAATTTATTAATGTCATTGCTAGTTCGGAATGTCGGGTCGTTGATGAAATAGCGAGCATCGAACCTGCGGTCTCCGAAGTTGCAAGCGATTTTTGATTCAACTCAATTTGAGCGAGCAGACCTGACAAGCCCGTTTGTACTCCTAGTTCATCTGCCTTGCCTGGCTTAATTGGCGAGACAACTGAAAAATATTCATGAGATGCTAGTGCATCACTAACCATCATCTGTGTCGTTGTAGCATCTTTATTCGTATAGTTCTTCAGAAAATAATCTCTAGCTAAATATAAATTTTCAATGTAACGATCAATCTCATATAGTGGTTTGATCGTCGTAGATTCTCGATCCTTTAGAATATATCCTGGAATCGACGTATCACCTAGCCCATCATAATTGACCATATAATGAGAGTTAAAGTTTTCACCATTTTTAATGAATAAAGGAGTGATGTTTGGCATTTCCCGCTGAATTGTGGCATAAATCTCATCCAAATCTCGCAAACTTTGAACTTTACTCATATCCAAATTAAGCTGCTTAGCAATATCTTTACGATAAATAAGTCCTCCTTGTGCGGCGAACTCCTTATTCGTTGGTATTCCATAGTTAATTCCTTCAATCTGTGAGCCTTTTAATAGCTTCGGATCAAGACTTTCGATTATCCCTTGGCCATATTGCTGAAGTAAGTCATTCAATGGTAGATATGCTCCCCGTGATACATTCGAAGAATGCTTGCTCCATTGCGAAGTAAATACAACGTCAACCTCTTCACGTGATGCAATCATAATATTTTGCTTGTTATCCCAAGATCCCCAATCTAACACGATTAGATCGAGCTTTGCATTTAACTTTTTCAATAAATACTTATTAAGTTCTGCCTCTATTAATGGTTCATCCTGTTGCGGCGTACCTATATAAACTAACTTCAATGTGTATCCTTCACCATTTACAGCTAAATCTTCTACTAGATTCTCTTCAATTAAATCGCTTTCATTGTCAGATAGCTCCTTATGTTGCACAAAAGAACAACCAACTAAAGCAATAGAAAGGGCAATCATAATATGTACTATCACTACTCGACGAAACGTAAGCATCACAATAACATCCCCCGCATCTCATCCCAGTTTATACCTTTATATTATAGGTTTGGACTGAAAACGCAATAGCTTTCGTTCATCTTATTTCCTCTATATACAAAAAAGCAGCGCCAATAGTTTTCACTATTGGCGCTACTACATTCATTTTAATTAATTGTTAGCAAGGAATTCATCAAATTGTGTTTGCTTTTCAGCGATAACTTTATCAAGTCCAGCTGCTTTAAGTGCTGCAATATATTCTGGAAGTACAGAATCAACATCTACTGCACCACGATCGATAGCAACTTGGTACTGTTTAATTACGTTCGCTAGAGCACCAACTTCACTCTTAACAGGCTCACTGTCAAATACGAAACCTAGAGCAGGAGACTTAACAGCACCCTCGTTGAATTCTTTGAATTTAGCCCATTTATCTGGATCTTCAGAATCCCATAGGTAGTTCAAGAATTGGTTACCGAACATCCAAGCATGACCAGGAGTATAGTCAGCAGTTCGATCAGTTGAGGTCATAATTTCACCATTAAGCGTGTAGTGAATATCTTTGATACCGAAGTTAATTAGATTGTTGATTTCTTTATCGCTATGCAATAGATTAATGAACATCATCGCACGTTCTGGGTTTTTAGAAGCTGTAGGAATACCTAACATAGAACCAGCTGTTTCAGATGTTGCAATTGTTTTGTTTGTTAATTGGATTTGACCAAGTTTACCACTAAGAAGAGCAGCACTTGCAACTTCTTCGTCTTTACCAGGCTTCAATGCCTCGATAGATGAGAATACGATTCCTGCTTTCCAAGCATCAGCAGAAGCTACTTTACTTGTCGCAGAGTCTGCATTGATATAACCTTTATTGAAGAAATCACGAGTCGTTTTTACTGTTTCTAAGAAACGAGCGGTTTCTTCGATTGGAGCTACTTTAGTATCAGTACCATCTTTAAAGATAGCACCAGGGATCGTAGCATCACCAAGGAAATCATAATTTCCGAAGAAGTGAGCATTGAATGTATTATCTGTTGAAGAGATATAAAGAGGAATTAGGTCAGGTCTCTTTTCTTTTACAACTGCATATACAGCGTCAAGATCTTGAATTGTTTTAACATTTGTCATATCAATTCCTAGTTCAGTAGTAACTTCTTTGTTGTAGACGATACCACCAGCAGCTGCTAGCTCTTTCGTTGTTGGAACACCATAGTTTTTACCATTGATCTTTGCACCATCTAAAAATGCAGGATCTTGAGAAGAAGTAACACCTTCACCGTACTTTGCAATTAGGTCATTAAGCTCAAGGAATGCACCTTTACCTACATTACTAGCATGACCGTTCCATTGTGCTGTGAAAAGAACATCAACTTCTTCACGAGAAGCAATCATTAGATTGATTGTATCATCCCATGCGCCCCAATCTACAGGAGTAAGGTCAATGGTTGCATTGATTTTCTCAGTAAGCAATTTGTTCAATTCTTCCTCAATTAGCTTTTCATCCTTTTGAGGGCCACCCGGATATACTACTACTAATTTGACAGCTTTCAATTCTTCTTCTTTCGGAGTCTCATCAGCTGGAGTTGGAGTAGGGTCCGTGTTATTACCTGGAGTATTCGATGGTGCTGGGTTATTATTGCCACCACATGCTGTAACAATCAGAGATATTGCCAAAATCATTGTCACTAACAGTGAAGCGCTTTTTTTGCTTTTTCTCATTATTGCGACCTCCCATAATTTTTATATGCTAACCAGCAATGCTGGGTATAGCTGAACATAATTATAATGAAGGTTCAAAAAACGGGCTTTCAGAATCGAGCAGGTGAAACGCTACTTGAGAAAGGCGGAAGCGCAAGTGTACGTTATTGGTACACGCGAACCGTACTTTCCAAGTTCGTTTCAGATGCGATGTCGAATATGCTTCGTTAGCATCCTCATCGTTATCAAAGTCCGCTTTTTGAACTACCTCACATTTAACCTTTTACTGCTCCTACCGTAAGCCCCTTGACAAAATATTTCTGGAAGAACGGATAAGCAAAGATAATTGGACCAATTCCGATAATAACCATTGCCATACGAACACTTTCACTTGGGAATTTGAACGTACCGCCCGCTGCGATAATGGCAGAAGCTGCTGTACTGTTCGTAGATAGATATTGAATATTCAACATCGTCTTATACATCAAGTACTGTAGCGTTATATTATCTTCCTTCGTAATGAACACCAGACTGAGAAACCAATCATTCCAGTAAGCTAACGTTTGGAACAAGGCTACAGTCGCTAGTACAGGTAAAGATAATGGCAATACAATTTGGAAAAATATTCTCATCTCACCGGCGCCATCCATATTGGCTGATTCTAAAATGGCAGCTGGAATCGTTGTTTGGAAAAACGTTCGTGTAATAAGCACAAAGAATGCGGCAACTAAGAGCGGTATAATTAGTGCTGCCATCGTATTTTTCAAATCTAGCAATTGCACATATACTAAGTACCATGGTACTAGACCACCATTGAATAACATGGTGAAAAATACGAAGAAGGTAAAAAACTTAGCATGTGGGAAATCTTTACGCGAGATTGGATAAGCATACAAGGCGATGATAATCATACTTAAGCATGTACCAACAACCGTTACAATGATCGAGATTGAGTATGCTCTTATTATGGATGTTGCATCCTTGAATAGAAATTCATAAGCATCAAAGCTGAAAACACTTGGCCAGAAACTATATCCCTCTCTTACAATCGCGCCCTCATCCGTTATCGATACCATAATTACGAGAATGATAGGAATGATACAAAGTAACGAGTATACGGTGAACATAGAATGAATTCCGAACGTCGCTAACTTCGGCAATCTATTTTTGGGATTAGCTTGTGTAGTCACTTTTTCTATTTGTGCATTCATTAGATCACCTCTCTAGAATAATGCGTTATCGCTGTCAATTTTCCTTACAATCCAGTTTGATAAAAATACAAGTGAGAAGCCTACAACAGACTGTACTAGGCCTGCTGCTGAAGATAATCCGATATCACCAACCGTTAAGAAGGTTCGATATACATACGTATCAATTACATTCGTTACTGGAAATAATACGCCTGACTCCCTTGGTACTTGGAAGAACAATCCGAAGTCAGCATTGAAAATACGACCTACTTGAAGCAATGTCATAATCGTAATGATTGGCGTTAGTAATGGAATCGTAATCGTGAATATTTGCTTAAACTTACTCGCACCATCGATTGTAGCGGCTTCATAATACTCTTCATCGATACCGATAATAGCTGCCATGTAGATTACCGTATAGTAACCCATATTTTTCCATGTATTGACCATTGATAAAATGTAAGGCCAAAAATCTTTGGTGAAATACCATTTGATCGCTTCGATATCTAGCATTGGTAATAATGAATTATTGATATATCCATTTGTATCGCTTAGAAACGCGTAGGCAAGATAACTGATAACAACCATGGATAGGAAGTATGGTAAAAACATTACCGTTTGATAAAATTTCGCCAAAAATCTATTTTTAATTTCATTCAACAATATTGCAAACGTTAATGGGAAAACTAGATTTAGCACAATGAAGCTACTGTTATACAACAATGTGTTTCTCGTAATAATTAAAGCGTCCTTTGTCATGAACAAATACTTAAAGTTTTCAAATTTGCTCCAAGGACTTCCCAGTATGCCGTCTACATAGTTAATATTTTTGAAGGCAATAATAATCCCAAACATCGGGATATAGTTGTTCAGCAATAAAATAAGAATTGCTGGAAGCATCATAATGTAGAACATCCAGTATTTCTTCATCGTCTTTAGGATTGATACTTTCTTCTTAGGTGCTTGCTTCACCGTTGCATTTATGGTCTCTGTACTCATAACCCCCACATTCCTCTCTATATTGTCTCGTTGCTATATTCAAATTGTATAAAAAAAAGACACCGAACATTGTCGGTGTCGTGACTCGATTAACGCTATAATGACTACTTGAGTTCATCTACTACACTTTTTGAACCATTTTTCGATATTCTTGTGGCGTTAGCCCAGTCGTTTTTTTGAATAATTTAGAAAAATGCGAGAAATTAGCATATCCTACTTCCATTGCGATATCACTTACCCGCTGCTGACTATGCTCTAGTTGCTCTTTCGCCTTCGTTATTCGATTCTTAACTAAATAATCGGTTAATGAAAGGCCAGTCTCCCGACGAAATAAGCGTGATAAATACGCAGGATTCAAATAGACCTGTTCTGCTAATCGTTCTCTACTAAACTCTTCATCCATATGCGCAATCATATATTGCTGCACCTTCTCAATGACAGTGGAAACCTGCTTCCCTTCCGCAAACAAATTCCCATTAACTTGATGGCAAATTTGAATCGTCCATGCTTTTAGCCGCGATAAGGATTTCAATAGACCATCATTCATTTCCCAATGCTGAAGACTTAATATCCCATGACTACTTATCCCCTTCATCTGTAGCCATTGCATTAAACTATTCATAAATCCGAAATAGAAAGCAGCAAGATCATGGTAGCTCACTTGATCCTGTTGAAGTTTATCAAAATAAACATCAATTTGATAATCAAGCTGTGTCATTTTTCCCGTTTCAAGCAATATGATCCAATCTGGGAAGTGTACAACAGCTGTAGTATTGGATTCCAGCTTAACCGCTAGCTCCTTTTCTGATTTTACCGTACAAGATTGTGTAACATTTTGCTTCTCAATTGCAAGCAGATTTCGAATACCATCACGAATCGATGGTATTGGAATACTATCGCCAATGTAACAAGATAAGTAGCAATGTAAGTGCTCTCGACAATGCGCGATAAACTGATAAGATATATTCGTTAATGATAATTGCTGCTCAGCACTCGGCTCATACATAATAAGATAGAGAACTCCTTGACCATCTTGAATACAATGCCCCGTTCTATCAGCTAAGAAAAATTCCTCCGCTACATTTTTGATCGCGTAGGTCATTATTTCCTCATCTCGTGCTGACCATTCTTCCTTCCATTGCTCAATGCTAATGAAGATAACTTGAATATGGCTGTCCGATTGAAGTGGAATACTATAATTTTTCATCGCCGCATCCAAATATACGGTAGCAAGTGATTGCCGATAATGAATAAGATCATGCCAAAATCGTTCAACTAATAGTGGTCTCTCTAATTGCCATTGTTGAAAAAATTGATCATACGTTGAACGAATAGAATCTAATGATGTAATCTCTTCCGCTTTCTTATATGCTTCCGCCAATGCTTCTTGTAATAAACTATGATCGATTGGCTTCAATAAATATTTGAAGCTAGACAACTGTACAGCTTGTTGTGCGTATTTGAAGTCTGCATGTCCGGTTAGAAATAACGTTACGCAATTCATGGCATGTTCATTCATCCATTCAAGTAGATCGAGTCCATTTTGCCCCGGCATATCAATATCCGATAATACAACGTGTACTTGATGCATCCGCATAATTTCCTGCGCTTCCTCCACATCCATAGCTGTATAAATCTCTTGATATTGCAGCTTGTCCCACTGAATACCTTTCATAATGCCTCTTATCGCAATCTCCTCATCATCAACAATTAACAAATTGAATGACAAATTACTTCAACTCCTCATGAATAGGAAAATATATTTCGATGACTGCACCGCTCGCTGCATCATTATTGCGAAATTCTATCGTTGCTAGTTCTCCATAAAGCAATTCAAGCCGATTAATAACATTCATAATACCTAGACTTGTACGTTGACCTTCTTCAATCGCCTCATGCCGCCTTAGCTTAGTAAGAACATCCTCAGGGAAGCCAGTTCCATTATCGGAAATTGTAATTACAAAGCTGTGATCCGAGTTACGCTGTGCAGCAATTGTAATTTCAAATATTTGTTTGCGATTTTTGAAGCCATGAATAATCGCATTTTCTATGAATGGTTGGATCGTTAGCGCTGCGATTGGATAATCCAAAAACGGTTCGATATCTTCAATCGTCATAACTAATCGATTAGGGAAACGTAATTGCTGAATCGTAATATAGTTTTCAATATGCTTCAATTCTTCTTTCAATGTAATCATTTCTCTATTCGTTGTCATAATGAAGCGGAAATAATCTGCTAGATGTAACGACATTTTCTTCACGGAATCCATTTCTTCAAGGACAGCAAAGTTATAAATAATATTTAACGAGTTCATATAGAAATGCGGATTGATTTGCGATTGTAGTTGCTTCAGCTCGCCTTGCTTCACTCGTAGCTGTTCCTCGTACACATCAATTTTCAAGTTTTTCACTTGCTCCGCCATATCGTTAAATGTGTTCGCTAGAAAATCAAATTCAATAGTATGATTACGTTGCAAGCGCACTTCCAAATTTCCCAATGAAACCTTTTTCATACCGAGCATTAACTCATGCAAAGGTTTAAATAGCATACGTTGCATAAATAGAATGTATAGAACGAGAATAACAAAGAAAAAGATAGGAGCAACAATCGTTGCATTTCGAAAAAACAATAGTTCACGCATAATTGTTTTTTCAGGTATCGCAAGACGATATGCCATATTCGCTACATGACTGCGTTGCTCAAGTAACACATAATCACTGGCATTCGCATCAATAATTTCAGAGCTTGATTCGCCTTCTAATCTACTATATGCCGTTAATACATTTGATAGCTGATCATTCTCTACATTGAAAATATCGGTAAATCCAATATCCCCATCATTCCACTGAATCAACAGTAGATCGTGAATATCTTGAATCGTTACAATCGCTCCAAAAAATAGATCATCGGTTACTTTTATGTAGTTGATCAAAAAGTATCTACCAGCAATATGATCACTTTCACCTAATTGCCAACTTGATTTACCGTACTGATACATGTCAAATTTCAATGGTGACGCGTCCATATATTCCGTTATTAACTTATAAGTATTACTGTATACGCTTTCAGTACCAAAAATAATATCGTCTGTTTGATACAGAAAGATAGAATCTACGAGATTATATACTCCAGCATCACGATCCAATTTGGCATCAACTCTAACTTTGGTTAATGTATACTCATTGCTGCTTACAGGGTAAGAAGTTAACAATCCAATATCCGCGTCCAAAACGCCCATCTTATATAGATAGTCATCAATTTGTTCTAAATAGTGATCGATTTGACCGGTGAATATAGTTAACGTATTGTTATACGTTTCTGATACTTTCACTCGTACAAGATCGCGAGAATTGGAATTGTTAATTAACATATAGGTCACTATAGGGATCATAACTACAATAAAACCTACCATAAGTTTGTATTTCACAGATTGATGATGAAACATAAATCAACCTCACCTATTCTCTTTAATAGTAACCATCACTATTATTATATAGCACTTGCTTAATTTTACTAGTTTTACTATTCTCATACAACAGAACTAATCTATTAATAAAACTTCTATCCATCATTTTTTTGAACTACCTCTATAAGAAAAGCCGATTTCAAGGTAGTTGAGTCCACCCTGAAATCGGCCATTGAATTAATTTTTTAGCGATTATTCACTATTTTTATACTTCGTTTATTTCCACCGGATTTGGCCTATTTCAGTTGCTTTTCTGCCAAATCTCCAACAAGCGGCAATTTGAACCATTTCCCCTGATAAGCCTTCACCATTAAAACGATCCACAAGATCAAAGATAACGGCGCTAACAAGATGCTCACAAGCAGCCCTAATAGTGGAATCACGTTGAGCACCATACTTACGACAAATATAGCTGCGAACGTAAAGATCGATTGCAATGCATGGAATCGAATAAATCGGTTTTCTTTTTCGATCAACAAAAATATTATGCCCGTAACAAACCCAAAGAGATAACATAATAGCCCTGCCAAGTTTTCCTCCAAGCCTGAAGCTGTCTTTCCTTTTCCAGAATTAAAACCTTCCATCGGAGCCCCCCCTTCTTCTTTAAACACCGTCTGATTAATTTGATTTTTATCCAAATCACTCATTATCTTATCCTCCTCCTTAATGTGCAAAAAAAGATAGATTGATCTTCAAAATAAATCTCATTTCGCAAATAAATAACCGAAGCCACGAACCGTGCGAATGTACTGTAAATGAGCTGAATCCGTTTCTAGCTTGCGACGTAAATTACTGATGTGTACCTTCACCGTTTCAATATTGCCGGTCGATTCCAAGCCCCATATATGATCATATAATTGTTCGGCGCTCCACACCTGATTGGGATGCTGAACCAGTAGCATTAGCAACTGTGCTTCTTTGGCAGATAACTCTAATGGCTCACCGTTCAGTTTAAATTGATAACAATTTAGATCAATTTCTAACTCACCGTATTTTAGTATGGCGCTCGACTGTTCCATATCGGAACCAAATTGACGGTATCGACGCAGATTCACCTCAATCCGAGCTTGGAGTTCTCTAAAATCAAATGGCTTCGTAATATAATCATCGCCGCCCAGTTCGAAGCACTTCAATTTGTCAGAGACTCCCCTTCTACTACTCAAGTAAATAATAGGCAACGTTAATTTGGTTCTTACTTGCCTGCATAGTTCAAAACCATCCATCCTCGGCATTTCAATATCTAACAAAATGAGTTGGGGGTGTACTCGTTCCAAAATCGTTAAAGCTTCTTCACCATCGCTAGCAGTTAGAACATGGTAGCCATTCTTCTGCAAATACAATTGGATGAGTTCCCTAATCCCGATCTCATCTTCAACGATAAGAATGTTTTCACCAGCCACTATCTCCCTCCTTTCTAGATTAGATGCTTGACGAATTATATTCCTATAGAAGATACATTGCTTTCTTCGTAAACTCAATAGTTATTATTTAATAGATCCAATGATTCGCCTAATCACCTGAATTAAGCATACTTTCAATCTTCTTTCTTTTCAGTAAATGTCATCCAGACACGATGCTGTCCCTCCGCATTTGTATCGAATACAATAGCACCTCCATAATTTATCCCAGATATATGTCCAATTACAATATAACCATGCCCTATACTAGTCTCCATCATCGCATTCGCAGTTACCTCATAACCATGTTCAAGTAATAACTGCTCATACAGCTTAGCGTTAGCCTCCATGTCATCTTCATAAATGTATTCAGCAGTCCACCCTCGCTTTTTCCCCGTTGCCAATTCAGCAAATGGTTCCCCTTCGGTCCAACCATCCAGTATTGGTAAAGGAAATTGATCCGGAATCTGTGCTGGCTCAGCACTGCGCTTCGCATCCAACTCATTGATAAGCTGTGATCCATCCTCAACTTCATTGACACTTTCATTGACACCTTCTACTTTTTTTTCCCCGCAGCCACTTAGCAAAACGACGACCAACAATACCGATACTATTAAAAATCCTCTTCTCATATTCAAAACTCCTTTTTTTCATTTTTCCTACTTAAAGTAGATACGTATTTCAATTATGCCAGCTTAAAGTTAAGTCGAGGTTAAGTGATGAAAAAGAAATTTGAGATTTCGCGCAACCCTTTACCTATATTTAACCTACAAATATTAGAATAGACCTAACGTATTAATCATCTTTTTTTACATGTAAACTGAAAAAGGGAGTGTGTATAACTTGAAAAAAAGTAGACATTTATTCATCTGTTTCTTATTATTGTTTTCCTTACTACCCACGATGCAAGGAAAAGCTGCTTCGTCCTACGCAATTACACCGCAATATGAGATGGTGCAAAACTTTAGCGAGGGATTAGCTGCAGTTTTTTCCAATGAACACTGGGGTTATATTGACAAAAAGGGAATTCATGTGATTCCGCAGCAGTATGATTATGCCTTGCCATTTCATGATGGTTTGGCTGGGGTCGCAAGCAATGGATACTGGGGATTTATTAACAATACTGGGCAAATGATCATCGAACCGCAATTCGAAATGTTGGATATTCAGCCGGATAATATTGGAGGGTTTAGTGAAGGACTAGCTTCTGTATCCATTAATGATCGCTGGGGATTCATTGACAAATTCGGTAATATTGTAATCGAACCGCGATATGATTACGCCTTTTCCTTCAGTGAAGGACTTGCTGCTGTTTCCCTTGATGACAAATGGGGCTACATTAACAAGCAAGGAGATATTGTCATCGAACTTATGTATGAATTAGCCTCGCCATTCAGCGAAGGGGCTGCAGCCGTATATTATTGGGAGGGCTGGGGCTTTATTGACAAAGCAGGTGAGGCCTTCACGGGTTTTATATACTCCTCGCCATCTATGTTCAAAGAGGGACATGCACCTGTAGATGAAGGTTTTATTGACCTCAATGGCAATCTAACCATAAACTTTATGGATGAGCATTATTATGATATGGCTGATCCTTTTCACGACGGAATTGCAGCCGTATATAAAATCATGCAGAGAGAGTTTTATTACGGATTTATGGATCGCCAAGGCAATGAAATTATTGCCCCCCAATTTCCTCTAGCAAGAAAAATTGAATTCCGCGATGGAAGAGGAGCAATTAATGAAAATGGGCTTTGGGGATTCATCGATCGAACAGGTGATATAGTCATATCTCCACAATTCGAGGATATTTCAGGTGACTTTAATGAAGGACTCGTTGGTGTTTCGGTTGGGGGCAAATGGGGATTCATTGATACAAACTTCCAGACGACATTAGCAACACCAAACATAGAGAAGCCTTCCAGATGGGCAGTTGCTGAGATAGAAGCAGCGGTAACACTGAATCTCGTACCTAACGCTATGAACAAAAGTTATACATCTCATATCAATCGCCAGCAATTTAGTGAATTAATCGTCAATCTGTTTAGTGTCATTGATGGCTTGTCTGTTAACGATTGGATCACACAAATTCAAGGGAATCTCCCGAAAAATGTGTTCGATGATACGAATGATCCCATCGTGCTTGCTGCATATCATCTGGGCATTGTGAATGGTAAAGGAGTTCGAAGGTTTGATCCAGACGGCAAAATTACTCGGCAAGAAGCAGCGGTAATGCTGCAAAGAGCTGCGCTCAAATTAGGAATAAAAACAACTCCTCAATCGTCTCCCTACGCGGATCAGGCATCCATAGCTAGTTGGGCACTGGATGGAGTCATGTACGTAGCTGCTCTTGAAGATAAGACGACTCGTATAGCGGTCATGGGTGGAGTAGCAAACAATCGATTTGATCCTTCAGGAAATTATACACGTGAGCAAGCATTCATCACGATCAAAAGGCTTTTTCATACATTGTAAGCCATTACGTATTACCGCATAATAAGAAAACTAGAATCGATTCAATTGCTATTCCATAAAAAGGTGGCAGCGCCCTTTTCTACTTAAAGTGGCTGCCACCCTAACTATAATCAATCAAATCATTCGTTGTCACCTCGAATCTCTCCTTCTTTTGTGTCGATATCTATCGCTATGAATTGATCATATTGTAGTACACCAAGGTTAAGTAATGTAAAACGTGACTAATGACCCAATAAAAAGCTTATTTGACAAAAATATCTGTTTTTAAGTTATAGTATGGAAGGATATATATATTAATGTTTGCGTAATAATAATGTAACTTCTTGAAGAGGAGTGAATTGATTCGTGTTAAAATCTAAATCCAAATATGTTTTTATTCTTCTAATTATTATTTTGTTTACCGTTAATGTCCTTCCTACTGAAGCCCAAGAATATCAAGGCGACACTCTTATTTTGCGTGAGTCTACCGAAAAGGTAGATTTATATTCTTATTTGTATATGCTGGAAGACAACGAGAAGCGTCTAACCATCGACGATGTTTCTTCCGTTAGCTATGCGGATAAATTTACTTATTCAGAGCAAATGCCACAAAAAGGCGGCTTTTTTGAAGCTGCACTATGGACTCGGTTTGAAGTAAATAACCAAACGGATCAAGAACAATGGTTATTTGAAATCGCTTTCCCACTTGTTTATTTTATTAATATTTATTCTGCAGATGAATCAGGGATAATAGAACTTCATAATGCAGGGACTATCTACCCATTTGAACAACGAGAGATCAACCATCGTAACTTCATTTTTGATTTGAAGATAGAAGCGAACGAGACGAAAATCTTTTACATTTTACTTCATGGGGCAGGTGGTCTACATCCACCTTTTCACCTTTGGAATACTCAATCTATGATTCAGAAAAGTCAAACTGAATTTACATTGCTTGGTATTTTTTACGGCATGGTTTTAGTCATGATATTATACAATTTGTTTCTTTATTTCAGTTTGCGCTTGAGAAGTTACTTATACTATGTGCTTGCTATTACTTGTACAGTCATAGGGCAATTATCACTTAATGGACTCGGTTTTCAATATTTGTGGCCATATTCTCCTTGGTGGAATACAATTTCTACTCCTTTTTGGGTAAGCCTAGCATGCATTGGTATTCTTATGTTTGCCAGAAGCTTTTTGGATACTGATCGCTATTTCCCCAAATTCAAACAGGCTTCATATATACTGATGATTCTAAATGCTGTCGTCATCGCCATGCTGTTTATATCGAATTTAGTCGCACTAAATATCATGCTCCTTAGTACGGTCAGTACGTTTATTGCAGTACTAACCGTCGCTTTCATATGCTTAAAGCGAGGGGCACGCCAGGCACGCTTTTTTATAGTCGGTTGGCCATTCTTCTTTATTGGGATATCTATCACGATACTAGAGAGAGCAGCAGTCATTCCTTTTTCGAATTACACAGAATATGCGGGGCAGATTACTTTAGTAGTAGAGGTCGTTTTATTATCTCTAGCGCTGGCAGATAAAATCAATATTATGCGTTCTGAAAAGGAGCTAGCAGAACACGAAGCTACAGAAAGTCATGCTCTGGCTATAGAAAGTTTAAAGCAGGCAGATGAACTTAAAGATGAGTTTTTAGCAATTACATCGCATGAATTACGTACACCACTATATGGAATGATCGGCCTTGCTGAATCAATACGTGATGGTGCGACTGGAGATGTTCCTGCTGAGATGAGCAATCAACTCGCAATGATCATAACTAGTGGTAATCGATTGAGTTATTTAATAAACGATATATTAGATTTTTCAAAATTAAAACATAATGCTTTAGATGTACATAAAAAGCCAATCTACCTGCCAGGACTAGTCGATATCATCCTTACTATTTGTCAGCCATTAGTGAAGCATAAGGCGATAAAACTTATTAATCTTACTGATGATACCCTACCAGCTGTAAATGCGGATCAAGATCGTCTCCAGCAAATTTTGTATAACCTAGTGGGCAATGCTATTAAATATACTGATCATGGTGAAGTAGTTATTTCAGCTGAACTTAAAGAGAAACAAATGAAAATAAGTGTTTCGGATACTGGAAAAGGGATTTCTAAAGAACAACAGAGCATTATATTCGAACCATTCCAGCAAGGTGATGTTTCTCTTTCGAGAGATGTTGGGGGTACTGGCATCGGTTTAAACATAACAAAGCAGTTAGTCGAGTTGCATGGCGGCATTATTGAAGTACATTCGAAGGTAGGAATAGGTTCAATATTTAGTTTTACCCTGCCTATACAACCGGGCGATGAGTATGTAAAGGAAATTGCAATTACAGTAGAACCTCTCTTAATAGAAGAGATAAAACTGTTAACGACAAGCTATCAACCACAAGGCAACACATTATCCAAAATATTAGTCGCTGATGACGAGCCTATCAACTTACAAGTACTAATGAATCAACTCACATTAGAAGGCTATCAAGTATTGACAGCTTCTAATGGAGAGGAAGTACTAAGCATCATCGCCGAGCACGAGATTGAATTGCTAATCCTCGATATTATGATGCCAAAAATGTCTGGTTACGAAGTGTGTCGACGTTTACGAAATAACTATTCATTAATGGAATTACCAATTTTGATGCTCACGGCAAAAAATCAAGTTCGTGATAGAATTACAGCATTCGAGGTCGGGGCTAATGATTATTTACTCAAGCCTTGTGATAAGCAAGAACTACTTTCTCGTGTGAAGACATTAGTTCGACTAAGAAGCTTAAATCAGAAACTAATCATATTGAACCTTGAGCTTGAGGAAAAAGTACAAGAACGCACACAAGCATTGGAAGTCGCTAATATTGATCTGACACAAATGAACGAAGATTTAATTGCCATGGCGGAATCACGCCGCCATCTTCTAGCAAATATAGCACATGAACTAGGGACACCTGTTACGTTAATTCATAGTTATGTGCAAGCACTACAAAGTGGATTAGTTGACTCAGATGATGCTTATTTTAGTAATCTCGTTCATAACAAGATGAATGTCCTCAGTCGATTAATCAGTGATTTATCTGACTTATCCAAGCTTGAAGCTGGGCATTCGAATTTAAATCTCCAAAATATCAACTTAGATACATGGCTTGGACAAATCTATCATAAGTTCGAGTTTGATGTTACTCAATATGGTAGGATTGTCGAAACAACTAACATTATTAAGGGAACAAAACATTTTAACTGCTCTATCGATAATGGACGAATGGATCAAGTGTTTTCAAACTTAATATCTAATGCTGTTAAAAATACATCTGAAGGTGCTGGAAAAATATCTATACAAGTTAAAGTCAATAAGACTGATGAGGAAGTTATTATCCAGATTAAAGATAACGGCTATGGCATCAGTGAAGACAAACTGCCATTTATATTCGATCGATTTTATAAAGCATCTGCGTCTACTGCAGCAGCGGAACAGACTGGTACCGGATTAGGATTAGCTATCGTTAAAGAACTTGTTCATGCCCATAAAGGGAGAATCTGGGTAGAAAGTAAATTGAATAAAGGTAGCACTTTTTATGTTGCGTTGCCAATCCGGGTTGGCTAGTAGGATATCTGCCCACCACAGTAATCTTTGTATGAATACATAACGATGGAGACTCGTTCTCGCACCCGCTACGCTTAAAAATAAAAGGAGGGCAATCTGCCCACCTTTTCCCGATCTGTATTATTGGCTTGGATATCTACCTAGCATAGGTTCACCAATTACACTCAATACTCCATTCGTTCTAACATAAAACTTTTCCACATTGCTAATTTCTACTTCCAAATCATAATACTTACCAAATTGTACGTCTTCACCTTCCATTACCACAATCGGACCCGAACCATCCAATCCAATTACTTCGATAAACGGTGCTTTTTGCAATGCGCTTTCCTTTGAGTCCTCAAGCCAAATTCTCGTTTTGAATACATCAAAATTTTTACTGTTATCAACTGTCATTCTTAGATAATAGGAATGTATGGAATCATTGGCATAGCCATATTCAAAATCACTTTTAGGTCCTCGATTTAGAATTTTGGGCTCCTTGCTTTTTAATCGGTATGCCCCGGCATCAGCAGCATCGACATACTCCGTAGTTACAGGAGTATAGATCGTTCCATCCTCGCCAACAATCTCCTCCTCCTTTTCATCACCTAGATGGATCGTTTGCGTACTTCCGTCCCAACCTACTTCAATTCCTGTTACTTCAGCTACTGCTCTCAGCGGCAAATATGTTCTACCTTTGTAAGTAATCGGTGAAAGTTTTTCTCCTGTTACCTCATCAATTGCCACAAAGCTCTTCCCATTTAACAAAATCGTTAGTCCTGAATTCAAATATGCCGTTATTTTTGTCATTTGACTCGCCGCAATAACACTTCCGGTGGCACTGAACATCAATACGACTGACAGCACTACGATTAACTTTTTCTGATTAAACCATTGTTTCATTGTAATTTCCCTCCTGGAATCCTCATTTTTAATACACCCCCTATCCTATCCGTTCAAGGTTAAATCTAGGTAAAGATTTTGAACTATTTTTCGAGTAATTTTAATATTTCCTTTAAGTCTTCCAATTCCTTTCGTTCATCAGGATCCATCTGAGTTATATACTCATCTGAATGAATAATATCTTGCAAATTGATGGATTCTGTAAAAGGGATTTCCGATTCTTCCATACCGCAAACATCCCAGTACACAGAGCCCCCACCAATGAATGGCAGTTCAAATCCTAAGTCAGCGAGCGGATTGACTGTCGGATTTTTATGGCGAACCGTATAATGACCTTGAAAACTGCCCCTTATAGTACCAATTAAATGGACCGTACTCATATTTTCTTCTGATGATAGGTAATCCTTATATTCTGCTGCCTCTACCTCGCCTTGTATCGTACCGCTAATCCAGACGTGATGATGCTCAGAACCCAATTGGGTAAATTCGTCAATGGTCACCGTCGCTTTCAGTTCATCACTCATCGGCTCTGCGTTTCCGTCACGTAATGCCGGCGGTGGTATCATGTAGAAACCGTTTGGATGATGTGGACTCGGTACACCCGCTATCGCTCCATTCTTAAATAGCACGGATCTGTCGGACATTTCGTTGCCTACGTTAATTATCTTCACTGGATAAGTACCTTGATCGCCAGGTAAAGGACCATTTCCTTCAAATATAATTTGAAGGTTTTCTCCGTTTAATAGGTTTGTAAAAAGCAATTTCGTTAAGCGCCCCTCGCCATCTTCTCCTGCACGTTCCATGCGAGATGTATCAGAGCTTTGTTTTTCCTGAAAAGAACTAATTTCCCATTCAGCCGAACATGTGCAATCTCCCACTCGAACCGGAACACTCTTCTTCAAAGAAGGATCAGCAACACTTGTTGCGGTAACGGTAACGATTGCAACTTGATCCGGAGCAGTAAATAAGCCACTTCCATCTATCGTGCCTGCACTTGCAGCCCAAGTTACCCTCTGATTGGAAAAGTTATGAACGACGGCTTGAAAAGCCTGCTGTTCGCCCGGTTCTACACAGCATTCATTGGGCGAAATTTCAATGCTACTGCTCGTGCTACGCAAAAGCGCGTGTCCTTCACGACGCGGAGCATCAGACAGCGCCCTTAGACCCATGCTGGATGTACTGACCGCAGTAATCGTAACGGGAAAATCTGCTTCATTATAAGAGGTATCTATCATCAGTATAGATTTCCCATTCGGCTCCGTTCTTACTGTAATCCGATGCGCGCCTGCAGGGTGAACCTCCCAAGCGACTCCCGTATCATTGGCATTATGGACCGTTGCCCTGACTTGGGTAGATGTTCCAGGCTTAAACGTCATTTCACTTGGAGAGACGATAACTTCAATCGGCAACACTTCAATCCTCGTATCTTTAAAAAAGAACGTTCCATTGGGATTAAATGCACGGCGGCCAAACCTGTCCCCGCGAGGCGATACTTCCAGCGTCGCTTCTCCCGTGGCTTGAGCGCGGTACGTATAGCGATCCACTAAATATACCGGTGCCGTAGCTTCCGGATTGATACGCACATCGCTCCAATTTTCATCCGTGATATCCGTCGGTCCGAACTCGCATGGAGGGAATTCGTATACACCTGTTCGATTCGTTCCTTTGCCAAAGAGTCGATTGGTCAGATGCGAATCCCACAGCTGACTTGTAAATCCCCCCATTGCTTTCGTACCTTCATCAAATTTGAGCTTATAATGCTTTTGCGCACCTTTACTGACCCTACTTCCCAATACATTTAACAGAGTTTCAAAAGCCGCTTTGTCCGCACTCCAGCCACTACTTTGGGCTGTAACTAACGCTTTGTCCCATGATCCATCCAAATTTTCATCATCTTCTAGAAATGTAGCAGGGTTTATATCTACCTTCAACTCAACAAATTCGCTTGGTAGTAGCCCCTCCATCGCTTCGTAACGTATTTTCGTCAAATTGATTGCGGTTCCTACTACATTTGAAACCTTAGTAGCCTGAGGAACACCGCCTGCTGCGGCCAATACACCGGCAGCCCCCCACATCAGTCCTGCAGCATCCAACAACTCTGTGCCATCACCGTAAATTTCATTTTTGATCTGCATATTCATCATTTTATCAAGCAAGGCAGCGTCGGGGCGATGCCATCCCGTGCCACACGTTAATGGTATCTCTTCGACACTGCTGATGGTGACAAGCCCGCTTATCTTTGAAGTTCGAAAGGCTAGCGATTCATTGAGCGATAGAGCCTCCATATTATCAAGATTTGCGGTATACTCTGTCAGCGCATGTAGAATCCCACTTTGTTCCACCAACCCATCAATCAGCTTCCACCGCTTCACTGATAGTTCACCGACCAACGGAGAGTCATTATCTGCAATTCGCATGATTGAATTCGGATTCTGTGCTCCTTGCAAAATTTCATCAACAACAAAGTGTGCAGCAGCGAATGGATTCTCTTCCAACAGCTGCGCATGTGCAGCTACCGTAACATCAGTGCCTAACAAACGAGCTTGTGCATTACCCATCTTAACAAGCGAGTTAGCTAGCTTTTTGAAAGCGCCGGGAGAGTCCGGCAATGCATGAATCGTAAAGGGTACGGAATCACAATAGTTATCCTTCTCATCAATTAGCCTCATACTCACTTCCCCGCCGCTGCTAAGCAGTTCGGGATGTACCGGCAGATGAAAAGTTGCTCCTACCCCATCCTCATCGCGCTCGACAGGAACGAGTAAACTATATTCACCATTGTCGCTAATCGCGATTAGCGACAAAAGCTTTTCGAACTCAGAAGGAGCCCCATTAAGCTTGATCATGTCCATCGGCATTCCAGCGGTAGCTGAATATCGAACATCTGCACAAGCAAGGTTCATTCCTTCAAATTGTTCAGTCTTGACTTTCTGACATGCTGTAAAGATGACAACTATTACAAGACATACAGCGAATGTAACAATGTAGTTACGATATCGGAAATTCAGCATGATCCATTCCTTTCTATTCAAGATCCGTTAAGTACATCAAAATACTAATCAGAAATCCAAGTAATGAAAACACATTGATGACCATACTCAGAATAAATAGGCTACGAATTTGAAGATCGACTGCGGGGCATGGAACCGTACAAAACGATTTTCTTTTGAAGTTACGGATTCCTCTTCCGTAAAAATGGTTTTTTTTAGATTTCACCTAACCATCTCAGATTTTTGGTTACTTCTTCTCTGAAAACACAATCTCCACATACGCTTGCCCCTTGCCCCATTCGCTGTATTCATCGCCAATATTGAAAGTAAATGTACCGTGATAAGTGACTCCTGCTAACTCTGCCGTCCCTATCTTAAATACTTCATTCAATAAGGTTTGGGTCTCATACCCTAATTCTTCGATTACTTCCTTATAAGCGAGAGCCTGCTCCACCTCATCTCCATCGAAAGTGAAGATAGCCTCCCAGTCCATCCCTTCGTCATACTCTCGAACCTCAAACTTCTCCTCTTTCCAGCCAGATGGCACAGGGAATGGGTATATGTCCAGATGGTCAATAAAGGGCGGTATTCCAACTGAATCCGTTGACTTTGTCTCGCTGTGATGAACAGCAGCAGTGTCATTTGGTTGCTCAACAATCGGTAATTGTGAACGATCTTGCTTATTCTGGTCGCCTCCTAAATCTTGTTTTTCCCCACAGCCATTTAATATTGTGATGAACAACGCACATATTAAAACAAGTATTCCTTTTCTCATATTCCACTTCCCCTTTCTCAATTAAAGGATAATCAACAAAGGTTAAGTCTTGGTTAAATCGGCAAAATAAAATCTAACGAAAGAGTTTTATCATGTTTGTTATCCGTGCGTCCATTTTAATCCTCGCTATCGCTCCCCACCACCACCGTTTTGATTCTTTTTCACAAAAAACATCGAACGGAGGATCCGAATATGATAAAATCAATCTATGGGATTACTACTCGTTTTGTAATCATGATAATTTTCAGCAATTTATACATTACGAATTTCAACAGGAGACTAATACACAATGAACAAGATTATTTCAACAAAAGATACCATCATCATCGGACTTATGCTGTTTGCTCTATTTTTTGGTGCTGGCAACCTAGTGTTCCCTATAATGCTAGGGCAATCTGCTGGTACGGAAGTTTGGTCAGCAAATCTAGGATTTCTCATCACTGGAGTAGGCTTACCTCTTTTAGCCATCATCGCTTTCAGTTTTTCAGGAAAACAGGATTTACTTTCTTTAGCTAAAAGAGCTCACCCTATATTCGGACTCGTATTTACAACTACACTCTATTTAACAATAGGTCCACTGTTTGCGATGCCTAGAACAGGTAGTGTCGCTTATGAAATTGCCATTAAGCCTTTTTTAGGCGAACAAGCTAGCTTTGTCCCATTGCTGCTGTTTAGTATTTTATTTTTCGGCATAACATTTTTATGCTCTTTAAATCCTTCAAGGATGATTGATATCGTCGGAAAAATACTTACACCTGTATTAATTTTATTTATTGCCATTTTAGCTGCAGTTGCTTTAATCAATCCACTTGGGATTCCTCAAGAGCCACAAGCTAATTATCAGGCTAATGCGTTATTTCATGGGTTTCAAGAAGGCTATTTGACAATGGATGCGCTCGCCGCTTTCGTATTTGGAATTATTATTATCAACGCAATTAAAGAAAAAGGGGCTCAATCAAAAAAACTGTTACTTATTACAGGCGTGAAGTCATCTCTTATATCAGCAGCAGTTCTTGCGATTATTTATACATTGCTTGCCTATATTGGAGCCACCAGTGTGGAACAGTTTGGCTATTTAAATAATGGGGGAGAAATCCTCGCCAATATATCTCAGCATTATTTCGGTAATTTTGGTGGGATCATTTTAGGCATTATTGTCATGCTTGCTTGTCTAACGACAAGTATTGGGCTAACGACCTCATGTAGTGTCTATCTGTATCAATTAATGCCACGTGTCTCGTATAAGGTATGGGCTATCCTTTTATCAATAACTAGCGCATTGCTTGCTAATATCGGATTAAGCCAACTAATTGAATTTTCGGTTCCAGTTTTAACTATTCTTTATCCAATTTCTATAGTGCTTATCTTTTTAACCTTCCTGCATCCGCTTTTCAAAGGTAAAAAACAGGTTTATTGGGGAAGTCTAGCGCTAACCTTACTATTCAGTTTCGTCGAGGGTCTATCTATTTCAAAACTGAATTTGTCTTTCATTACCGATTGGCTTGGAGGTTTCCTGCCGATTCACAATATTTTAGAGTCCTTCACCGACTTGCTTAGCGACTTCTTACCCTTTTATGACATTGGTCTTGGCTGGGTGTGCCTTGCTGTAGCTGGAGCTCTCATTGGCTATATATGGCCAGTCCGCAAGGCTCAAATATGACGCGGCTAGTTTCTCCAAATGTGGAATGAAACAACGCGTGTCGGTTGATCGTTTTCATCGAGTACGGATTTGAGAGTCCTTCGCCCTGTAATTTAAAGGACGAAGGACTCTTTCTTTGCTTTGCAATGGGTAATCGAATTATAATTCCAAAGTTTCTTCAGCGCAGACAATGAGTGGGGGTTGGGCTATACAACAAAAAAAGCCCACCAGATAAATTATCTGATGAACCATTGATTTAAAGTGGTACCGGCGAGAGGACTCGAACCTCCACGGTCTCCCATTCGATTTTGAGTCGAACGCGTCTGCCATTCCGCCACGCCGGCGTAGTAAAAAGAAAAAATATGGCGCGCCCTAAGAGATTCGAACTCCTGGCCTTTTGATTCGTAGTCAAACGCTCTATCCAGCTGAGCTAAGGGCGCAAATCTATTAGTTGTATTATGGAGGCGCCACCCAGATTTGAACTGGGGATAAAGCTTTTGCAGAGCTTTGCCTTACCACTTGGCTATGGCGCCAACTTTATGGAGCGGAAGACGGGAATCGAACCCGCGACCCTCGCCTTGGCAAGGCGATGCTCTACCGCTGAGCCACTTCCGCATATATATGGCTGGGGATTCAGGATTCGAACCTGAGATGACGGAGTCAAAGTCCGTTGCCTTACCGCTTGGCTAAACCCCAACGTTTAACCGAGTGTATTGTTTTTGAATAAATGGGGCGACCGATGGGACTTGAACCCACGAATGCCGGATCCACAAACCGGTGCGTTAACCCCTTCGCCACGACCGCCATATGTTATTCAACAAAGTTCATCTGGCAGGGGCAGCAG
>NZ_JBXCIY010000024.1:0-57892 GCF_056786395.1 Paenibacillus sp. Y951 | reverse complement strand
GCAAGGTCTCCCGTTCGGTACATTCGCTCGCCAGGTTCAAACGGGTTGTCCACGAACTTCTCCGCCGTCAGCTCCGGGCGGTTCAAGTATCCGCGCGTCACGCCTGCCCCAGCCACGTACATTTCCCCTACTACCCCTAGAGGAACAAGGTGTCCGTTCTTATCTAGAATCATGACCGACAACGTAGGGATCGGTTTCCCAATATTGCTGATGTTCGTCCGGATATCTTCGCCGGTTATTTCCTTGTACGTCACGTGTACAGTCGTTTCCGTAATACCATACATGTTGATCAGAAGCGCATCCGGATACGCCTTCGCCCACGGTTCCAGTTGTGCGGGAGACAGCGCTTCCCCGCCGAATATCACTTTGCGGATAAACAGATTCCGCTTCGTTTTCTTGTCGCACACTTCATGGATCAGACTGTAGAAAGCCGTAGGCGTTTGGTTCAGTATCGTCACGCGTTCGCGTTCCAACACTTCGGCGAACAACCGCGGTTCCTGTGTTGTCCGTTTCGGCACAATAACCAGCTTACCTCCATACAACAACGCGCCGTACATTTCCCATACCGAGAAATCGAAGCAGAACGAATGGAACATCGTCCAGACGTCGCTCGCGCCGAAGTCGAACAGATTGCAGTCGTTAAAGAGTAGCCGCACGACGTTACGATGCTCCACCATCGCTCCTTTCGGCTGTCCCGTCGATCCCGACGTATAGATCACGTACGCCAGATCCATCGGACCGCTTGCTGCTGGCAAGTTCGAAGTGTCGCCCGCATACAGCGACGCGTCCGCCAGGTTCAGCACGGTTCCTTCGTAATCTTGCGGTACTTCTGCGTCACCGTATACGAGCAGAAGATCGGCCCTGCTGTCTTCCAGCATGTACGCGATCCGCTCAGAAGGGTACGCCGGGTCCATTGGTAAGTACGCACCGCCGGCCTTTAGGATCGCGAGAATCCCCACGATCATTTCGACCGAGCGCTCCGTCATAATCCCCACGATTTGGTCGGTTCCTACGTCTCGTGCCCGTAGCTCATGCGCCAGTTGGTTCGCCTTCACGTTCAGCTCACCATATGTCATTCGGGTAGATTCGAATACGACCGCCACCGCTTCTGGAGTCTGCTCCGCCTGTTGCTCGAACAGCGCGTAAATCGTTTTGTCCTTAGGATACTCCGCCTTCGTGTCGTTAAAATCGTTCAACAATTTTTGTCTTTCGGCAGGAGTTAACAAATTGAGTTCATCGATTGATTGATGGGGATCATGGATAATCTGCTGAATCAGATTAGAGATATGGGAATACATCAGGGTAATATCATCGTCACTGAATAGATCGGTACGATAATCGAAGTCCAATCTCAAATGCTGTTTCGCCTTCGTATGCTTCACCCTGATCATAAGATCGTTCTCTTCGTGACCACCGAATACCAGGTCTAGTTCATATTCGAACAAATCGTTTGAAAAAATTGAAGATATTTGAAAATTCATCGCTGCACGAAACAACGGATTCGTATGATTGTAGTTTTTACGTAATTCATGAACGAGCAAGTTAAAAGGGAATTTCTGATGCTTCGCGATAATGGACTTCTTCTCAAACACAGCCTGAATAAAGGACAACACGTCTTGCTTGCCCTCGACGGTCATCCGAAATGGCACGGTACTTACAATCATGCCGAGCATTTCTTGTTCATTGGCATTTGTTCGATTAGCGTAGTACGTTCCGATCACTTGATCATTGTTCAAAGTCACTTTATGCAGGTATAAGTTCAATGCCGAAAATATCATAGTGAAAGTAGTTATCTTATGTGTATCGCAAAATCTTCTGATGTCATCATACATTTCAGGCGAAATAGAAAAAGATATTCTTTCGCCTTCCGTGCATACAGATCGCTTGCCATATAGAATATCCTGACTGTCGTAGGAAAAGGATTTGAATTCCTGTAGCCAGAATTCTCTATCTTGAACAAAACGTTCGGAATTTAAGTACTCCAATTCACTTTTGATAAATTCTATGTAAGATGGCCTCGTCTGAGTAGGAACACTTCCTCGCAATAACCCTTGGTAAATATCCATGATTTCCTTGGCGATTAATTCCATCGTATAACCATCACAAATTATATGATGTATTCGAAACAGAATTACACATTCAACTTCAGTTATTATAATTAATTCCATTTGAACTAAATCTAAGTTATCCTTAGTCATTATTTCCCTAGAATTTTCTAAGATGTATGAATCAACATCAATCATTGATCCATTAATCACTTTCAAATCCGCAACGCTAGAACTTCGAAAATATTGTTCAGGCTCATCTTCTTCAAGGACTCGGGCGCGAAGAATAGTATTTCGTTCAATTAAATGAAAGATTGCTTTTTTTAATAGCCCGTAATCTATGGAGCCTGATTGTGATCGTAATTTCAAAGAAAACAAAGGTGCACTTAATCCCGTGTTCGGCAATAATTTTTCGGTATTCCAAATTCTCTTCTGCGCGTTCGTTAATGGATATTGGGGTGAATCTAGCATAATGGATTGCCTCCTTAAATATTAAATAGCCTCTCGGCATTCGCCGAGGCAGATGGGACAAGACTTTTCGCGTACCATCTCAGATCATTTCCTCCTACCCTCGCAGGAGTCTTTTTAATTTACTCGCATATTGCATTAAGGAAAATAAAATAATTAAGAGTTTCTTGGCGAATCAACTTATCGAACCTCCGCAAAAATCGAGAGGGGGATTACCCTTACCATTCACGTGTGTGTTTCTATTGAATCCTGTGTTCGTTCCTCATGCGACTTACCAAGACTTAGTCCTCTATCATCTCCAAACCTCTTACGGCTCCGGCATCGTCTTAATTAATAAGGACTGCCCACATGCGGCGAAACTTTGAATGACTGACTTGTAAGCGCTCGCCACTTTACTTGCTGACGAATACTCCGTTCAAGGAACAGAGTATTCCAGGATTTCCAGCCCGATGCTTCGCTGCCCCCACTTCCTCCCCTTCAACAATGCTCTATTTCCAAGAGGCTATTTATAAACTGAATCTGCGCTTTCTCATAGAATAACTTGAATTTCATCCACTGTTTCTATCACTTTGATTATCAATGACCTGAATCCGTGAAATAACTTTATGAAATCAAGCGTATTCAAAAAGAAATTGGCGTTTTCATGCAGAAAACATAGGTATATCCGAATTTCAAATTTTCACCTCGGGGTGTCTATCATGAAAATCCAATTTATTCAATCAAAAGAATTATTATTAACGACTCATGCAGGTTTGACTACGGTCGGTGCACTGCTGTCTCATACTGACTTAGCGAAAAGATTAAACAATTTGAAGCTTAAAGGAAAGGAGCATCCTCTTCATTCTCATGGCGACGTGATGAAAAGCTATTTAGGCCTACTTTGCCAGGGAAAAAGCGATTTCGATCATGTCGAAGCTTTCGTAAAGATCCAAAACATGCCTGGAACTGCAAAAAGTCCCTTCTAGCCCTACCCTTCGCCAACGACTGGATGCAGCTGCATTTTTAGAAGAAAGTATTGCCTATGCCCGTCAAATTACAGACGAGCGTATTCTTGTGCGAATGGATGCTGGTAATGATAGTTTAGAAAACTTACAAACCTGTCATCCACATTCACACGTAAATCACGTAATTAAATTAAATTTACGTAATACACCTAAAGAAATATGGTTACGCATCGCCGAAGACAAAGGAATGGCTTGTCATCCTCGTGAAGGCAAAACCATGTATGTTGGCGCCATTGAATTTCCAGATGCTGGATTCGATCGACCTTTACGTCAAGTGTTTCAAGTGATAGAGCGTACCATTGATCGTGATAGACAAATGCTCCTTATCCCCGAGCTTGAGGTCAACGTATACTGGACTTCATTAAGGTGTGCACCGTGGCGTGTCATCGAGCTATACCGCGATGGAACAAGCGAACAGTTTCATAGTGAACTGAAAACAGACTTAGATCTTGAACGACTACCAGTTGGGAAGCTTGATACGAACAATCTTGTCCTACATGCAGGATGTTTAGCATATAACCTCTTACGTATCATCGGACAAGAAAGTTTAAAAGGAAGAAGATACGCCGCTGCGAAGCCAAGTGAAGCGTCGTCGTATACGAACGGTAACCAAAATATGATTTATATCGCAGCAAGGGTATCTCGCCACGCAAGGAAAACCGCATTCAACTTCGGACATTACAGTCCATGATTTTCCACAGTGAGGCGAATCTACCAAGCTTTCATATAATCCATACATTTCAATGACAGAAACGTATCTTCTAAGCCAGTCCTAGAATAGTTCTTGGCTATTTGCTGCTTGATTAGAGAGCAGGTTTTCTGATCGTCTACACTCTAAATTTTTCAAACTAGTACATAAAATTAATAAATAATGGTCTTGTGAATTAAATTCCATAATATGACTCGGTTGGAACTGTTCAAGCCAGGATCATCACGAATTCAGGAATGAGTAAACCACCCAGCACTATTCATTAATTGCTGGTAATTGTCTTTATCCTCAACGTTCCCACTAATGTTGAATTCACTTCAATATACTCCCATTCCATTATTCACTTTATTTATAAATATGAGATGGTTTATCTTCGATCAGTTAGCATCAAATAGGAGTTGTATTAATGTTCTCTTAAATCTCCATAACTTTCTTTCACATATTCATGAGTTCCGGCAAGATAAATAGACGAAAAAAGCTGACGACCACCGCCTATCACAAAGTTAATTCTGCTTGCGAAGCTGCAAAGACTCTCGCCACATCGCCGACGATGTGTTGTGCGAAGACTTCTAACGTGAGCTCAGTCTAACCTCTATCTCGGCCGTGCTACTCAGCCGGGTTAATACCGAACTGCTGCGACACGAATTCGAGCAATTGACCAAGCGGGTGTTATCACGTCAAGTTTCGTAGCAAGATCAAAATCATCGACTCTACAGCGTTCATATTGTGTCTTCAGAAATTCAAGTGTGCCGAGTTCCGCAAGATGAAGACAGACATCAAAATACATATGTGTCTGACCTCTCTCGGTGAACAAGAAGTCATTTCAGAAAAGCAGACGATAACCGTGGCCAAGAATAATGACCGTACCCAAATGAACAAACTCGTCTATGAACTGGACGTGACGCCTTTGGGACTATTGGTGTGGCATTACAAACTCAAGCATTTTTCGACATTACCCAAAAATTAACTTAAAATCACAACATTTAACTTAGAAGGATATATAATTATATAGTTACATTATATATCATTTTGTAGATATTTGGAATAATATGTTTTGTAATTTTTTTCCCTGGATCCTAATGGGCGTATGCCCACATTCCTATTGAGGGGATTTTATGGACAAAAGTAATAAGAACGCCGTTTCTTCCAGTCGATCATTTTGACCATTAGACTGTACAGATAGGGATTTCATCGATTCAGGCACGCTCAAGAAGTATTGCATTTTACAGACAAGACTTTGTATGAAGTGGACCTAGAGCTATGCAAGAAATGCGTGGTGTTACGCTATGACCCGTTTGACCTCGCGACGATTCAGGTGTGGCACGATGCTCGGTATGCCGATGCGACAGTCGTGGATTTGCCCCGTTCGTATGATCGCCGAGCCACGCCTGAGACCCCGGTGCTTACGGTGAAACCGGACGGGCAGGTCGCCTTTTTGGACCTAGCAGAGCAGAAACGGCAAGATGAGTGAGAAAACCAGGAGCTTTCCTAGGCTCCGGCGAATGAGGGGGAGGTGACATGAACGCAGCAACCAGCCCGATTCGGCAAGGGTCTGGATCCCGCGCTTTGCTATGAGCCCCATGGACTCCTGGAAGCGTCCGCCCGGCTAGATCTCATGATTCAGCACCGGTCGCTTGGTGTGCTTACCGGCGAAGTGGGCGGCGGTAAGTCGCCCCTCATCCGAAAGCTATTCGCCTCCGATCCCATGACCTATCTGCCGATTTATCTATGTTATGCTGCACTCAAGCCGCGCAAATTCTACGGAGGTTTGTTGCAAGCAGTCGGCGTGGAACCGTCTACACCGTCTCGCGGGCGCGAAAACTCTGGCAACCCGCTCCGCTCCTGGTGAGCGCACTATGGTCTGCGTGATTGGCGAAGCGCACGAGATGAGTGAAGCCATGCTGCTCAATCTGCGTTTCGCACTCAATTACAACATGCATTCCGCCGCACTATTTCCCTTAAGTCTCGTCGGTAAGCCGGAGCTTCGCAAGAAACTACGGCTCAAGAAGTATGAGGCGACGGTCCAACCCGTTGGCATGCAGTACCATCTAGGCGTCTAGGCGGTATGAGCAAGGAGGAAACGAGCGCCTACATCCGGTACCATATGACCGTAAGTCGGATGGAGAAGCCTGTCTTTGCTGAAAGCGCACTAAGCCAAATCTTCGCTGCAAGCCAAGGACTTCCGCGTGTGGTAAACCAAATCTGCATGAAGATTCTGCTTGATGCCTCAACCCGAAATCTGGAGGTGATTGAAGAGGCGGACGTTGTCCGTGTGCTTGCCGACATGGATCGGTAGCGGGGTGTCACCACTTGATTGAACGTATCCCCATCACCCCCAATGGTTGGCGTATAACGTTCCTTATTCACATGGAGTGGCATACGCCTTCTCTTTTGATCGGTGTTAGACTTATTACTATGCTGGCGGGTTGGCGTTACACTTTTTCCGTCATTGTGGTTGATTTCCACGCCGTCATTTCACGTGAGAGGCAACACCGTCCTCCTAGTCAGTGCCGCTACTGTATATATCTTAACTTATCATGACTTATGCAAATCTCCCCAACAATTGTAAAGCGGACCTTTAGTCGATTAACTGCAAAAATAAAAAAACTAAACAAATAATAGTCGCTCAAACAATTGCGGAGGATACCTTTTTAAACAGGTATATCTCACAGGATTTTGGGTGTTTTCTTTGAAACCTCTTTTAGAGTAACCGCGTTTTCGGAAGCTCATGTCCTTTGCAACTTTTATTTTTGAATTTTGGCCGTCGCAGCTTGCTATGTATTGGTGGCCGGTTTATTCAAGCATGGTTTTTCACAATTACCAGTTAATCTCGTGAACTGCATAAGTCATGTATGCTAGATGTTAAATTTTCAATATCCCAAAAATGAATATATTCAGGGAATTTATCATTCATAGCGCATACAGATAGACTGTATTCAGGAGCAATATCATATTGACGAAAATAATATTGTGGAAAATCGGAATAACCGGGATCTAAATTAATTTGATCGTTAAATAGCGAGAATGAGAAGGTATTAAGTTGAAGCGCTAGTCCACGACCATCGGCTTTGATTAATGCTTCTTTTAACGTCCATAATGAATAAAAGTAGTTGGTTCTTTGAAAATATGGTAAAGAAGATAAATCAGCATATTCAGTAGAGGTAAAAAAACTCCTCGCAATGTCCAAATCAATAGTTCGTTGCTCTTCAATATCAATCCCTACAGGTTCATCGTCTATAACCAGTAACACCCAAACTCCAGAATGAGTTAAGTTGAAGTGCCATGATGAATCTTTTAAATAGGGTTTTCCATAGGAGTTTACAGCCAGTTTTAAAGTGAAATCTCGATTAGTAATACGCATCAATCTGCACATCACGACTCTTGAGAGTATATCTGCAATTAATGAATGAAATTTGTCTTCGAATCGGTGGAATTTATTAATCTTGGCTCTTTTAATAGGTGAAACATATACAAGCAGTTTATCTAACAACACTTGGTCAGTAATGAATGATAAATGAATGGCATGAATCTCCATTTTTAGTCGCACTCCCTTAATTTAGATATAAGAATTTAATTTCCAGTATACAACTATCCGCCTGTCAAGCCAATCGAATTTGAAGGTGAAACCTTGTTAGAGGTAAACAAGGACTTGTCTGTAAACTAAAGAATAATGTAGTATGATTTGAGAAAAACGAATGGATCAACGAGCATGATTCAAAGACGGTATGAAATAAACGAAGAACAGTGGGAACAAATTAAGGGCATATCCCCCCTATCAAACAGGACGTCCGTCAAAATGAAGTAATCGCACGATGTATAATGCCATTCTTTGGATGGCCCGAAGTAGTGCAGCTTGGCGAGATTTGCCGGAAGAACGTTATGGTTCATGCAAAACGGCCTAGCTTCACAAGAACCTCCTCTTTACTGCGTAACTCGAACATATCAATGATGCTGAGCAAATAGAGGAATCGCTTAACCTACTGACATAGCCGTACTTAATATCAATATTCATTTGCCATAGTTGGTTTAGAACCCGTAACGACAAAGGTTCATCGGCAGACTACGCGGATTCGTCTGAACCCCCTGACTTGGTTTTTGAAGAATGCCTAACTCGTCACAAAGTTGGTATACTTTCTTTTTTCTAGTTTCACGTTGTGTTGTCACGTATGCATAGCACGAGTAGTTAGTACCCGTAAACATACTCTTCGCCTTCAAATGAGCTCCAACAACCATACTTTGATCCGTTCGGCGTATACTCGTTCACCCTCAAACGTATGAGAGTAGGACTGCCACGCCGACTTCTCGATGTGGCGTTCAGGTGGTGAAGACACATCTCTTTTCTTCCGGCCATAATACGTAGAAATAGAGATGCCTATGATGTGCAGATCCAATGCAGCTGATTCTCCCCGCTTAATAAATAGGCCCTTTTTACCGAACACTTTAACCCCCTTTTCATTCCGTTGCTCCACTTCCTGTGGTCTCCGCATTTCCTGTAGATGTTCATCAGCCACTAGAATCTCCTCTGCTGGTATGAAGTCAAGGTTGTCTCTTATCCAATTACGAATGGTTTAGGGTGGATGTCATACATGCGCGCTATCACCAGCCAATGCTTCTTAACTATTTTAAGCTATGTATCTTTGCTCAGCCTCTTCCCTACACTGGATCACTCTATAAATTCTATTATAAATTATATAGCCTCACGGAATTAGGAGAGCTAAAAATGGAGGTCGAATGAAAAATGCGCACATGAGAGCTGGAAGAACTGGAAGAACTGGAAGTTGAAAACCAGTTTCAAAAAGAGGCGGACTTCACCAATTGTTGAAGATGACGTTTTAAAAATTAATGTGCAGAATGAAAAAAACGTGGTTTCAACGTATCCCACTCGTTTTTCCGGCTCACATACCAAGCTTCCATGTGCTGGCAGATCATAATGCCATAGAGTCGCATGTACCACATCATAGTGGAACGATGCCTGCCAGATTCGAGCTTGTAGTCAATCTTCTCCCGCTTGTTCGAACGTTCAATGAATGATCGTCGTTTGTAAATCAGCTTCCATTGCTGCGAATCACGAGGCGTTCTGGTAAACAGCCTTGGATCATCTTTGGCTTTGGTGTAGAAGGTCCGACCGTACTTTACTTTCGAACAGCCACAACCGGTGTGCTTTCTTTTCTGAATAGACCGCATCGCCAATGACGATTTTGATTTCCATCCCTGTACATTGACTTTTTTCGACGAGTTATTTTAAATACTTTCCATCATTTTTTTCGCCCGTTGTCACTAGCACAGCTATAATGATTCGTTCATCGCTCATGGCGATATGTGTTTTGTATCCGAAGAAAGAAGGGTCCGCTGTTTTCTGGCCGACACGTGTCTCTAAATCTGCCGAATAGTGCAGCTGTTCGTCATAGTCCTCTACGATCTCTTTCAAAATATTCAGCTTTTCTTTTACCGCTGGGATATGGACAAACTTTGGTTCGTCTTCAATCACTTCAATGACTTCTTCACAGTAAGCTAGTTCATCTTTTATTTCGTTAGAAATTGGTTTGGGATGGGATTTATCTTTCATAGATTCATCAATTTTGTAGACAGCTTTTCGAACATTCCTTGATTTTTCTTGTAAAAATTCTTTCGGTGATTTCTGGTTATAACTTGCTTTTGTATGCGTGGCGTCCACAATGATGGTTTTACTTTTGAGAATTTCTTTTTCCAATACGATTTCAACTGTTTTTTCGATAAGCATATCCAATAAACGTACATCTTTAAGACGAAGCCTGTGGAATTTTGTGAGCGAACTTGAATCGATAACTGGATCTTCTGGTGCCATATCTAAGAAGTATTTAAAAGACATATCATATTTTGAACGTTCAACAATGTCTACAACTGATACATCAAAAATAGCTTTTAACAATAAATACTAAAACATACGGATCGGAGAAATCGCATTACGTCCGTTATCTAAACAATACTTGGTCTTTAATTCTTCTAAAATAAATGTAAAGTCCACAAGTTCATTAATTTGACGAAGCATATTATCTTGAGGCACGACGATATCGTAAATTCATGAATGGACTTAAGTTGAGTGTTAATTGGTTTGAAATCATCTAGAGCACCATCTGCATTTAGTAACTCTATTATAAATGAAAAAAACGAGGTATGCGACGATTGAATCGGCGCATACCTCGCTAAGTAGATTATATAGACTTTTTCAGTGCCCTCGTATGTAGCAAAGAGAATTCAACTATCTTTAATACTAACTTACCATTTATTGGCCCTCTCTTCCGGCATCGCATGAATTGACAATCGAATCACACCGTTTAGCCAAGTCTGCAATGATTTTAAGTTGGTCAATTGTCTTTTTATTGGGAACTAATTTAAAATGATCAGGGATTATTGGTAAATCGTATATGTTCCATTTCTTGTACTTATCATCATAGGCATCTGGTTCTGCTAATCCAATTAAATGCCCTATTGCCCAAGTAATAATATACTGTTCGCCTTCAAAATATGAACGGTTATTTTTCGCCTTGGGGTCTATTGCAGCTGCAATATTACGTCCCATATCCGGTTTTTCCGCAATAATTAATGTCTTCAACAGATTATAGCTCCTTAATTAATATATCTATTCAAAGATGCGAACGAAAACTGCAAATAAAAAAGGCCCGAGTTACTTGCTCTGGACCATTTAAAGTGGTAATTTCTTATTTCCCATTATTATATCATCTGCATGTTGGCAATTAAATATCAATTCCTTAAGGTAATCTGCACGGGATTTCGTACAGAATGAGCTTGATACCTTCTGCTTCACTTTCAACATACGCAAATCACTCTCTGCTTGATTATTATCAAACGGAATGTGTGCTTCCCAAAGAAACAGAAAAATCGACGTTTTTGAAGAAGGAGTCGCTTACTCTTTACCGGTCGGCCTCTTGGCCTTGTCTTAGAACGAACTTCTCGCTCTACTATTCGACCTTTACGTTGTAATAAGGTGATCGTAGTGATCCATGGACGCATGGATTCATACTTAGACAAGGAGGTACTGTTTTGACATGAATATTCGACCAACTTCCAAATCTCTTGAAACAGTTTTTTCATCTGCTTTGCCCATTAATAACCGACATACTCTGCAATGGATTGACTTTAGCGAATTAAATGGCCGTTACAAAGCACATAATCAAAGACTTAATGATCCTTGAAGTAGGAGTACAAGTAGTCGTGAATGAAGAAGTACTAAAACTTAGATGGCACGTGATATTCTATTAGGAACCATTGACATCATAAAAAAGATCCTGACGTCGATCCCAATCATCTAACGAATCAATAAAAACAGTGTACATTTTAAAGTTAGCATTTATAATAAAACACATTAATGACGAGGACAATCTGTTAATCCATTCTACCAAAGCTAGCATATCAGCAAGTATTAAAGAACTTAGGATAGTTCAAAGTAAGTCACTTAAAGGAAACTGCTACGATAATGCAATAATATAGAGCTTCATTGGATTCTCAAAACCCTAGTTTTTATATACACAAGAATTTGAAAGTAACGAGCAATTCAAGAAATGTTTAATCAATATATCACCTACTACAATAACAAACTAATGTTTTATTTATCAATTATCTCTTCAATTAGTTGAATTGTTTCAGTGGATAAGACTATTTCGACACTTTTAGTATTTTCAATAATTTGTTTAGGATCCTTAGCTCCTGTAATTGCAGAACTAACGTTATTTAATCGCAGAATCCTAGCTAAAACCAGTTGAGACATCGTAATTCCTAAAGAGCTTGCTATTTCTATTATCTTTTTTACCTTCTCTATATTTGAATCATTGATAATACCTTTAAGAAACATATTAGATTGATAATTTCCAGCACGATATGACTCAGGAATATTGACGCTAGAACTGTATTTACCTGTTAAAAGCTCCTGTGCAAGCGGGAATAAACAAGTTGACTGATTCCTAGCAACTCGGAATAATATCCTTTTCGATCGAACGTTCAAATAAATTGTATTTCGGCCGATTAGATATCATTCGTCTCATTCTATTGCTGTCAGATACAACTATGTAGTCAACATTTAATCTTTTTAAACTGGCGTTGCATTGCTCAATAATGTGTTTCCTAGATAAACCTTGCTCATTTGGGCTAGACCCCATTGGGAAGAAAACCTTTGTACCTATAACCAGGGATTCTCGTTTATATTCTTTCAATACGTTGCCTAGTACTTCTTCTGCCAATCCACTGCCAAATAAATTCACGGTATCAAAATAATTGATTCCCTCATTTATAGCTGTCGATATACATAGTTATGTTTTCTTAAAATCCAGTGCTGCTCCATACTTTAACCAACTTCCTAATGATACCTCGCTAATTTTTAAGCCACTGTTTCCGACCGTTCTATATTTCATCTGGCGCCCGCCCCTCATCAATAGCGAAAAATAGATCATTATAAGTGATTTTACCGTCGAACCAAATGTTGAATTCCTTATAAAAATCATCTGCGTTATCGGAACAGTGTATTAAATTATCCACTAATCTTTGCTCTTGGGCAGCAAGTTCAAAACTGTCTTTACTGAATCTCCCACGTATGGTATCAGGACCTGCTTTGCTTGGGTCTGAGGCACCTACCATATCCTTCATCTTCTGGATCACATTTTCACCTTTGAATAATAGTATAAGAACTTCGTTTCCATCATATTTCATCTTTAATTTCTGTTTGACCTGATCTCCCATTCTTACAATAAGACTACTACAATGATTGTATATCATGTCCTTGTTTACGATTACCCTTTTACCTGCTACAAGAGTGGCATCTACCGAAGTATTAATTAATTTCAAAATTTCAGATTGATGATTATCATTTAAACAATCGGGTTTCAGCATGACTAAGGTTATTTCTTCCATAATATCTCCTTGTATTCAGTTGATGTGTTTTATTAACTAACAACGTTACAACGGCACCTGAATTATCCTGAATTTTTGACCCACTGCAGTGGAGTCGGAATTGAAACTCAAATAGGGTCTAATCAAAGTAAAACTTACACTAAAAGTAAAAAACAATTTTAAAAAAGTAAAATTTGATGCACTTCATCAGGATCTATTTTAAGACCATACTTTGATACTATTTCAGCAATATTCAAATGTTGTTTAGAGACATCAATAAGATGAATAAAAAACAGACCTGCAGCGAACGCATCGTACTGCGCTCTATGTGGATGATAATTTGTAAGACTTTGTAAAGTCGTTCCGAGATTAAATCGATCAATCAAGGACTCGGCTTTATGTATCCTTTGATTTGGAAAAATAATTTTTGACATTTTTAAAGTATCTATAACCCCTAACGGAGAAAGATTGGGGCATTTCCGCTTAAGCAATGTCCAATCAACTCTCGCATTATGCGCCACCAAAATACTATCTTGAACGATATTCTCAATGTTACTGGTTATAACATCAATTTTTGGAGACTTTTCCAGATCACGATCACTTATAGAGTGTTTTGTCCACGGAAATCGCTTTATTCTTCTTCCTGGATTGACAGTTGAACTTAATTTATCTTCTAATAATAAATTTGATTTGATACGTACAAATGATAACTCAACGATTTCTTCAAAATCTTTATCCTGCCCTCCTGTTCCTTCCAAATCAAATGAAATTACCTTATTCTCTTTAAGCAAGACATTCAAATATTCAACCGTATTTTCATTCATCTTCATTTATTACTCCTTTTTTAAATTCTTCTCTCTTTTCATCATACCACTTTTGTTGAGCTTGACTCGAATTAAACCCAACATCACCTCTACCATGTTGATCTTTAAAATGAGGAAGATTGATATCCCACATTTGATAACCAAACATATGTTGTAAGTAATATCTTCGCTCTTCACCCAAGGCATTTGTCCACACGTGTCCATCCTCAATCAAGACACTAGGATCACACCCTAAATACTCCATTTCTTTTATCAATTGGTAGATATTCGGTGCAATGTAGGCACTCGCACAACGCTCTCTCTGTTCATTCGGACAGATGTCACATAGTTCATTTACTCCCCAATGTCCGTTGTAATCGGGTAAATCATGAACGAATGTCGCCCCACACGATGTCTTTCTAAATAACGGAGTTTTAATACCTGATTGTTTATGCATCATTATAACCTTTTGGTCAAGATCATAAGGCATAATCTTTCTTCTTTGAAATGATTCATAGGGTATTTCGACACCCACACTTTCGAAATATTTCGAGTTTTCTTCCCGGCTATAGTAGCCTGTAAAGACAATTGCGTCGCACAGATCGCCAATTTGGAGAACGTGTTTCATTGTTTCATCACTATCGTTCCATCCGATGACCAATGGTCTCCAGTATAAGATAACTTTTGTTCTTCTCTTGTACATATTTGCGATTTTAATCGATTCTACCGTAATACCCGTTGCTTGAATAGGCTCTATTTTAGTATCGGTTATTCCTGAGTATGTAAAATACAGAACAACTTTAATATTTTTTAATTCTTCTAAAAAATCCATATCTTCTTTTGTGACCTTATATCGTGTGATAATAGTAATTAAATTCTTAAGTCCTTTAATATCCAACTCTTTAAGTATATAAAAGGTATGCTCTTTTACCGCTGGAAGAAAAGGATCCGTTGCTTTGTTAAATAGTTGAATAGGAGTTTTATGCGGGATAAAGTACTTATGGGATATCAGAGAGTAAATCGCTGTATTATCATCACATATCATTCTAGGTACCTTCTCATCGAAATTCCCCCAAAAATGTCTGACGCAATACCCGCAATTTAAAGGACATCCAATTACATGATTTAAGCTTAGCCCTGTTTTTCGATAATTAATATAATCCAACATATAGGAAGAGGTACCACTTCTTTCTTCTGCTGAAAGTAACTTCAAACTATATTTACCTACCAATTTAGCATTAATCGCTACCATTTTAATATCCTCCATTTGTTGAAATTTTATTTAATGATATATTTGGGCATTTTGCAAAATTACGATTTCATCTTTAAGTGATACTGAATATCAGGAGTTGGCACTGACCTTATTTCTTCAAATTAAGTATAATCCAACATTTTGATCTTTTTTGTAATATGGCCGCAGATAATCTACCAACTCGCTTATTAGTTCAATCTACCTACCTTTACACCACAATTTTGAAATCGTGCAGGCAACATCCTATTTCACCATAGCTTTTATCCTAGTATTGATTTTTAGAAATTCATAAATGAGGACATCAAATTCCTCTCGCATTGATCCACCTCTTTAATAAATTTGTACCTTATTATCCCATATTATCTAATGATACGTCGATAAAAACTTAAAATCGACAAACGACTGTATTAAACTATCCTGGCCTGGCCTTTCGTATTATGAGATAAACCAGTGCTTTTTATTTGACCTCTTTTTCATTTGTATAGAGAATTAAGTTTGCATTGTCGAACGTTCCTCCGCGTGGGAATTGACTCCGGGGCTATAATGTCCCCTACCATGATAGATGCTGGTTTTGTACGAAAGAGCCGTATATCGAGTGATGTTACCACATGTAGTTAATTATTAAATTACACAAAAAAAGGTACCTCCTCATTAATTGTACTTAACCCCGAATAGTAGACGCTATTAAAAAGGTATACTATTCGGGGTTTTGTCTGTTTAAAAACCCCATTATACTAATAATCAGTAAATAGAAACGGGGAATAAGTCAATATGAGTAAAATTATCTTTAGCGAATATCAACAACGTATGTTAGAAAATAATTCAAATGTTTCTTCGGTATCAGATCGTGCAATACAATATACCGCTGCATTCAAAATAAAAGCTGTTAAACAAAACCTAGATGGTATGGGTCCCATGCAGATTTTTATGGACAATGGATTGACCTAAACATCATTGGGTTGAAGAAAGTACAAAGTACACTTGATCGATGGAAAACAACATATAAAACATATGGAGAAACAGGATTTCTAGAGGAACGTCGTGGTAAAGGTGGTAACGGACGTCCCACATCCAAGTAACTTACGGTTGAGAAAAAACTTGAAAAAGCAGAAGCACATATTCAATATTTAGAGGCTGAATTAACGTTTCTAAAAAATTTGACGAACTCGAAAGGCAGGCGAGCAAGAGACGATCTTGAAACCATACGAAAAGTATCAAGTCATAAATGAAGTGATTCGTCTCTTCCAACTAAAAAACATCACAAGTTATCTATGAAAACAAGCAGGTGTACGCCGTATTGTTTACTATAAATGGATTCAAAATATCGAAAAGCATAGTCTTCGTGATGAACAGTACTATCAAGATTATCTTTTATTAAAATCTATGTATGACGCTTCGAATGGTAAAATCGGCTATCGCGGATATTATATGGAGTTATCAGACAAGTTTGATGTACCTATGAACCATTAGAAAATACTTCGCTTAATGCATAAGTATCATTTATTGTCTAAAGTAAGGCGTGCTAATCCTTATCGAAACCTTGCTAAGGCAACTGCTGTACATCGTAGTATGTCGAATCATCTAGACCGTCAATTCATACAAGATGAGGTCTCTAAAGTGTTCTTAACGGATATTACTTACCTTCCATACCTTGGAGGACAAACTGCATATCTTTCTTGTGTAAAAGATGTAGCTACAAGGGAAATTGTCGCTTACAAGATATCTACAAATCTATGGATGGACTTTGTATAAGACACGCTAAAGCATGTACAAGAAGCACTAGATGGTAACATTCATTCAGAAGCAATCATCCATTCTGATCAAGGATTTCACTATACTCATCCTCAGTAACAATATCGTGTCAAAGAGACGGGATTGTTGCAGTCCATGTCACGTCGTAGAAACTGTTTAGATAACGCTAAATGGAATCATTCTTTGGTCATTTAAAAGATGAAGTAGATTATAAGACAATGCAATTTTCATCATCTTTATTTTTGTTCTCACTTCTTTAGGGAAGACTTTGTCATGTATATAGGTTTCAATAGCAGCTTCACACTCTTTGATGCGATAAATAAATCCCGGGCTTGAATCTAAAAGTTCTGAATTTTTCATGAGAGAGATTACGTACAGAAACTCTTGAATTTCATCATCATCAGTTAAAAATCGAGTTGTTTCTCCTGTTTTTGTTGATTTATTAACTATTGTGATTATTGGATGTTCTTCATCTTTACCTATTTCTATATGTTTATTTTCTGTAGAAGTAGATGCAGCAACCTCTTGATTATGTTCAACTAATCGCACCCATGTATTAAAACCTTCTGAGTCGATATTTATGCCTTCCCAAGAGAAAGACTTCTCAATCTCTTGATAACGAAACAAATCATCTAATGGCAGCTTCGTAGCCTCTCCTATAACCATATACCATTGATTAGGTATATTAGGAATACGAGAGTTAGGCTTTAACAATAATTTTGTGACGTGGTATAGAATCCCTTCGAACTCATTGGTGAAATATATCAGTCGGTATACATGGTTATCAGATAATGTTAGTCTTACATCGGGTACCAATACATCTTTCTCGTACCTTTCATCTATATCAGAAATAAGTTCTTCCCATTTGCTATGTCTTGATAGAAAGGGCAAAGCTCCTTTTTCGGCATGACTAAGTGCGAGAGCATTATGTTCTTTATGTAATGCAATTTGATTTTCATTAAAAAGAAAGTAACTCTTAATATTTAATGATTTTTAATAAAGTTGCTTTTTAACTAAATATTGCTGGTAAGCGTCTGATTTAGTTCCTGTAATATAATCAAAACTCCAGAGTTCGCCATTTGGCCATTCCACAATAAAATCAGGAACATATTTCAGTTCTTTGCGATATAAGTATCCATCCATAATGTTTGCTTGATACCGAAACAAACTATGATTTAATTGATTTCGTATTGCACTCTTTCCAATTCGATGAAGTTGACTATTTTGAAAGGGTTTATCGCGTAAACTTCTCTTGTAATTTTCCGATGCGGTACATTCTTCAGTGCTTTTATGCTTAAAGTGGCATACTTTTTCATTGCTAAGAACTATAGTAGTGACGGACTGGCAGCATTTACATTGAAATAATCCTTTTTTTGAGCTTTCTCCATATTTTGATCGTAAGGAATGTTCAATTTGATCCCAGGTCAATCCTGTTAATTGTAAATTCATTTTTTCTTGTTCAAGATTAATTTCATTCGTTAACAGCCAAGATATTTCCATCGTATCACGACCTTTCTAATCAAAAAATGGTACTATGATCCAATTATATCATTCTATGAAGATTTTGAATCGATAAATAGAGCGGAAATAGAATCAACTGATTAGTAACAACACTACATTTAATTAATTCATGACTATAAAATAAGAAGCTACAGAACTGGACGAAGTAAATCCAATAATGTCGCTTCTTTATACTTCCACTCCTAAAAGGGTTAACCATGTATTGAATTTCACTTACTTTTACTTGCTTTGCGTTTAGATAGAAATAAACTAAAGATAATACCTACTATTGCTGAAACTATTATTTTCATAAAGATAGTAAACAATGTACAAGAAGCATCATTATGTGCAATTATTACTCCAAAATCTCTTATCAGAAGCATTTCAACTACTTATGCTAATCATTTTTATACATAATTACTCAATCCAAATTTACATCTGTAAACGAGTATTCACAAAATAATAGTGATTGCATTCAATCGTCTAGAAAATCCATCTTCTTTTCTTGCTCTATTCTATCCCGCAAATAATTTATTTGACCTTCTATTCCATGTTTATGTTCAAGCAAGTCAACAGAATTTAAAAGTCCTAATACCGATTCAAAATAAGCTATTCTTTGTTGTAGTATAGGCACCTCACTCCCCGACCAACTACTTGAACTTTCTTCAAGCGGTAGTTTTCTGAAATGAAAATAATCTTGATTATATAATAAAAACACTTGAAGTAAGGACAATCTTCTTTCCGTAGAGAAGTTTGAAATAATATAGAAAACCATTCTCATTAGTTCTATGTTTGAATGCAGCTTGAGAATAATCTTCTTCAAAAATTTATCTTGCCTCTCTATAACTAAGGCATTTCCCTCTCTATTGTGTAAGAAAATAGCTTCTAATAGAGGTTCTCTATATGAATATCTAGTTTTTTCATATTCAAATATAGAAAGTACTACTTCTTCCATAATTTCATCATATTCTTCATGCAGCCAAACACAAGAATAATCATTGTCATCATGGTAACTGCGATTCTTCAAATCCTCGCATCTTTTTATTAATTCAAGCATAAATTTAGGTTCTAATTCAAGAATTTTATACAGGTTCGAACCATCGTAATCAACATGATGATGACAACACTCAAGTACCACTAAATAAGCCCGTTTCAAAAGGTCAATATCGGCCTTAAACAGCATTATAAGATTCTTATTGATTTCTGTATGAGGATTAAACATCATCTCAAATGCTCCGACAAATCGTTTGTTAACTTTGGTCCGTTCCAAAAGTATTGCAATAACTATGGTAATCATTTTTTTATTTTTCTCCATATATTTCAAAAGATAATCTGTTTGATATGGTATTTGATCAGGGCTAGCTTCTTTGTAAAGAGTAAGTAATAAACCAGCATCTTCTTCTGTGATATTATCTTTTGGTAAATGGAACAAGTATCCATATAGCCATTTATTTATCGATTTAACATGCGAATTGCTAATAATAATGGACAGTGATTTATAATCTTCCACTCTTGAAGTGAATACTGCCAAAAAGGATATAGGATTAATGGATAACGGATCGTCTAGATTCAAGTATTCATTAAAGACCGTTATACCCAGTGTAGCATCTCGATCTAATAGTGCACCGAAAACCTCAAATAAACTTTCTTGAAACCTATACTCATCTCGATTTTTAAGAAAGCCGCTCGCCTTAATATCGATACATTGCTTAAAGAAGTTTAGATAATCAACCTGGGTATATTCTCCAAAAAAGTCTCTAATTTTTTCATTTCTGATCTCTGTTATTTTACTGTAGTCAAACTCCTCCCCAAATAACAACTCGGATAGAGTATAAGTTTCATTTTTAAATTTCTCCTGCACCTTTATGTCGAACTCAATTTTATGATCTTTTAACAAATCCAAATATTCTTGTAAAATGCTGCATTCCAAATAGCTTTCTTTATCAAAAGAATTCACGATAAATGGGAAAAGGACGATGGAATCACTTTGTATTATTTCTGTAGTACATACGTCTAAACGTGACGAACTATAGTTATAAATCAGTTCAAGTACTTCGCTACGTAGTTCCTTATTTTTGTACAGCTCAATTATATAATTCCATATTTTTGTTCTTAAGTGATTTAGAGAGTCTGAATTGTATAACTCAAAATTTATAAATCGTACTGATTTCCCTTGGTAATCCGTACTTTCGAATTTTGTTTTTAAGTAGTTATCTGCAATTTTAACAAATAATTTTATCAAAGCATCATTTTTATTTATTTGGATTTTATTCCACAATACATCTAATACAATGTGTTGGTGTTCATAATCGAACAAATGGGAATCTACATCAAAACCGAATGCCTCCGTTAATATCGTATAGACATAGGAGTTTAGACTTGGGCGTTTATCGAACAATGATAAAAGAAGTTCATTTGCCATTTTGAACATCTCTTTTTCAGACGAAATAAAAGCACTCAATATACTAAGTAGAGATGGTCTAGGTATGTTATTATCCTTTTTTATTTGGAAGTCCTTATAATCGAATTCCTCTGGCTCTAGCCCCTTCACACTGTCTCTTACATATAAAAGTGTTGAAGTTCGATCTATAAACCAAAACATGCTATAAAGTTCAATAGTTGTTTCATCGTCACCGTTTTCTTTTGCAGTAGCTAATGCATTCTTAACATGAGAACTCATATCCTCCATAATATCTTTGGTATTTAAGGAATTTAACTCAGGGTTGATAGCATCAATTATTAACTGTTTTCTATTCGGAAAGGAGTTGTTTAGTAAGACTGAAAAATCGATTAATTTCTCCTTAAAAACCGTCAAATAGAATAGATATGTAGCCAAAACCTGATCCGAAACTCTTACTGCTTCGTTTTCGTACATATCAAATACTTCAATATCATGTAATTTCTTTACGGCTTCCCAAAATTCGTACTTAGAAATTGAGAATGCTTCCTCGATGGAGGTCATTTGATCGTTATTTGAGAAATCTATAGTACGAAAAAAAGAAACTATTCCAGCGGATTTCTTAATATTCACATCATCTAACGCATCAATATCCCTTTTTATTGACTCATAATATTCTTCATAAATCATAGTTACATCTCTGATACTCTGAAGGTTATTTTCCCTTTTTGCTACTTTCGCTGCCATAATAGCAAGCCGTGGATTTCCCTTTGCTATTTCAGATATTCTTTCTAAGTAATGGCCGTTTTTTATCTCAAATTCTTCTTCGATTAAATTACTAATCTGCTCATCATTCAACGGATTAATTTCTAATTCATAACCTCCACCGTACTGGCGGGCAATATTTTGAATTTTCTCTATTGCGTAATCCCTCACTGTAGCAATTATTTTTATTTTTCGACCGAATTCCTGTTTGTGTATCCATTGGAGTACATAATCAAGTTGGTTTAACCTATTTGCATCATCAACAAAGATTAAAAAGGGCTTGGAATCAGAAAAGTGAACAGCCAAATCTTCAAAAATACTAACACCTCTGTTAAAAACGCACCTTATTTCGTACTCTGTATGAATTTGTTTGAATTTATGACAACACTCAAGGGCTATTCTTGGTTTCCCTACACCTGATCGTCCAGAGATCACTACTAAATCTGTAGTTTCCAGTGCAGTTAATATAGTATTTACTTCTTCTTCTCTAAAGTGGAATTGGGTGTCTAACGGAGTCGCCACTGCACTTTTATTATAGGCTGAAACAAATTCTTCTATTGTAATAACTTGACCAGTGTCTACTTCAACGCCTAAAAGATCCCTTGCAATACCTGGATACTTTTGATAGAAATCGAAAGAAAGTGGGCCTATTCCAAAAATATTAATATTAACTTCTTTGTCTTGGCATAGTGTTCTTATACCTTTCTCTTCTTCTGTCGAAAGTGAAGACGTATGACAGTAAACAACCTCATCGATTAGATCCACAGCTATACCAGTTTTACCTTCATCAAAACACTTCTCTAAATCTTCAATAATTTTCTTGTATAAATTTGATTGCTGTGTTGTGTATTCAAAGAAAGCATATTTCCCATTTGGAAGTGTGCATAATGAGTCAGGTGTACCTTTTCTAACTTTATCAGCACCAATGACTGATCCTAGTGGATTAATATCGCTATAACCCTTCATATGCAGATAAGCGTCAGCAACCTTCTGAAATACATCCCCACTTAATTCACGAATTCTATTTTGAATTTGATTTAATTTAGACATTGTAAACCCCCAAGGTAGTTATGTTAGACGCTATACTAATTTCGACAGATTCTGGAAGGTATCCTATATTTTTTTTTTTTTTGGAACCCTTTATGGATCCATTTTGATAGAGAGTCTGAGACGTAGGAAGCTGATTTTTATGTTAAACATAACCGAGGAGGAATAACAAATGCTCACACTTTCAGATCTTTTGACTGTTCAAGTAGCAGCAGAGTAGTTGGGTTTAAGTATTTCAGCTGTTTCAAATTTCAATGAAAGGGGTGACCTACCTTCAAAAAGATACGGTGCTAAATTTAGAATTCACATAGAGATTTTACAAGAGTTCGCCACAACGTTCGAATAACACCTGATGAATTCAGAAGCTATCTCATTGCATCATAGTTTCTTTTTTGCAATATTCACAATTAGGGTCACAGTTCATTGACTAACATTTGGGGGGCAGTTCAGTGGGGGGCGGTTTAATCAGCTAACGTACCGAGGGAGTTGAACGAAAACTCAAATCAAATGATAAGATCATATACTATGTCGAGTTTTTGCACCACAAGATAGAAACTGACCTTTAGATTTAAAATTCCTATACTATAGCTGACTATCAAATTGTTGGTAACTATACATCATTATAATCCGGCCATGTAATATTAAAAAACTCTACAGGATTAGTAGCTGGTTTGTAGTCATTAGTATATGTAAAGATAGTATCAGAATCAGATACTACGATTAAACCAGCCGATACATCATCGGTAGAGAATGCCTGCCAAACTTTTTTCATAACAGTTTGGTTTTCTGTAAAGCCTGCTTTAACAGTGTTCATTATCGGTTGTACGGTTGAAATGCCACAAGACCAATCGCACCACTCTGCAATGATTCCAATAGTGTTAGACTTCGAATCGATGGGTAAGGCACTTATAATAATTTTCTGTAACTCCACAGGTAGCTCGGACAGAATTGCAGTGTTTTTACCGCGGGATATCATGTGATCTAACGTAACGATAATAATACCAGGAATGCCGCTTTTCTCGATTTGAAAAACTGCCTTAATAATCGATTGAAATAAACCTAATCTTGAGGCCGGTGCTTTGATCTCAAGCACAACGTGGTTACTTTCTAAAATGTAATCAGGTTCACCCGTATGATCAGGAGGTTGAATGACGGGAATTCCTGACTCGACCATCCTTAATCCAACTTGCATTTCAAGTAACGCGTTCTTAAAGTAATTGATACCATCCCCAGTGTAAGGATCAGTATCCCCGTAATATCCACCAATTTTCATAACACTTGAGAACTTATCAGCGATGTGAGCACACCCAAGATAATCTAGTGCCCAGAGCGTGAATTGAATCTCATAAAAATCTCTAAGAACTGATGGATCCTCTTCAGCACGTCCCTTTATGATCTTTCTTGCGTAATCTAGTTGCCCTCCTAAACCGTCGGGACCTTCAATCTCATGCTTTGCACAGTAATTCTCCACAATAGCCATTCGTTCCTTTGGACTTAGTTGAATAAAAATAGTCATCAAATCATCGTGATTCACTAAATTACAACTCCCTTCATTATTTTGTCCAATTCGCTCCCTAGTGCTTATATGAATTCATGAAGAGATTAAACTCTCATGCCCCTAGTTTAATGGGACGTTATGAGTCTAATACTTTATTTTCTTTCGAAATAAGGAGTCTAGAACTAGAGTTGCTGACCAGTAACTGGCGGCGCTTCCCCACTACCCACATCTGGATGGAAATTGAGCCGCGGTCTGCCGCCGGTCGTTCCGCCAAAAGTGTCCGGTAACACAAAAACTCCTTATCCCTTGGATGAAACGGCGACACAAGAACAACATGATTTGAATAATTATATATTTTCATAGAGTAATTTATGGTTTGAGTTCTGAAAATTCTACTTCAAATTTAACACTGTGATTCAACCGAAAAACAAGTAAATCCGATTTGTTTTTGCTGTGAAGCTCCGGCAGATCTGTACACTTACCGCTCCAATTATATTCTCCTGTTATCCAATGCTTTTTATTAAAACGGATCTGAATGATAGTTCCTGGGATTAGCCGGTGCTGCTGTACATAATGAGCCCAAACTCCCGTACCTGCATTCTCCTGCAAGCTTATAGGTCCCTCCACAAGGAGAGGCGAATCTTTAATAGTGAAGTATAATCGTTCGGGAATCTCTTCCCAGAACCCAATCAAAGCATCCCGGTATCGTTCGATTTCGGTATTTGGAATAGACAAGGAAATCTCATTAAGAGTCGTGCCATACAAATCCATTAACAATGTGTCCCCGACTTTTTCAAAGAACTTTGGTTGAAGGTCATATAACTGCTTAGCTGCGGATCCATCCCCATGTTTAATTACATTTTGAACCAATCTGAGCTCATTAATCGTATTCCAGGATGTTATTGATGCTGGAGTCCAATCGCTATTCTGAAATAGATCCTCCAAATCAGGGAATTTAGTACAAAAGTTTTTAAATTGTAGTTCTTTACGATCCTTACCGATCAATTTGTGATATCGAGTGATTTCCCGGAAAGCCAAGTCACGGATCTGTTGCTCCCACACTTGATATAACGTGGCTAGTGTCATCATATAGGTATTGTACTTCATCAAACTTAAAGTTTGCCAATATTCAATACCAAAGTCATGTGCATCCTCCACGAAATCAGATGGATCATGACGGTCTGGATCAAAAAACGTACCTAATTCTTGATAACGTTGTTCAGTTGCATCTTCAGCCTCTTTGTCCAAGTTATTAAATTGGACGGCCAGGCGTTCTATATATGTGTCAACAAAACTGTTTGTTCGACGAATATAAGATTTTTTTTGATTGTCTGGTAAATATATAAAAGGTTTCATTTTTCTATCCTTTCTGGAGAAATTCCAGCGTAGTGTACATGCTGCAGATCTCATATCGGTATTTATAATTATCCCCTATTAATCTATTAAAATTGGCTTAAGTAGCAAGTCTACTACTAGGATCTGGCCACCTACGACCGTATTGACCACTGAACTAATTGAGTATCTCAAAAGAAAATAAAGTAATATAATCAAATAGATAATCTGAAGCGGTTAACGGTTTCAAAAAAATCTTCAGATATTGTGAAATAAGTATTAAACTATACTCAGCGAAAAGCCATATGAGAGACCTTGGTTAAAAAAATGCATTAGTCTGGAAAGCCCTCTACAACTAAGTCACGCGGCAGGAAGAACATCCAGGAGTATGAACTGCAGTTTTGGGTTCGCAACTGGCCGATGTCTTCGGCGTGCCGTTCGACACATGGCTCTAACCTGTCCACCATGTCGCACGATATGTGCACAGCGGTTCAACACGCAGCATGCTAGGAGAAATGGCTAGGATCCCGACACTTCCGGGGGAACAATTAAGATTAGTCTGTATCATTTTCGCATTCGTTTTAAGCACTTTGACTTTCAGCTGTTCACAAGAGGAATTAAAACCATTTTCTCTAATTGACTTTTCATTCGAAAAAGTCAATCTTAAAAAAGTCTACAATGCCTTGTTAACTAGGGTAACTTAAAACATTTTTCAAGTTTGAGCTTTTATTTAAACACATCTATCCATATAATATAATTAATGTCTTCATAATAACTCCTTCATGATTCATTTACTAATAATTAATGGTGTTAATCATTAATATAATTAATCATGGTAGTAAATAAGCTATTTACTCCAGTTGACCAATTCGGGTCTTCTGCATATTTACGATTAATCCAAACGATCGGATCAATATCTTGAGGACGGTCCTTGCTTAAATTAACCAATGTTCGTGCAGCAATCGCAGTCGAATCTTCAATCGTCGTATTATAATCTTCCCAGCTATGGAATACATTGAACGGATTATTGGCGATTTCTGCTGCTCGCTCATTGTCGCGACTTACAAAAGCTTGCTCTTGACCAGTAATGGCAAACAGTAGTATTGGATGAATATTGAATTGTTTGGCAGTATCCATAATAGCAGTATAATACGGCTCATCTACTAATATAGAATCCCGACTATTCAAATATTGAATCAATAAAGACTCGTTCACCGCTATATATTGAAAGTCCGACGGAAGTTCATTATACGCCAAAACTTCAATTGGTCCTGCTATAGAACTTTCATTGATTGCGACTAAGTCAGCTTGCTTGTCCTTCATAACCGCCGGCGAATAATAAGCATACAAACTTACTGCAAAGATCAGCACTAGAGAAGCCAGTCCATAAGCCATACTTTTTCTATGCTCGTTAACCGATGTAGTAATGTTGCTCCAAAGTGACCATTTAGTCGTAACAGTCTCGACAATTACACCTTTATCTACTCTCCAATTACGGAGCAATTCCCAATCCCCGTTCGTTAATGAAGCTTCACTACAAACCATATCAATGTCTTGTAATGAAACAGGCCGCTTCTGCGGAATAACGACTTGCTCAATCAATGTGTTTGTAATTTGACGTTTTAATTCTGGGTGATAGGGCGGCAACTGACGCTCAATAATTTTCACAATCGCATCAGCAACGATTTCAGCATGTTTCTCTTGGGGTAAATGTGCATATTTTTGTTGAACATAGAATCGTATGCGATCCACTGAATCAAGCGACAGAACACTACTTTGCTCCATAGTTAACTTCAGCCCCATTTCTCCAACAGTATATCCTTTTACTTTCGAGAATTAGAACCTAATTCCTGCAAATAACAGATCATTATTCAGTAAGTGACGATAACACTAGCTTTATGCTACCGCTTGAGCAATTAATAATTGAATGTGATTCGATTCCACATATTGGCGTACTTGTTCCTTCTCTGAGAACGTCAGCTGATATTCACAATCACAACCAACATCCTGCGGAACCATTTGTGCAAAACAATATAATTATATTTTATCACAAATTAGCACAGTATGGACAAGTAGTTCGAGAACATAAGCACACGATTAAAAACGATCATCAACATAATGATAAATACACAAGATTGGAAAAACAACTAAAAACGAACATGCAATTAGATATAAAAAAAGTGGATCGCTATATCCACTCATAGCGATCCACTTTTTATTCCCCTAACTATGAAGGCAGCATCGAACTGCCCATGAGATATTTATCAACTTCTTTCGCCGCTTGACGCCCTTCGTTAATCGCCCATACGACAAGACTTTGACCACGTCGAACATCACCTGCAGCAAATACTTTATCAATATTCGTTCTATAGTCACCATAGCGAGCTTTCACGTTAGAACGGCTGTCCGTTGCCAAAGTTAGTTGTTCAATAATTGTTGCTTCAGGGCCTTCAAACCCAATCGCAATCAGCGCAATATCTACTGGCCATACTTGCTCCGTTCCTTCTAGCTCTTTGTATATTTTCTTGCCTGTCTCATCGATAGAGCGTTCTATTTTCACCGTATGAAGCTCCTTCAAGTTCCCTTGCTCATCTCCAACAAATTTCTTCGTGAGAACAGAGAATTGACGAGGATCTTCACCGAATATCGCTTTTGCTTCCTCGTGTGCATAATCTAATGTATATACATGGGGAAATTGAGGCCATGGATTTTGCGAAGCGTCACGCTGCTGTGGTGCTTTTGCAACTGTACCGAATTGAACGATGGACTCACAGCCATGACGAAGCGCTGTCGCTACACAGTCTGTCCCCGTATCACCGCCACCAATAACTACAACATTTTTCCCTTTTGCAGAAATGTAATTGCCGTCATCCAGATTAGAATCAAGATAACTTTTAATGGTGCTATTCAAGTAATCCATTGCGGGATAAATCCCCTTCAATTCTGATCCCTCAATCGTAATGCTTCTTGCTTTCGTAGCTCCAAGAGCAAGCACAACAGCGTCAAATTGCTGTAATAGCGCTGCTGCCGGCAGATCTTTACCAATTTCAGTATTCGTAATAAATTGAATTCCTTCTTCTTGTAAAATAGTAACACGACGATCTACAACATGCTTCTCAAGCTTCATTGTCGGAATACCATACGTTAACAATCCACCAATACGATCAGCACGCTCGTATACAGTTACGGTGTGACCCGCTTTGTTCAATTGAGCAGCAGTAGCTAATCCAGCAGGACCTGACCCGACAACTGCTACTTTCTTACCTGTACGAATTTGAGGCGGTTGTGCAACGACCCAGCCTTCTTTGAAGCCACGTTCAATAATGGCTTCCTCGATCGTTTTTATAGAAACTGCATCACCAATCAATCCAACGGTGCAGGAGCCTTCACATGGAGCAGGACATACGCGTCCTGTGAACTCTGGGAAATTATTCGTTTTGTGTAAACGATTCAAGGCGTCTCTCCACTGACCGCGATATACAAGGTTATTCCATTCAGGAATTAAGTTGTTAACCGGACACCCAGATACCGTATTTCCAATTTCAATTCCTGTATGACAATATGGCGTACCACAATCCATACAACGGGCACCTTGAGTTTGTAGTTGTTGGTCAGACATATGCTTATGAAATTCTTTCCAATCATGCACACGAATACGCGGATTGCGATCTTTAGGCACTTCTCTTTCATAGTCCAAAAATCCAGTTGGCATTGACATGATAGCATCTCCCCAATATCCCGAAGCCTTTACCACTACACGGAACATTAGTGCAGGCATCGATATATATATTCATCCTCAATTGAGGTAGTGTAAATTAATTCGTTACACTAATGCTATCATTTTCAACTCAATTTCCGTAATGGACTATCACCATAATCATTTGCACTATTTACATGAATTTATCTCAGCTAGCAAGCTACAACCATTTTCACTATTTCACACGATTGTACGTATATATTGTGAAATTAAAGTTGTTTTTCTCATCTTTTACTACTTTTTCACTATGAACAAGCTCAAAATCTTCTTCATTATAGCTTGGGAAGTAGGCATCCGCATTTGTAATTTCTACATCAACTTTCGTAATGTACATCTTATCAATATACGGCATAAACAGCTTATAAATTTCCGCGCCCCCCGTAATCATCAGCTCTTCATCCCCGTATTTCTCAATTGCTTCTTCTACCGAATGTACAACTTCGCAGCCTTCTATAGTAAGCCCCTTTTGTCGAGATAGTATTACATTAGTACGGTTTGGCAATGGTTTGCCTAATGATTCATAGGTTTTCCGTCCCATTAAAACCGTTTTATGTAATGTTGTTCTTTTGAAATGAGCAAGCTCAGCAGGCAGGTGCCAGAGCATTTTATTATCGCGGCCTATTGCGTTATTTGTACTTGTTGCAACGATTAATGTTAAAGACATATTGTTCTCCCCTTAATTATCATCTACTCCTTATATATTATACGACATCTTATAGATCTCTGCCTAATATGCATTAAGAATCAAATTACCGATAAAATTTGATGTTTATGATGATTATCATGTTCGATAAATTCGTGGATGATGTAAAGCAAGGAGTAAGGTGTGTTTGTATGTGGGCAATTTTCTACGCCGTTTGAGGGTACATGTTTAGAAGCAATTTCCGGTTCAGCTAACAGTATTCCAATCAACTGAAGACGGGTTTGCTTAAATTCCTCTAGTAGACGAATTTGAGAAATTCCCGAACGAGCATACTCATATGCATTTTCGTTAAACGAATCGAAATCTGGAAAGACTATTCCCTCGCCATTTCTAACAGCTGGGATAATCGAATAAAGGAGATAATTATCCCAATTTTTAAGATGCGAAATAATTTCCCGTACAGATGCTTTTCCTACAGCATATGGTTCTAACCACTTGTTTTCCTGCAAATCACGTAATGTATCCGTCCACTTTATAATTTCTTCATACTGAAGAATCGTTTCTTTACCTAAATTAATCATATTGGAGACCCCCAGTTTATTAAGTATATAGTCTAAAACAAGAACTTATGTTCCCATTTTAGACTATCCTATCTCATGAAGCAAGTCTTTTATGAAGTTTATGGAAATTAGTAATAATACTTACTAAACTGCGAAAACCAAAAACCATCATTAATCGCTCCGCATGACCCGTCGCTTAATGATGGCTTTCTTTAGAATTATATATTTCTCTAACTAATCTCAAGTATACTTTCCTTCTCAACTACACCGCTACCGGCGCCTTAATCGTCGGATGCGGCTCATACCCCTCTACCTTCATATCAGATAATTCAAAATCAAAAATTGACTGCTTATCTGGATTCAATTGCAAAGTAGGTAATGCTCTTGGTTCACGCGACAGCTGCGTCTCGATTTGCTCCAAATGATTCACATAAATATGCGCATCACCTAATGTATGAATAAAGTCGCCAACCTCAAGTCCACATTCGTGAGCAATAAGATGCGTCAGCAACGCATAGCTCGCAATATTGAACGGAATTCCAAGAAAAATATCAGCACTGCGCTGGTATAATTGACAGCTTAGCTTACCATTCGAAACATAGAATTGGAACATCGTATGACATGGTGGTAGAGCCATGCTCGGAACATCCTCTGGATTCCAAGCAGATATAATCAATCTTCGAGAGTCAGGATTTGTTTTGATCGTTGCTATAATATCGGCTAATTGATCGATAACAGTGCCTTGTGATGTTTTCCATTCACGCCATTGTTTGCCGTATACATTGCCAAGGTCGCCGAATTTCTCCGCAAACAGATCATCTGCTAGTACCTGCTGCTTGAAATAAGCTAACTGCTCCTCATATTGCTTTGCAAATTGCTCATCAGCTAGAGCACGATGCGCAAAGTTAGTCATATCTGGCCCTGTATATTCAGTGGATTCAATCCAACGCTTGAATGCCCATTCATTCCATATATTATTATTATTTTCTAATAAGTAACGAATATTACTGTCGCCTTTAATAAACCATAGCAGTTCGCTAGCAACAAGCTTGAAAGGAACGCGTTTCGTCGTTAGTAGTGGGAAACCTTCACTAAGCGAAAACCTCATCTGATATCCGAATAAAGATATCGTTCCCGTACCTGTACGATCTTCCTTCTTCTCGCCATTTTCTAACACATCTTTTAATAGCTGCAAATAAGCCTGCTCGCTAGTTACCATTATATTCACTCCTAAAACTTTTCATTTGCTTACAGTGATAACTTCATCGTAATGAAAAGTTACTTCGTAAGCATACACCAAACTTTTCATTTGCTTACAGTGATAACTTCATCGTAATGAAAAGTTACTTCGTAAGCATACACCAAACTTTTCATTTGCTTACAGTAATAACTTCATCGTAATGAAAAGTTACTTCGTAAGCATAAACCAAACTTTTCATTTGCTTACAGTTATACTCCGTAAACATTTGGTAAACTACTCATTACGAATAACTTTTCCTTGTAACTACACGCAATGAAGAGAATATTCTTATTATTATAGCATATCTTACTTCATATAATAAGCAGAGTTAATTACATATCTTGCTCAGCGAACAGGAATATAGTACTGTATTCGAATAATAAGACTAGTAGCAATCAAAAAAACTGAAAATTTAATAAGTATAGTGATATTATAATAAGTAATATGTTACAATGAGTACAATTTACCAATTAGGAGGTGCATTTTTGATGAGTAACAATGAAAATCAAAAGAAGTTAACTACCGCAGCAGGTGCCCCAGTTGTTGATAATCAGAATTCGATGACAGCAGGGCCACGAGGTCCTATCCTTTTACAGGATATTTGGCTATTGGAGAAACTAGCACATTTTGATAGAGAGGTAATTCCTGAAAGACGTATGCATGCAAAAGGGTCTGGTGCTTACGGCACATTTACCGTAACACATGATATTACTAAATATACTAAAGCAAGTATTTTCTCTGAAATTGGTAAACAGACGGATATGTTCGTTCGTTTCTCCACTGTTGCCGGCGAACGTGGTGCGGCTGATGCCGAGCGCGATATTCGTGGTTACGCCATGAGATTCTATACCGAAGAAGGAAACTGGGATCTTGTAGGAAACAACACTCCTGTGTTTTTCTTCAGAGATCCGATGCAATTCCCAGATTTGAATCATGCCGTTAAGCGTGATCCACGTACGAATATGCGCAGTGCCAATAATAACTGGGACTTCTGGACGTCATTACCTGAAGCACTACATCAAGTGACGATTGTAATGAGTGACCGCGGCATTCCGAAATCGTATCGTAATATGCATGGCTTTGGTAGCCATACGTTCAGCATGATCAATGCACAAAATGAACGTACTTGGGTGAAATTCCATCTCCGCGCACAACAAGATATCGAGAATTTGACTGATGAAGAAGCAGAAGTGCTTGTTGGTAAAGATCGTGAAAGCCATCAGAAAGATTTATATGAAAATATAGAAAATGGAAACTTCCCGAAATGGAAGATGTTCATCCAAGTAATGACCGAAGAACAAGCAAATAATATGCCTTATAACCCATTCGATGTAACAAAAGTATGGTATAAGAAGGATTTCCCACTTATTGAAGTTGGAGAATACGAGCTTAATAGAAACCCAGAGAATTATTTCGCTGAAGTAGAACAAGCTGCTTTCACACCTGCTAATGTCGTTCCAGGTCTTAGTTTCTCACCTGATAGAATGCTGCAAGGCAGACTATTCTCGTATGGTGATGCTCAGCGTTACCGTCTAGGTGTAAACCACCATCATATTCCAGTTAACCAACCGAAATGTCCATTTAACAGCTTCCATCGTGATGGCGCAATGAGAGTTGACGGAAACAAAGGAAGCACACTACACTATGAGCCGAACAGCTATGGTGAATGGAAAGAACAGCCTGAACACAAAGAACCGCCTCTAGCTATCAATGGCGCTGCTACTCAGTGGGATTTCAGAGAAGACGATGATAACTATTTTGAACAGCCTGGCCTGCTCTTTAACCTAATGAGCAAAGAACAGCAACAAGTGTTGTTTGAAAATACTGGTCGTAATATGAATGGCGTTGAAAAACATATTCAGATTCGCCACATCACACACTGCTACAAAGCTGATCCAGCTTATGGTGAAGGTGTAGCAAAAGCACTTGGCATTCCAATGAGCGAAATCAACATAGAATAAAGTTTTTGTTATTATAATCTATAATATTACTTATAAAAAGGGTAGCGTTTATCGCTACCCTTTTTGATATTTTTGAAAGTATAAGATTTTGGGGGGAGCCGAAGGCTTCTCCTCTTTTTAGTTATGTCAAATTTTCAGGTCAATTGGTCACCTAAATCAGTTCTTCATTTTGTTACTGCTGTATACCATTCTTCCGATCTACTTTACGCTTCTTGCGCAATTCATGACGTTCTGGTGCTTGTTCAAACAATTGTTTCTCAAAATCAGTTTGCGGTTCTAACCCAGGCACTGTTGCTGGACGACCGTTTTCCCCTAGTGCAACAAAGGTAAAGAACGCAGTTACCGTTTGCTTCTTTTCGGCTGTAATTAGATTTTCGGAGGTCACAGTCACATAGATTTCCATCGAGCTACGGTGCGTCCAGCTTACAAACGCCTGAATTTCAATTACTTCACCGACCATAATTGGTGCTAAGAAATCAATACTATCCATCGAAGCAGTAACCGATCTCATGCGTGCATGTCTCATCGCCGCAATCGCAGCTGCTTTGTCCATATATTCCATTAATCGCCCACCGAACATTGTATCATAATGATTCGTATCCAACGGGAAAATAAGTTGCGTCATTAGTGTAAATGAATCCGCAGGTGTCTTTGTCACTAAATCCATAGTAGTCCCTCGTTTCGTTATAATATAATAAGTTCAAAAAAAAGGTTTCAAGCAACATATACGATCATATGTAACTTGAAACCTTTATAAACACAATAATCTGTCGTCAAACTAAATTATTGTTTATTTTTTTGCAATAGCATGGATCGGATGTCCAAGCAGCATTTCAGCTGCATCAAGAACGATTTCACCAAGTGTTGGGTGAGCATGGATTGTAAGAGCAATATCTTCAATCGTAGCGCCCATCTCGATTCCTAGAGCAAGCTCAGCAATCAAGTTAGAAGCTTCAAGACCAACGATTTGAGCACCTAGCAATAAACCAGTCTCAGCATCGCCGATAAGTTTTACGAAGCCTTCTGTTGCATTTAAGCTCATTGCACGACCATTAACGCCATAGTTGAATTTACCAACTTTAACATTAAGACCTTGCTCTTTCGCTTCGCCTTCACTAATACCTACGCTACCGATTTCTGGATCAGAGAAGCAAACTGCTGGAATACATTTGTAATCAACAGCGCTAGCAAGACCAGACATATGTTCAGCAGCGATACGTCCTTCGTACATTGCTTTGTGAGCAAGTGCAAGACCAGGAACGATATCACCAATGGCATAGATATGAGGAATGTTTGTACGACCATACTCATCAACTTCGATAAGTCCACGATCAGTCATTTTCACATCGATTAGATCTAGACCTAGTTCACCGTCAGTATTAGGACGACGACCAACAGTTACTAGAAGGTAATCAGCAGTTACGGACTCTTCTTTATCGCCAACAGTATAAGTTACTGTTACATCGTTATCTGTTTGAGTTGCTGCTTTCGCTTGAGCGCCAGTAATAATGTTAGCACCTTTTGCTTTGAATTTCTTAGAAACAACTGCAGAAACGTCTTTATCAAAACCAGGAAGGATTGAATCAGAACCTTCAATAACAGTAATTTGTGTACCATAGTTAGAGTACATTTGGCTAAGCTCGATACCGATATAGCCTCCACCAATAACTACGATGCTTTTAGGAATTTCAGGAAGTTTAAGCGCTCCAGTTGAAGAAACGATACGACCTCCGTATGGGAATGCTTTAAGTTCGATTGGACGAGATCCAGTCGCAATAATACAGTTTTTGAAACGGTAACGAGGAGCTTCTTGATCGTTAAATACACGAGCTTCGTTTTCGTTAATGAACATTACTTCGCCGTTGAAATATTCAACTTTGTTTGCTTTAAGCAATGCAGCTACGCCGCCAGTAAGTTTAGAAACGATACCGTCTTTGAAACTTTGAACTTGTGCCCAATCTACTTTAGCTTCGCCAACTTCGATACCGAAAGTTGAAGCGTTGCTAATGCTCTCATATTGATGAGAAGCTGAGATTAGAGCTTTGGAAGGAATACAGCCAACGTTAAGACATACACCACCAACAGTTGCTTTATCTACACAAAGCACTTTATGTCCAAGTTGTGCAGCACGAATTGCCGCTACATAACCACCAGGACCAGCACCAATGACTAGAGTGTCAATATCTAATGAAGCGTCACCTACTACCATCTCTTACACCTCCATAATGAATAGCTCTGGCTGTGCCAATAGCTTTTTAATGTGGTTCATGAAGTTTTGAGCAGTTGCACCATCAATTAGACGGTGATCAAAGCTTAGAGAAAGAGCCATTACTGGAGCTGCTACGATTTCGCCATTACGTACGATAGCTTTTTCAGAGATACGACCTGTACCAAGAATAGCAACTTCTGGGAAGTTGATAACTGGAGTGAAGAACATACCGCCAGCAGAACCGATATTAGAAATTGTAATTGTGCTACCACGTAATTCATTAGCAGCAAGTTTACCTTCACGACCTTTAAGAGCTAGATCACGAATGTTGTCTGCAATTGCAAATAGGTTTTTACGATCAGCATCTTCAACAACAGGAACGATAAGACCGTTATCTGTATCAGTAGCGATACCTACGTTATAGAATTTACGGTAAACGATCTCTTGATTTACTTCATCAAGTGTAGAGTTCATAATTGGGAACTCACGACAAGCAGATACAAGAGCTTTTACGATAAATGGAAGGTAAGTTAGTTTCGAACCTTTTTTCTCTGCGTATGGTTTGTATTTCGTACGAAGAGCAACAAGTTCAGTAACATCAACTTCATCCATAATGGTTACGTGAGGAGCTGTGTATACTGATTTGGACATAGCACCAGCGATAATTTTACGGATACCTTTGAATGGTACGCGTTCTTCTGGACGATATGCACTGCCAGAAACAACAGGAGCTGCCGCTGCTGGAGCTTCAGATGCAACCGGAGTTGCCGCTTCAGTTGTTGGAGCTGCTACTGGAGCACCGCCGAATCCTGAAACATCTTCACGAGTGATACGGCCATTTTTGCCAGTACCCGCTACTTGTTTAATATCTACACCTTGTTCACGAGCGAATTTACGAGTACTTGGCGTTGCAAGAACTGATGCATTATCAGATACTGCTGGAGCTGAAGCCGCTGCAGGAGTTGCTGCTGCTACTGGAGCTGGAGCTTCTTCCTTAGCTTCTTCAGCAGGACCGCCAAGACCTTCAGGAATTTCGCCTTCTGCTTCGATAATAGCTACAACTTCGCCAACTTTGCGAGTTTCGCCATCTTTCATCAACACTTCTAGCACTTTACCGTTAACTGGACAAGGAACTTCAACGATCGCTTTATCATTTTGAACTTCCATAATGATGTCGTCGTCAGTTATTGCTTGACCAACTGTAATAAGAACTTTAATAATTTCACCTTCATGTAAACCTTCACCTAGCTCTGGAAATCGGTATTCAAATTTAGCCACCGAAATTTACCTCCTTGTTGCTTAGCCTGCCATGAAGACAGGCTATAGCTTTTATATCTCAGTATGTCTTAATCTTAGAAGTTTAGTACTTTATTCACCGCTGTAATAATACGAGCAGGTGTTGGAAGCCATTGATCTTCGATTTGCGCGTATGGATACACAGTATCTGGACCAGCTACACGTAGAACAGGAGCTTCAAGATGTAGAATCGCATGTTCATTCACTTGAGCAATAACTTCTGCAGCTGCACCAGAAGTTTTTTGTGCTTCTTGAACAATAATACAACGATTCGTTTTTTGAATTGAAGCTACGATTGTATCAATATCAAGCGGCATTAGCGTACGTAGATCGATTACCTCTACATTTACACCTTGTTTTTCAAGCTCTTCAGCAGCTTTTTGAGATGTGTGAACCATCATACCGTAAGTAAGGATCGTTACATCAGAACCTTCACGAACGACATTCGCTTTACCAATTTCAACTGTATATTCGCCTTCAGGAACTTCATCACGGAATGCGCGATATAAGTTAAGATGCTCCATGAAGAATACTGGATCATTGTCACGAATTGCAGCGATCATCAGACCTTTTGCATCGTAAGGGTTAGAAGGAATAACTACTTTGATACCAGGAGTCTGGATCGCAAGACCTTCTAGAGAATCTGTATGAAGCTCAGCAGCTTTTACTCCACCACCAAAAGGTGTACGGAATACGATTGGTGAGTTATAACGTCCACCAGAACGGTAACGCATACGTGCCGCTTGAACAAACATTTGATCAAGTGCTTCATAGATGAAACCAACAAATTGAATTTCTGCAATCGGACGGAAGCCTTGAATCCCCATACCAACCGCCATACCAGCAATTGCAGATTCAGCTAGTGGAGTATCGAATACTCTTTCCTCACCGAATTCTTTTTGTAAACCTTCAGTTACACGGAATACACCGCCGACATTACCTACGTCTTCACCAAAGATGACAACATTAGGGTCACGTGTAAGTTCTACGCGCATCGCATCGCGAATCGCTTCTAACATATTCATTTGTGCCATGGTCGTTTTATCCTCCCTATTACTCGAAATCAGCTTTTTGAGCTTCCAAATGTTGCGGTGTATGCTCAAACATAGAATCAATAAGTCCAGCAACTGTCATTTTCTCAGTTTGCTCAGCTTTCTTGATATTCTCAGTTACAGCTGCTTTTGCTTCTTCTTTTACGCGAAGCGTATCTTCTTCTGTCCAAAGACCTTTTTTCTCAAGGAATTTACCGAAGCGAGTAAGTGGATCTTTAAGCGCCCATTCTGCTTCCTCATCCTTAGTACGATATTTAGTCGTATCATCTGCAAGAGAATGCGGACGGAAACGATAAGTTAGTAATTCAAGTAAAGTTGCACCTTCACCGTCACGTCCACGCTGAGCAGCATCTTGAACTGCTTTAATTACAGCAAGTACGTCCATACCATCAATTTGTTGACCAACAATACCTGCAGCGATAGCTTTATGTGCTACTGAAAGAGCCGCTGTTTGTTTGGCATATGGCGTTGTAATAGCATAGCCATTATTTTGTACAACGAAAACTGCTGGTAGCTTGAATGCACCAGCGAAGTTCAATGCTTCATAGAAGTCACCTTCAGATGAACCACCGTCACCAGTATACGTAATCGCTACATTTTTTTGATTTTTCTTTTTGAATGCCATTGCTACGCCCATTGCATGAAGCACTTGCGCACCAATAATAATTTGCGGCATTAATACGTTAACGCCTTCTGGAATTTGACCACCATGTTGGTGACCACGAGAATATAAGAACGCTTGATATAGTGGCAGACCGTGCCATACAATCTGTGGCATATCACGGTAACCTGGAGCTACAAAATCTTCTTTATTAAGTGCATACTCACTACCAATCATTGAAGCTTCTTGACCTGAAACTGGTGCGTAGAAACCAAGACGACCTTGACGTCCTAAGTTAATAGCACGCTCGTCCCAAGTACGAGTGAATACCATGCGATACATAACTTCTTTTAACTGCTCATCAGTAAGATCCGGCATATATTCCGGATTAGCCACTTCACCATCTAATGTTAGTACAAATAATGGTGCAACTGGTTCTGATTGAACTTCATATGGCAATTTGCTCATGGAGAACGCTCACCTCATCTTAAAATATTTGAAAATTGTGTGTCTCTGTTATAGACTTATTATAACCCTGTTTTCTGTTGATGGTCAAAGAAAAAAAGCACAAATCCACTGAATTTAGCGATTTTTCATCATTTAATCATCAAAGTGTATATATAACAGGTTCATATTTACACTATAACAGTGTAATACAAAAGCTAGTTTTCGCTTTCATTTCACAGATTACCTTTTATTTTCCCTCTTAACTGATTTTCCATACTTTATTTAAAAGGAGATTTTTTGCAATGACAGACGCTCGTTATCTAAAACGCACGATCTTAAAAAGTACAGTTGTAAGTAATATTTTGCCCGAAGGCAGTCGCAATTTAAGAGTTTATTTACCACCAGGCTATAATGAAGTATTAAGTTATCCGGTTATTTATTGTCAGGATGGCGAAGATTTCTTCAACTTCGGACGAATTGCAACAACTGCTCAGGAGCTTATTCTTGACGAAGGCATTGAACCGTTTATTATTGTAGGTGTCGATGTTGATAAATCCGTGCGTACGGATGAATATACGCCCGATGGTGCAAAACATCAAGCTTACGTTGATTTCTTTGCCCAAGAATTGGTTCCTTTTATCGAAGAGAACTATCCGGTGCGCACTACACCTGAAGAGCGTGTACTAGCTGGTGATTCACTCGGTGGAACAGTATCGCTACACATCGCCTTGCAGCACCCGGACTTATTTACAAGAGTGATGTCAATGTCAGGTGCGTTCTACGATGCTTCACAGCAAATTGTTGCTGCGCTGGGTGATCTGGATTGGCTAGATATTTTCATGGTTGTTGGCCTACAAGAGGATGCCTATGAAACAGATACAGGCGTTTATAACTTTGTCCAATTGAATCGTGAGATGAAGCAGCTGTTGGAAGAACGCGATGCGAAAATCTTCTATGAAGAAAAAGATGGTCGCCATCAATGGGGCTTTTGGCAGAAGGAAGTACCAGCAGCGATCCGCTACTTTATACCTGAGGGTTAATTCAGCGCGGTTTCACAAGCAAGCTACTGCAAAAAGGAGTATAACAGTGTCAGCTAATTAGCCACCTGTTATACTCCTTTTCATTGCGAAACGATCTTGCCGAAAAGTCACACATTCAGCTCGTTGTGAACCAATCCATCCGAAAACCAGCACATTCATTTCGTTTCGAATCGATTCGCTGAACAAGCGGACCGTACAGACGTTATTTACTCGATTTTCGCTTATATTGAGTTTTCACGGACTCAGAGGACGTTATTCCTGCGTTTTCCATTCATTTCGAGTTTTCGCGGACTCAGAGGACCTTATTCGCTCGTTAACTAGTGATTGTTGAGCATAATACTATCAATAGCGTTCTGTGTGTCCTCTTAACTCTCAAAGTGTTGGTTTATAACTAATTAGCGTACTGTGTGTCCGCTCGTTTGCGCACTATTGTGCTTATGCGGCGTAACAAAGCCAATAGTAGTTTTAATGTGCGTCGCATGGAGCTTATGCCACATTCGCTACCCAACTCAGCAATCTGCGCTATGCTCATTCAACACATTGTAGCCAATTTGCTACACTAGCGGACTGTAAGGACGTTATTTCTGCGATTTCCGCTTATATTGAGTTTTTGCGGACTCAGAGGACCTTATTCGCTCGTTCACTAGTGAATGTTGAGCATAATACTATCAATAGCGTTCTGTGTGTCCTCTTAACTCTCAAAGTGTTGATTTATAACTAATTAGCGTTCTGTGTGTCCGCTCACATCTTAATATGCTCGTTTGTGATTACATTCGCAACTTGTATGTACGCGCTCTCTTTTTACCGCTTGCGATTTCTAGTATTTGTACGTCTACGAGATCATGTAAAATCCGCCTTGTATGTCGATCGCATATCCGTAAGTGATCAGCAAGTTCGAACGGTGTAATCGGTCGCAAAAGTCGTCGAGTAAATCTCACGGTTTCAGCTTCCAACCACGACAAGTTTTCAGGCACATTCGATGCCATATATTTACCTATAAATGAGAGCACTAATTGTTGACATTGCTGTGGCTCATCCACAATTGAAGGATAGGCAATCGGTAAAAAAGTCCAACCATCTAGTGCCAGCAAACAATGTCGTCGACATAAATCTTTAAAACGCCACACATCCAGATCTCGTGCATGAGGGCCATAGCCTTGAATCTCAATACCACCTTTTACGCCACCAGGCATATATGCCAAATCCAAATAACGATAGCCATTATTAAAGTCACGAACCTCCCACTCTGGAAACAAATGATTCAAGTTTCCGACAGCAGGAAACCATACTGATCGGAGAAACTCAACAGTACCATGACCCAGCCCCTTATGTAATATTTCTAATCTTCTTGGGTTTTTCTCAGTTCTAATATTTTCCGCTAACCACTCTTCATATTGCTTTGTAAAACGATCCATAACATTCGCCTCCTTCTATTTGTAAATTAGCCAGATTCCTGATTGTTTTTCTAATACAAACAAAAAGCCGCTCCTACACAATAAACTTCCAAATCAACTGATCTGGATATTCATTGTATAGAAGCGGCGTGTGCTTCACGACCTTATTCAGTCATTATAACGCTAACCATTAAAACCATCAATCACAAAATCAAGACTGATTTCAGCCGTGTTATGCTTCCATCAATTAATTTCACTAAAGCAATGTAAGTTCGCTCGAACACTAGTGTGCTTCCTCAAGCTAACTGCCATTCACATGTTAGTGTGCTGATGCAACTTCAGCTACCCAACTCAGCATTCTTCTGCTAAGTACATTCAGTTCGTTGAGTACATTCAGTTCGTCAAGTACATTCAGTACGTTAAGTACATTGCGAAACATCCACAACACTTAGCAAATCAATCCATGAAACTAGCGGACTGTAGGGACGTTATTCCTGCGATTTCCACTCATATCGAGTTTTCGCGGACTCAGAGGACCTTTTTCGCTCGTTCACTAGTGAATGTTGAGCATAATACTATCAATAGCGTACTGTGTGTCCTCTTAACTCTCAAAGTGTTGGTTTTTAACTAATTAGCGTACTGTGTGTCCGCTCGTTTGCGCACTATTGTGCTTATGCAGCGTAACAAAGCCAATAGTAGTTTTAATGTGCGTCGCATGGAGCTTATGCCACATATGCTACCCAACTCAGCAATCTGCGCTAAGCTCATTCTACACATTGTAGTCAATTCATTACACTAGCGGACTGTAAGGACGTTATTTCTGCGTTTTCCATTCATTTCGAGTTTTCGCGGACTCAGAGGACCTTATTCGCTCGTTCACTAGTGAATGTTGAGCATAATACTATCAATAGCGTTCTGTGTGTCCTCTTAACTCTTAATGTGTTGGTTTTTAACTAATTAGCGTACTGTGTGTCCGCTCGTTCGCACACTAGTGCGCTTATGCAGCGTAACAAAGCCAATAGTAGTTTTAATGTGCGTCGCATGGAGCTTATGCCACATATGCTACCCAACTCAGCAATCTGCGCTAAGCTCATTCTACACATTGTAGTCAATTCATTACACTAGCGGACTGTAAGGACGTTATTCCTGCGTTTTCCAATCATATCGAGTTTTCGCGGACTCAGAGGACCTTATTCGCTCGTTCACTAGTGAATGTTGAGCATAATACTATCAATAGCGTTCTGTGTGTCCTCTTAACTCTCAAAGTGTTGATTTATAACTAATTAGCGTACTGTGTGTCCGCTCGTTCGCACACTATTGTGCTTATGCGGCGTAACAAAGCCAATAGTAGTTTTAATGTGCGTCGCATGGAGCTTATGCCACATTCGCTACCCAACTCAGCAATCTGCGCTAAGCTCATTCTACACATTGTAGTCAATTCACTACATTAGCGGACTGTAAGGACGTTATTCCTGCGTTTTCCACTCATATCGAGTTTTCGCGGACTCAGAGGACCTTATTCGCTCGTTCACTAGTGAATGTTGAGCATAATACTATCAATAACGTTCTGTGTGTCCTCTTACATCGTAAAGTGTTGGTTTTCAACTAATTAGCGTACTGTGTGTCCGCTCGTTCGCACACTAGTGCGCCTATACCAAACATGCACGCGCCCGCACCCTATTATACCGATTTCGAACTAATTGACGGTTCGCGTATATATGTGATTATAAGCTTTGCTTGATCTCTTCAAGCAATGTGCGGCAACCCGCTTCCACTAACTCATATACATACTCAAAGTTACCTGTGTAATATGGATCAGGTACTTCAGTAACGTCCGCACCAGCAACTAAAGACATAAACGTAATCACTTTACCTTTAGCTCCTTCTGCTTTTGCTGTATTGAAGACTGACTGTACATCCTTCAAGTTTTGATCATCCATACATACGATATATTGAAAATCCACCTCGTCTGAACCACTAATTTGACGAGCCTTCATACCTGTATATGAAATTTTTCTTCCATCTAATAGCTCTCTTGTTCCTTCGTGAGGTTCTTTTCCAACATGCCAATCCCCTGTGCCAGCAGAATCAACTTCAATCACATCAGATAGCTTCTCTTCCGCAACAAAATGACGCATAACAGCTTCTGCCATCGGTGATCTGCAAATATTACCAAGGCATACGAATAAAACTTTTGTTTTCCTAGTCAAGTTAGTACCCCTTTTCTATTCATTAATCCTATCTATCATAGACGAAAGAATGCTTATGGACAACCTTGAGCCTTTATTTTAACTCATCATCTAACGGAATAAATAATTTTTCTAGACCATTTTACCATTGACGCTTGATTTCAGTGATAGTGTTAAATTAAACATGGTCTGCCGAAACATGACTTTTTCGCGCAATTCCATTATATTAATGTATAGTGCAGGGCAAACGATTATCTACAATCAAAAGAAAGCTCTTGCCCTGAAGTATAGAAGTATCATTTTCCCGCATGAAAGGAACTCATTATCATGAATTCAAATATCAGCATCATCTGCAGTGGTGGCCAGCTCGGTCAATGGGCACTACCATACATAGACCAACAATATTATCTTATTGGAGCCGATCGCGGTGCTCAGTTTCTAATTGAAAACGGCTTTACTCCGAGTATTGCTATCGGCGATTTTGATTCGGTAACGAAGGAGCAATATCGCAACATTGAACAAAAAAGCAAAGATATACTTAGCTTCGATGCCATTGATAAAGATTATACCGATACGGAACTGTCGTTTCTCCATGCTATCGAGCGTGGTAGCAGCGAAATTATTTTACTAGGCGGACTCGGCACTAGATTTGATCATTCATTAGGTAATATTCAACTTTTGTCGTTAGCACTGAAAAAAGGTATGAAAGCTAGTTTAATCGATGCTCATAACCGCATACAACTGATGAATGACAAGTTATACGTTGAGCGCGAACAATTTGAATATATTTCTCTCCTACCCTACTCCGATGTCGTCACTGGCATTACGCTCGATGGATTCATGTACCCTCTGCATAATGCCACAATCGAAAAAGGTGAATCGATCGGAGTCAGCAACAAGCTTATTGATCGTACAGGATCGATCCAGATTACGACTGGACAATTATTAGTCATTCAATCGAATGATTGATTTAGATTCGAAACAAAGCGCTAATCAAAATAAACTTAGTCCATCTGATCACCTCTTGTTAATTATCATTGTAATGTCTATAACAACAAACAACCGATTAAGCCACTATAGCTTAATTGGTTGTTTGTTCTGTGCGTATTGAACATGCTCAGGTAAATGAACGCTGTCCCTCACATCAATATGATGCGATAAATGTGTTAATCTCACTTGCTTCGGCTGCCATAATTCAATACATTCCAATATTTCCATGACATCGTATAATGATCGCGTCTCGATTGGAAATGGTTCTTTATAGAAGCTCGTACCGATAATAAGCAGATCAAGATCGAATAACGGCTTCTGCTGCTCTTCCGTTAAAGCAATAGAATCAGGACAGTACACCCAGTTAATCCGTTCTAACTGATGCTCGAAGCGGAACCCATATGAATAGCCATTATGACCATGATTAACCCGCCACACCGACAAGTTCCAATCTGCGAATGTATAACCCTCATCAAGCGTAATAAATTGAACTTTATTAGAAATCCAAGGAAACCGCTCTTTAATTACATCCAACACTTCTGCCGCCGCATATAAATACGCTGGGAGATCAACATAACGACATTGATCATACCATTGTGGCAAACCACCAATATGATCGAAGTGTGCATGTGTAATAAGCATATGCTGCACAAACCGCTCATTAGCCTGCTCCATCTGCACATACCAGTCTGGTCCACAATCGATCCATAACGGCGCGTGGTTGGTCAGAAACAGCTGAACGCTCGGACGTAATCTGCGATTTATGCCTTCATCCGATCTAGCCTCAGCACAAACATTACACTCACAATAAAGTCTTGGCACACCATGAGCATCACTTGTCCCGCGAAAATAAATATCCATAAGCTACTTCCTTTGCTTAAATTGTAACGTAATTGACGTACCAATATTGTGCAGACTGAATACTTCTACTTTACCTTCATGTAGATCGATGATCCGTTTCGCAATAGCAAGCCCTAGACCTACACCACCGGTCGTTCTCGCCCTTGCACCATCCACGCGATAAAACCGTTCAAATAGATGCGGTATTTCATTTTCAGGGATACCGATTCCTTTGTCCTTCACTTCAATCCGCACAATACCTTTATTTTGCGACACAGAAATATCAATCGTATCTTTGGAATACTTCAGCGCGTTATCGACAAGAATAACGAGAAGCTGTTGAATTTTATCTCTATCTCCGACCATTTTCACATTATGAGATAATGCTTTCACACGAATGGATCGTTGAAATGTCGTTTCCATCATCGTAGCAATCTCATCTACTACGGGAATGACATCAAACGTATCTAACGACAACCAATCCTCTTGTTCAGCTTCGGCAAGAGTTAGCATTGATTTCGTTAATGTTTGTAATCTAATCGTCTCTCTAGCTATAGCGTCAATCGCCTCTGTACGCACACTTTCATCGTTCGCACCCCAACGCTTCAATATATTGGCATAGCTTGAGATAACGGTAAGTGGTGTTTTCAATTCATGCGACGCATCCGCCACGAAAAACTTCTGGCGCTCATAGGTACGATCAAGACGGTCGATCATCTGATTAAATGCACGTATTAGTTGTTGTAACTCTGCAGATTCTTCTCTTTCACCAAGTTCAATCTTGCGTAGCTTACCACTCCGATCGATTTCACGCATCGTAGTGACCATCTGAGAAATCGGCTCTGTTAAGCGAGAGGTAAACCAGTATGTACCAAAAATTGCAAACAATATCGCGCCACCACTCGTTACACTTAGCGCGGCAATTAAAATTTGTAAATAGTCATCCAATTCATCGAGTATTCGATTAACTTCCATCATCGCAATAACGTTACCATCTTCATACAACGGAACCCGTGTATAAATAATTCGCTCACCACTTTTGGTGTACATCCCAGAATGACGATATTGACTATACTCTGCAGGTAATTCTAATAATATCGCATTAGATCCAGTAATATTAACAACACGATTATTCGGACTAATAATCCGTATCATCTCATTTACATTGTAATATTCATTAAGTAGTTCGGCGGTATTCAATCCCCTACCACTCTGGATTCGCGGATTTTCGAGGATGAGCTTCACCTTATTAGAGATGATCTCCTCCTCGCTTTCTGTCGTAATTTTGATGACATAGTAGTAAACGAATAGATTAAAAAATATTAAAATTAAGATCAGCCAAAATATGGTGAATAAAGTAAACCTTTTACGTAAAGTCATCAATCCGGCTCCTTGATCATATATCCTACTCCACGAACTGTGTGAATGAGCTTATAGCGGTATCCTTTGTCGAGTTTTTGCCGCAAATAACGAATATATACATCAACTAGATTAGTTTCACCGATGAAATCATAGCCCCAAACTTCAGACAATATTTCTTCACGAGATTTCTCTTCGTTGACATTTTCAACTAAAAATACGAGTAATTCAAATTCTCGTGGCGTTAACTCAATCATATTTTCTTTGCGAGTCACTTTACGAGACCTTAATTCGATCGTTAAATCTCCTAAAGTTATAATATCTGAGCCTTCAGCATCCTTTGGCTTCTGTTGGAATATTCGTAAAATATTACGTACCCGCGCTAACAATTCTTCAACTGCAAATGGTTTCGTAATATAATCATTGGCTCCATGTTCAAAGCCACTTACTTTATCAGGAACCGTGTCTCTAGCCGTTAATAATATGATCGGTATAAGATTACCAGACTGCCTTACTTGTCGTAACACTTCTATCCCACTCATCTTAGGAAGCATTACATCTAATAAAACGAGCTGGTACTCGCCAGTATTAATCATCTCATAGCCCATCTTACCATCACTAGCAAGACCGACTTCATAGCCTTCATGTTCAAGTTCTAATTGTAAAATACGGGCTATACCCGCCTCATCTTCAACGACTAATATTTTATCATTCATTGCTTGCACCACCTTATATTCTAGGTACTTTCATCATAAAGGAAGCAAGGTCAATAATGCAAGCTAGTCTACACGCTCAAGCGACAAATCGATCATTTTAATTAATGGCATTAACTTATTTTTAAACTTTTTCAACACTTTAGTTCTACCACTTAACCAATGCCGACTCCACATCTCGCTATAGACGTCTTCCGTTGATAGCATTGCAATAGAATACACTTCCCGACGATTATTCAGTAGGTTCCATGCTTTGCGCCCACTAAAATGACAGTCTTTATTATTAATCCACGTATACGTTATATTATATTTTTCTAATATAGCAAGTAAGCGCTGGATGTTGCGAAAGTTCCTCTCATTACTTACAATAATTGCTGGATCACATACGAGGACGACATAACTCAATTGTTCACGAATTTGCTCGACTAATTCAGCACTCCACCCACTCGAAAAATCGATTACTTGAACATCTGCTGAGCTATCCTTACTAATTCTTCTTACAAATGAATCCGTAGCATCACAGCTGTTCGTATCCATCGCACTGTGGAATATATGATGCTCGATGAGATCAATCATTACCTCCTTATAGTACGGATCGATTTCCTTCATCGCTGGATTAGACTCCGCAAGCTGCTTCTGCACAATGGGAATACTTTCTAGACAAGCGGATGGTCCACAAAACTCAATCAGTTTCACACGTTCGTGTAATGCGTAGTGCTGAGCAAGTAACATCGCGATTGTCGTCGCACCAGCTTGTGAATGAAGAGAGAACACTGCGATTGATTTGCTCCTCTGAGCATTGTATAGTGGTTGCTTAACTGAATAAGTGTCTTGCGGAGAAGAATGTCGAGAAGCTAACCGAAGCAATTGTGTCTTCACTTGTGAAGCTTGTACGATTCTATATTGTGGGTCAGGCTGCAAACAGTGTAGAATTAGATGCCGTAGCGCAATTGGAATATGAGCCAATTCACGTTTAATAATATATTCTATTTGTTGTAAATCAAACTGATTCGCTAGTTGTTTCCCCTCGCTACATAAAAAGTAGAGTATACAACCAAAGCTATATAGATCACTTCGCTCATCTGTCGGTATCCCTTTCATCTGCTCGGGTGCAGCAAATCCGGGGGTACCCAGTGCGATAGTAGGCTGCACCCGATGCGTGCGATGTCGCTTACTTATACCAAAATCAATTAATTTGACATGTCCATTTCGGCAAATCATTATATTCGTTGGTTTAATATCTCGATGTATAATAGCGGGAGACTGTTCATGTAAATATTGAATTGCTTCAATCAGTTCGATGCTCATCGATAATATAAGTTCGTAAGATAGTGGAAACTTTTGCTCTACACAAAACTGATCAAGCTGTTGACCTTCGATCCATTCCATTACGATGATCTCATTGTGCTGTTCATTAGCATGAAAATGATCATAAATCATCGGCAAGCCTTGATGTTGAAGCAATGTTAGCAACTTAGCTTCGGACTCTCTCACAGTAGTAAATCTCGTACGTTCCTGTAACTCCGGCTTTAATACCTTCATCGCTCTAATCATTCCCTCTAGCCTAAGATCACGTACTCTATATAGCTGACCCATCCCTCCTTCTGCAACATATTCTGCTACACTATAACGATCTTGAATAACAGTACCTAACGCTAAAGGTTTCATCGCAATCTCCTCCATTTTACTAAAGCTAGCGCCCATGCTCGCCGCATAAGTCCATGTTCACCGCACCAAAAAAAAGCATTCCACCGCCGTTTAGGCAGTAGAATGCTTTTCTACAACACATTATCTAGTTTTAATATGCAATAACTTATTTTGTTCTATTATACAATAACAATCACCATTGTTTAACCATTTTTCTGAATCAACAATGTAATTTCATCACGATTATGGAAAAGTTGTTTTGCTTGTAATACATTATAACCCGAACCTAATCTTTCCTTCACTTCTCGAATACTTTGCATAACTTTTTTGTTCATTAGTTTTAACGTAATGACGCCGTAAGAATAAGGCTTTAATGCAGGACGTAATCCAATTACTAATTTACTCATTAACAATGGATTCCAGCTCATATCACATACAATAAGATCAAAGCTAGCTTTCGGAAGCTTAACATCTGAGGCATTCATTTTCAGATGAGTTAGCGCTGGATGACGCATAACTTGCTCATCCAATACCGCTGGATCAATAGCTGTTACTTTCAAGCCTCGCTCTAACAGCAAACTACTCCAGCCTCCAGGAGCAGCGCCAACGTCGATTGCTTGTTTGAATAATGACAGATCCAGTCCAAATACTTTCTCCGCCTCAAGCAGCTTGAACTTGGCACGAGAAGCTTGTCCTTCCTCACGTTGGAAACGGATCGCACCACCAGGCCAATCTGAACGCATCTCTTCCACCGTTCCAAAACCAACATAAAGATGAGAATGATGTGCATAAATCGCAATAATAAGATCAGGGTTTTGTAAAACTAGCTGCCCACCCGCTTCTACAATTGCTGCTTCCATAACCTCTTTAATCTCTGCCTTCGTGTTAACAAGCAAGCTGTCACGGCTTGTACGAATATGGATCGAAATTTGTTTGTCAGAAATTGAAGATTCAATATAAGAAATCATCTGAACAAGCTGCTCTACATCTGAAGCTTGTCCTGTTAATGCATATTCACGATCAATAGGTTGTACATGTCTTAAAAAGATAAGTTCCGAAGTGGACAACTGCTGCCCGACCTCATCACTTTCCATCGGTATATCGAATAAAAACACTTCACCAGGTACAAGCTGTGTGAAATGAATCGTTGTAAATGTTCTGCGCAGTTCCTCCATTGCATATGGGGAAAAGTTTTTATTGGATGTACCTATCCACTTACTCATGTTTTGCCTCTTTCATCGTTCAATTTGATTTTTTGTTAATGTCATCAATAACTTGTTGAGGCATGGCTCTGCCGAACAGTTCAACATCAGCTGGTATCGATTCCTTCAAAGCTTCATACATTTGTTCACGACCAAACATACTCGATGTGTGCAAATAGATCGTCCTTGGAAATTTACCTGTTGCAATAAGATGCCGAACGACTTCATAACCCGTTGGTTGATTCCAACCAAGATCAAAATCTAAAGATAGTATATCGATCTTTTCCATATCAATTAACATTTTACACTCAGCCGCATCTTTTGCAAGTACGAAACCTGTAGGACATTTGCGGAAATCATCTAAATAGACATGAATCATATGATAGTCTCCTTTATACTATTACCAAGTTTTGTACTTATCAATGAAGCAGCTCATTCATTATTGCTGACAATTTGGACATATATAGCTTTTTTGCTTTGCTACAACAATGTGCTGGATTGGCTCTGAGCAGACGTGACATGCCTCACCTTCACGTTGATAGACTTGTAACTTGTCAATATAGCTCCCTGTAAATGAGTCCTGCGCAAACAATGCTTGCTCCCTAGACCCACCATCAGCAATTGCATTTTTCATGATCGTTTGCAGCGCTGTATATAATGCTTCACCCTCGGATGCTGTTAACGTATTTGCTTTACGATTAGGCATCAGGCGCGCTGCAAACAATATTTCATCACTATAGATTGCTCCAATTCCCGTCATTAACGTGGCATCGAGCAGTAGTGTTTTCAAATAATTACGTTTTTTCCCTAATACAAGTTGCAGCGCACTCAATGTAAAGCGCTTATCAAGCGGGTCTGGTCCACATATTTTCAGTTGGTCATCTACTTCCCGAACCGTTAGCAATTGAACAGCTTCATCCGCAAGATCGTAGAAAGCAACGTAGCGATTATTAAAGTACAATACCAAATGCGCACCTGATTTCAATGCTTCGCCAGATTCGCCACCATAAAAACGGCTTCCTTCTTGTAAATAAATCATTAGACGCTTGCCCGTATCAAGATGTAAGATCAGATGACCTGCTCGGCGTTCGACAAACCATATCGTCGCGTGCACTAATGCATCGGTTAGTCTTGTTTTTTTACCTACTAATACTTTACTATTTACAACGATTTTCGTTATTGGAGCTCCTGCATACTTTTCAGCTAACACAGCGCGTATAACATCTAATTCTGGTAATTCGTACATGCTTGAAATCCTCCCTATCATGTTCCAAGAACATTACATCTACTCTATTCTATTTGGTGATAAATTTGATCAAATAATAATATTAGTCCTTCATCAAAAACTGTTGGAAGTCATATATCGTTTCGAAAATATAATCAGCATCGCATCCAGCCTGCTCCGTATAGTATGACTTATTATTAGCATTCGTTAACCCTGTATATAATAACACAGTACCACAACCAGAATGAACACCCGCTGCAATATCAGTAGACATATTATCACCAACTACTAACGCTTCATGTGCTTCAATGCCAAGCTGAGACAGTGCATAGTGAACAAGAATTTTCGATGGCTTGCCAATAACAATCGGCTGCTTGCCAGATGAAGCTTGTAACATCGCGCCTATTGATCCCGCTCCAGGAATGAAGCCTCCATTGGCAGGTAGTAACAAATCTGGATTCGTCATAATGAATGTTGCACCTTCGCGAATGAGAGTAATCGCTTGGGTAGCCTTTTCATAATTGAACGACTTATCTATTCCTTGAACGACATAATCTGGATTCTGATCTGTAATTTCGATTCCAGCATCTAACAATGCATTCCGTAAGCCGTACTCACCAATGATAAAAGCTTTTGGTCGACTCGGACCACATTGCTTGGCTATATAATGTGCTGTAGCTTGAGCAGACGTGCATATATGTTCAGCATTTGCAGAAATACCCATTGTGTTCAATCGCTCGGCAACTTGCTGTGCCGTCGCCGAAGAATTATTCGTAACGAATCGATATAGCCAATTATGCTCCTGCAAATATGTTATGAATTGACTTGCACCTTCGATTGGCGAATCGCCATGATACATCGTACCATCCAAATCAATAAGCAATGCTTTATATTTGTTATGCATAGCTGTCATTTTATCCTTCTCCTATTATATGAACAGATCATAAAGATGCTATTCAATTAATACTGTTCTTAAAATTAATTTATTTCATTAATATTCAAGATAACATAATAATTCATTTCTTTACAGAGAAAAAAAGCTAATGGCAGGAAAACCCTAGCATTAGCTCTACGTTACTATCTAATTATCGCCTTTTTTCGCTATCCTCGTCAAACGTTTGCGGATCGCCTCGATTTGTTGCTGTTCATTACGCAGTTTGCGCCGGGCATAATTCACATAGTTCAATGATGCCTCCAAAGCGATCGTTGCATAATGATAAGCTTTATCATATTGCTTCGTCTTATGCTCATAATACATTGAAAGTTCAATCGCTGCATCAATCTCATCCCGCTGTGGAAATTTACCGATATGTTCAACCATTCGATGCCAAAGTAACAGTGCTCGAGACATATGCCGTTGCTTCTTATCTCGCATAGCTAGCAGCATTAACGTATTGGAGGCGGTAGTCGGAACATGTACTGCCATCGTATATAATTGTTCGGAATAAGTAGTTAACCCCATCTTTTCTAACCAAAGACCTGTCCGAACCATCTCCTCTGGCTCTGATGGCTGCTGTACATAACGAGTAATTTCTGTATCACTTAACAAATGAGCAAAACGCGTTGCCAATGAGACTAATGATAGCATATCAATTTCATTATGAAGAAATACACCTTCTAATATTGATGGATTGCCATCTGCCAAATATTCGAAATACAATCTAGGCGCTTCTGAGCCAGGTACATCTTCAACTCGCGTAATTCCTAAGCGCATCTCCTCGATATGACTAAGCTTGCAGGACTCTAACGTATTACGCCATAAACTGCGCGAAGGGTGTAGCAAGTCAATATGAAGCGGCTCCCATATTTCTTGACGCATCCCATTCATAACGTAGCGACTATGTACCAATGGCCAGTCAAAGCTTTTACCGTTATATGAAATTAGATGAGTATAGCGTTTTGTTAGATGATGTAAATACGCAAGCATCGCTCGCTCTTCCGCAGGATGACGAATTAATGCTTGCTGAACGATAAGTTCATTATTATCCCAAAAGGCAAGTCCAATCATAAATGGTATATTACCTGCACCAATGCCAAGTCCTGTCGTCTCCAAATCGAGAAATAAAATATTTTCTGAATGTGCTTGATGCTCTGGGAAGAAGGATTGAAGATGATGAGCAACTTGCGGCCACTCCTCTAGTCGATGCATGCCGTGATAATGAGTGCTGGCATATCGATGCGTACGCATTAAAAACTCACCATGCTCATTTCTTACGACATGTACATCAAGCGCACTCCACTGCTCTGCATATGGTTCTTTCGCTTGGGCAAATTGCTTACTGGCATCGAGTTGTGCTTCTGCTATTTGTTGAACTGCTGCTGCACCTTCATCTTTAGATGCTTCACTTACAATTGTATTGCTACTATTAGTCTGTCCAGCATCATTTTTCCCTTGCAATCGCTGTAGACGAGATTTCAAGCCGCTCATCCAAACCCTCCCTTCATCATTTTGAAATAATATATGCGATGCCGAATAACCTTCGTCAGCATACTCATCGTTATCAAAGCCCGCTTTTTGAACTATCCATTCCAATAAAGGTTCAAAAATCGGGCTTTCGTAAGCCGAGCAGGTGAAGTGTTACTTGAGAAAGGCGGAAGCGCAAGTGTACGTTCCTGGTACACGCGAACCGTACTTTCCAAGTTCGCTTCAGATGCGATGCCGAATAACCTTCGTCAGCATACTCATCGTTATCAAAGCCCGCTTTTTGAACTATCCATTCCAATAAAGGTTCAAAAATCGGGCTTTCAGAACCGAGCAGGTGAAGCGTTACTTGAGAAAGGCGGAAGCGCAAGTGTACGTTCCTGGTACACGCGAACCGTACTTTCCAAGTTCGCTTCAGATGCGATGCCGAATAACCTTCGTCAGCATACTCATCGTTATCAAAGCCCGCTTTTTGAACTATCCATTCCAATAAAGGTTCAAAAATCGGGCTTTCAGAACCGAGCAGGTGAAGCGTTACTTGAGAAAGGCGGAAGCGCAAGTGTACGTTCCTGGTACACGCGAACCGTACTTTCCAAGTTCGCTTCAGATGCGATGCCGAATAACCTTCGTCAGCATACTCATCGTTATCAAAGTGCGCTGTTTTGAACTTCCTCTAAAAGTTGCAACGCAGCTTGTTTACCAATAATACCTACCTCTTCAATCGGACCAACACATGCAGGACAACCACTAATGCACTGACATTGCGTTATTAATTGCTGCGCATTAGCAATAAGCGAAGCATGAATCTCATATAGCCTTTTGCTGAGACCAATGCCACCAGGATATCGATCATAGAAAAAGATTGTTGGTTTCCCCGTGTGTAATGCTTTCACTTGAGGCATAACACGAATATCAAAAGGATCACACATCAGATAAAGCGGAGCTATATTAGATAGTACATTCGATAGACCTAAGAGCGCAGATTGCACCTGTTCCTTCGTCATCGTTGCTAATCGCTCATCGGAGAAAGTAAACCAATAGCTAGCCGTATGCAGCTCTTCCTCTGGTAGATGAATCGGCCCTGATCCAATATTTTCATGAGTGAGCAATCTGATTTTTTTGAAAATAGTTGGCTGTGCATTGACCGTAACTTCACCATAGCATTGCTCTAACTCACCAGTTACTTTCTGTTGATCGATATGAAGCACCTTCAACTCAACAGCGAGATTAGCGTCCGTATAATAATCTACATCTACTTTTCGAACATACGCCTTCTTCTCTTCATAATCTAGTTTTTCAACTTGATATTGAATACCTTCATGAATATAGATCGCTTCTTCATGAATTAATGTCGGTGCGCTAAACCTATCCACTTCACCGATCACCTTATTTTGATTGCTAATATCAATAATAATAAAGTTTTCACCCGCGGCTGAGCGCAGTGATATATTGTGCGCTGGGAATGATTGCTCCATCCAGAACCATCTGTCCCCAGAATAAGTAACCACTTTCTCTTCAGTTAGAAATTCTAACATATCCTCCAAAGATTCCTTGCCAAATTGTTCACCACGCTGGAACGGCAATTCATAGGCTGCACATTTCACATGATCAATTAAAATTAATAAATTATCAGGATCGATCAATGCTCGTTCAGGTGGTCGATTGAAGAAATAATCAGGATTTTGCACCATATATTGATCAAGTGGACTACTACTAGCGACGAGGAAAGTAACCGATACTTCATTACGTCGCCCTGCTCGTCCCGATTGCTGCCAAGTACTGGCGATCGTGCCAGGATATCCATTCAATACACAAGCTTGCAGCTGTCCTATATCAATGCCCAGCTCAAGCGCATTCGTGCTGACAACAGCTTTAATTTCTCCAGAACGCAAGCCCTTTTCAATCTCCCTGCGCAGCTTTGGTAAGTAGCCTCCACGATACCCACGAATCGTATGATCATTCACTTTATGATCCGTTAACTCTTGTAAATAAGTAAGCAGCAGCTCCACACGAACACGACTTCTAGCAAATACGATCGTTTGTAGACCCTGCTTAATGAGCATACTTGCTAGCTTTTTCGTTTCAAGCACACTACTTCTGCGGATGCCGAGCTGTTCATTGACGACAGGCGGATTATAGAAAATAAAGTGCTTCTCACCTGAAGGTGCTCCATTCACATCAACGACATGAACTGGCTTGCCGATGAGACGCGAAGCATGTTCACCAGGGTTATCAATAGTTGCAGAAGCTAATAAAAATTGCGGATTTGAACCATAGAAATGACAAATACGTAACAATCTACGAATAACATTGGCCACATGTGAGCCAAATACGCCTCGATAAGCATGTACTTCATCGATAACGATGAATTTCAAGTTTTCGAATAGCTTTACCCATTTCGTATGATGTGGCAATATAGCAGAATGCAGCATATCTGGATTCGTAACGACAATATGACCAGCATTACGAATCGCTGTGCGAGCGCTCGGTGGCGTATCCCCATCATACGTATTACATTTCAATTCACAATCCATAAGGTCGGCAAATTGCTGCAGCTCCGCCACCTGATCTTGCGCTAATGCCTTCGTTGGAAACATATATAATGCTCTTGACTCTGGATGTTCCACAATTTCTTGCAGAACAGGAAGGTTATAGCATAATGTCTTACCCGATGCCGTTGGCGTAACCGTTACAACATGCATACCACGACTAGCAGCTTCAAATGCATCTCGTTGATGCGTATACAATTCTGTCATCCCTTTACTTTGCAAAGCTTTATATAGTTCAGGATGTAAATCTATTGGTAAACTAACGGAAAAAGCATCTCTTGGTGGAATAACGCGCCATTCCGTTACGTTTTTCATAATTTCAGTTTGATCCTTCAGTCCACGCAGCCATTCCTGCATATCTTTTGCCTTACCTGTCCATTCGTTCATCTAAATTCTCCTTAAGCTCTGCAATGAGCATTTCAATAAACTCGCATAGTTCATTGCATCAATTAGCTTGGCACACCAACCGAATATGAATGTATAGCAACTAAAAATCAGATTTAATAGTTCATAGGCGTAAATTCTAGTTGCAGTTTAGTTACAAAATGACGTTATTATAATAAATCTAGTTTACAGAATATACGTTCGTAATACAATGGAAAAATGTATTATAATCATCATCCGTTTTAGTTTTCGCGTACAAAAAAACGTCGTGGCATCCACGACGTTTTTTTTTTGCAAATGCACTTCATATTCGATATCGAAATTATTGTGTTGAACTTTTTTTGAACTAACTTTAAATAAAAGGTCAAAAAGTCCGCTTTTTGAGTTACGACTTCTCAACATTGAAGTACTGTGCCTCAGGGTGAGCAAACACCATCGCAGATACCGATGCTTCAGGCTCCATCATAAATTCTTCCGTAAGCAACATTCCAATATCCTCAGGAAACCCTTTATATTACGCCATTTCTTTTATTTGATTGTCCAAATTATATCAACAACAGATGGCTTTATCAAGTTTCGTACTATTAATAATACGGTTCGAATCAACTTGAACGCATGTTCGGCGTCTTTCTTAGTCTTACAAACAACTACAAAATCATCTGCGTATCTTGTCAGTTCGCCTACTGCTTTACCATGCCTTTCCCATAATACATCGAAAT
>NZ_JBXCIY010000023.1:0-62129 GCF_056786395.1 Paenibacillus sp. Y951 | reverse complement strand
CCCAATTAGTAAGACCCCTTGAAGACGACGAGGTTGATAGGTTCGGGGTGTAAGTGTAGCAATACATGTAGCTGACGAATACTAATCGGTCGAGGGCTTATCCTACAATTTTTCTAGACGGAGCGTAAGCGAAGATAGAAAAATACATCGGAAGCATAGATTCAAATGATTCACTTTGGAGTTTTACCTTTCACATCCAGTTTTGAGGGCGCAAACCCTTGTATTTCAACTATAATTTTACCGAAAAGTATAGTTGACAAGTTCATCTCAATCCAGTAAGATGGACAAGTCTCAAATGTGGCGGTGTAGCTCAGCTGGCTAGAGCGTACGGTTCATACCCGTGAGGTCGGGGGTTCGATCCCCTTCGCCGCTACCACAAATGGAGGATTAGCTCAGCTGGGAGAGCATCTGCCTTACAAGCAGAGGGTCGGCGGTTCGAACCCGTCATCCTCCACCATAAAAATTTCAAAATATTAGCGCGGGGTGGAGCAGTTGGCAGCTCGTCGGGCTCATAACCCGAAGGTCACAGGTTCAAGTCCTGTCCCCGCAACCAATTTTTATGGAAACTTTTCAATAATACGGAGCTGTGGTGTAGTGGCCCAACATGCCTGCCTGTCACGCAGGAGATCGCGAGTTCGAATCTCGTCAGCTCCGCCATTTAATTTCTATTATGTTTGGCTCGGTAGCTCAGTCGGTAGAGCAAAGGACTGAAAATCCTTGTGTCGGCGGTTCGATTCCGTTCCGAGCCACCATTTTTACAACCGTGGAGGATTAGTGAAGTGGCTAAACACGGCAGACTGTAAATCTGCTCTCTTCGAGTTCGGTGGTTCGAATCCATCATCCTCCACCACTTCTATTTTAATAGGAGCCATTAGCTCAGTTGGTAGAGCACCTGACTTTTAATCAGGGTGTCGAAGGTTCGAGTCCTTCATGGCTCACCAGTTATTAATCGAACAGAGAGGGAAACCTCTCTTTTTTTGATTTTAAAATGCATTTAACTTATAATTCTACTTTTTGAATTATCTCTTAAAAGGGGAGGTCGCCTGGTCATTCTCACAATGACTAAGCGACCTCCCCTTTTTGTATATTACTGTAAGTACTTCTTAAGCTCTTGAACGATTTCTGAAAGGCGAAGTTCTGTGTCCGCATCTAATGTAAATACATATTCACCAGTTTCAAGCTGCTCACGATTAACGGCAGTATCTGTAGCGTACATGCTCTTCGTATATTGTCGTGCACCCATAGAAGCGAGCACAGGTTTCAAGGAATAATCGATAGCGAGTAGATGGGACATTGATCCTGCGATAAAGACAGGTGTAATAATTTTGCCTTCGAATCCTTTTTGCGGCAGTAAATCAATATATGCTTTTAATACACCCGTAAATGAAGCTTTGTATACTGGACTTGCAATAATAACAGCATCTGCCTGTTCAATTAGCTCATTAGCAGCGATAATATGTGGGCTATTGAAGCGTGTATATACTAGATCCTCCGGGGGAAGATCTACTACATTAACAGCAGCAGTTTGAAATCCAGCTTCGGTTAATGCTTGACGAATGTAGTTAGTCATACCGTTAAGGCGTGAGCTAGCGTTTGGACTACCTGATAAAATAACAACTTTAGACATGATTGTATAGTGTCCTCCTAAAACTTTTTATAATCTAAATAATAAGCTTCCTGTTAATAAAAAGTAGCTTCGAAAGCGTAGACCTAAAACTTTTTATAATCTAAATAATAAGCTTCTTGTTAATAAAAAGTAGCTTCGAAAGCGTAGACCTAAAACTTTTTATAATCTAAATAATAAGCTTCCTGTTAATAAAAAGTAGCTTCGAAAGCGTAGACCTAAAACTTTTTATAATCTAAATAATAAGCTTCCTGTTAATAAAAGTGGCTTCGGAAGTTTAGAACTATATAATTAGATCTATATAAGTGCATGTTAGTTTTGAACTTCATCTATAAGTGTATAAACTGTTATCAAGCGTATCATGAACTAGCGATAAGGGTCAAGAAACAAGAACAGAGCTTTTATGTATCCGGCACTAATTAATATGGTACAATGACGGAAACTGCAGCAATGGGAGAGTGTCTAGTATGGGCGTTATAGATATGACCAAACAATTAGAACAAATATTGAATTGTTCTGTTATACGCAGCAATAGAAGTTTGGAGGATATTGCCCTATTTATGGGACCTTCGTACGAGAATGCTATTATAGAAAAGGGACAGTATATAGAAGGAAATTATGATTGTTGGTTAGTTATGGATTTATTTGCAGAGTATTGTGAGGTCATTGAGTTTCAGCAGAAAACTTTGAGTACAACAGAAATGCAGCTCATTGCAATACTATTATTGAATAGAACAAGTGTTACGCTTGATAACCAATATGCAGGAATGACGAAGATTGAGAAGCAGGCAACGAAATTAGGCGAATGGCTTCAGAGTCAAATGGATGCTCATGCAACGAGGTCGAATATACCTGAGCATCTTATTATGTCAAGCTCCTTGTATCACGAAATGGTTCCTATTCTACTAATTGCTGATAGCTCTATACAATCCCATAGTAGTTACTCAGAGCTAGACAAGCTCCTTCGCTCTTTTCTATCTGAAGATGTTCTGCTTATTCCACTGCCGAATGATGAGTGGTTAATATGGGGACCGACTTCATTGCTTAGAGATGATGATTCCTCAGATTCTGATCATATAGATGAGGAGACGCTGGAAGATAGTTTGTCTAATATTGCGCATGGTTTACATGATATGCTAGCTAGTGAATGGATTGGTGAAAGTCAGATCGCCATAACCTATCCGATCGTACCAGCTAAATCGATTATTGAAACAATTGGGCAATTAAGAGAAAGTATTCATATTGGACGCAAATTTCACGTCGGAACCAATATACATTTGCCATGGTTGCTTCAATTAGAAGTATTGCTGCATGCGATACCTGAAGTGCATCGTCAGAAGTATTTAGAGCAATCATTGAAACGTGCAGATCTTTTTGTAGAAACAGAAATGCTAGCTACTTTAGAAACATTTTTCAGCTTGGATTGTAATGTTAGCGAGACAGCCAAGAAATTATATATTCATCGGAATACACTATTATACCGATTAGATAAGCTGAAGCATGAGACAGGACTTGATGTCAGACTGTTCCGTGATGCCGTATTAGTGAAGATTATTTTACTATTGTACAAAGTTACGAAAACACATTAATTTTTTTGTAAAGTATGTGCATAGTCAACTAACCGCACTTAGGATAAGATAAGGACATAAGAAAATTTCACTTTAGGGGGAAATACACATGGCAGGCGTACGTTTAGAAGGACTTTATAAAAAATACCCAGGAAGCGACAAAGCTTCTGTAACTGATGTTAATCTTGATATTAAAGACAAAGAATTTTTGGTACTAGTTGGTCCGTCTGGTTGTGGTAAATCTACAACTCTTCGTATGATCGCTGGTCTTGAAGAAATTTCTGAAGGTAAATTATTCATCGGTGATCGTTTGGTAAACGATGTAGCTCCAAAAGATCGTGACATTGCGATGGTATTCCAATCTTACGCTTTGTATCCACATATGAACGTATACCAAAACATGGCTTTTGGTTTGAAGCTTCGTAAATTCAAAAAAGCTGATATCGACAAACGTGTTCGTGAAGCAGCTGCAATTCTAGATATTACACATTTGTTGGAACGTAAGCCTAAAGCTCTTTCTGGTGGTCAACGTCAGCGTGTTGCACTTGGTCGTGCAATCGTTCGTGAGCCTCAAGTATTCCTTATGGATGAGCCGCTTTCTAACTTGGATGCAAAACTTCGTGGACAAATGCGTGCGGAAATCTCTAAATTGACTAAACGTCTAGAGACTACAACAATTTATGTAACGCATGACCAAATCGAAGCAATGACAATGGGTGATCGTATCGTTGTAATGAAAGATGGTTTCATTCAACAAACAGCTTCTCCTGAAGAACTATACAACCGCCCAGTTAATATCTTTGTTGCTGGTTTCATCGGATCTCCGTCTATGAACTTCATCACTGGCTCAATTACAGAGCAATCTGGCGAAGTTAAGTTCAAAGCTAGTGGTGTAGATGTAGTTGTTCCAGAAGGTAAAGCAGCGACACTTCGTTCTAAAGGATTTATTGGTAAAGAAGTTGTTCTAGGTATTCGTCCGGAGGATCTTCATGAAGAGCCTGTATTCCTAGAAGCTTCACCAAAAACTATCGTTTCAGCTAACATCGAAGTTGCTGAAAACCTTGGTCATGAAATGTACTTATACCTTAACGGTATCGGCACTGATTCTGTAATCGCTCGTGTAGATGGTCGTTCTACTCTACGTGATGGCGCTACAGTTAAACTTGCAATCGACATGAACAAAGTTCATATGTTCGATAAAGAAACAGAACTTAACATTTTCGAAAGCTAAATTATTATTAAAGCCTCACTGCAAACTATTGCAGTGAGGCTTTATATATTCTAGGATATTTTATCCATTGTAAAGAGCCCTAACATTGCGTTTAGGCTCTTTTTGCTATACCATTGAGACATGATATATGATGGTTTATGGATTGTCATTGGAGGAGGAAATAAGTATGCCGAAGAAAGTAAAGGTAGCTGAACTTGTTAGACATTTCCAACTGGAAGTTCTATCGGGGGAAGATGGATTAAAACGATTAATTACCGTAGATGATTTGTATAGACCTGGCTTAGAAATGGCTGGCTATTTTCACTATCACCCAATCGAGCGCATTCAAATATTAGGTCGTACAGAGATTTCATTTATTAGTATGCTTCCGAGTGAAGAAAGACGCGAACGTATGCGCAAAATTTGTTTGGAAGAAACACCATGTATTCTTATTTCTCGCGGTTTGGAAGCACCAGCTGAGCTTATTGAATTTTCTAATGAAACTCAAATCCCTGTATTACGCAGTAATATTGCAACAACGATTCTATCTAGTCGCATTACAGATTTTCTTGAAAATAAATTAGCACCAACTGCCACCATTCATGGTGTACTAGTCGATGTGTATGGTGTAGGTATGCTAATTACTGGCGGTAGTGGTATCGGTAAAAGTGAAACTGCACTAGAATTAGTGAAGCGCGGACATCGATTAATTGCTGATGATGCGGTAGAAATTAGACAAACTTCAGATGGTAAGCTAACGGGTACAGCGCCTGAACTTATTCGTCATTTGCTGGAAATTCGTGGATTAGGTATTATCAATGTAATGACCTTGTTTGGCGCTGGTGCTGTTCGTACACAGAAACGGATTGGACTAGTTATTCGTCTGGAAAATTGGCAACAGGATAAACAATATGATCGTTTGGGACTTGATGAGGAAAAAACACAAATCATTGAGACGCATGTTCCACTTGTAACAATACCTGTAAGACCTGGACGTAACCTCGCTGTCATTATTGAAGTAGCAGCTATGAATTTCCGCTTGAAACGTATGGGCTACAATGCTGCCCTGCAATTTACGAATAAGCTAACGGAAACGATTGCCGATGATATGGAAGATTACGATTGAGTTAGAAGGTAAATGTTATTGCAATACGGTGATTAGAAAGGGTGAATGTAGTTGGAATTAGTGCTAAATCCGATTATGCTAGAAATCGGACCGTTGGTCATTCGTTGGTATGGTGTCATTCTCGCTTTAGGTGTAGTTGCAGGACTATTGTTAATAGTTCAAGAAGGTAAAAGGTTTGGAATTAAGTCTGATTTTTTTATGGATTTAGTATTAATAGGAGCCCCTACTGCAATTATTGCTGCACGGATTTATTATGTAGCATTCCAATGGGATCATTATAAAGATAATTTAATGGATGTATTCAAAATATGGGAAGGCGGCATTGCGATCTATGGCGCAGTAGCAGGGGCGCTTATATGTGGATACTTCTTCAGCAAAGCAAGAGGATATAGTTTCTGGAGAATTGCGGACATTTGCGCACCAGGTCTATTAATTGGTCAAATGATTGGACGTTGGGGTAACTTTGTTAACCAAGAGGCTTATGGTGGTCCAGTAGAGGAATCATTTTTAAGAGATACATTACATATTCCGGGCTTTATTGTAGAGCATATGTATATTGTTAAGGAAGGTGTATTTGTACACCCAACATTTTTGTATGAATCGTTATGGAGCTTAGTGGGACTAGTGATATTGTTTGTCATTCGTCGACGTAATTTCTTACGTGAAGGGGAAATAATCGCTACGTATATTGGTTGGTATTCTATTGGTCGTTTCTTCATAGAGGCGCTACGTACAGATAGTCTTGGCTTTGTTGGTCCAACGTGGTTAGCTAATCTAATTAATGGTTTGTGGACTCCGATGGAGCTTGTATTCCAACAAGGGTATATGTCACCATCATACGGAAATATTCGTAGTTCGCAGTTAGTAGCATTGCTGCTTGTTCTAGGAGCAATTATTTTCATTGTTGTGCGCCGTCTTAATATTAAATCAATTACGTACTACAATGATCCCCTTATTTGTACTAAGGTAGCCGCTGTTGTAGGAGTGGATCAAGTAGCAAATACAAATAGCGATACAAAGAAATCACCAAAGAAAAAAGCTGATAGTACAACTGCTATAGTTGATTCTAAAACGGATTCAACCAAGAAAACTGATAACCAAGGTTCAGATTCGAAGGCAGACCATCATTCTGATGGAGTTAGTCAAGCTGATTCATCAGGTGGAGATAGTGGTGGCGGAGAATAATTAACACAAATGATACGATTAAAGGATGGCATAAAATGAGAGCATACGATACTGTGCTATTTGATTTGGATGGCACAATACTAGATACAAATGAATTAATTATTAGATCATTTATTGAAGCGCTACAAGGTACGGTGGCTGATGATTTTAATCGGGATCATATTATTCCGTCGATGGGAGCACCGTTAGTAGATCAGATGAAACGTTTTTCAGGATTAGATGACGTCGAGCATCTTGTTGTGGCTTATCGTGAAGTTAACTTGCGTCTACATGATGAGTATGTAAAGGCTTTTGATTATGTAATAGAAGTGCTGGAACGTCTACAGACTGCTGGTGTGAAGATAGGTGTAGTAACTACGAAGATGCGTTTAACAACGGATCGTGGATTAGCCTTTGTTGATATCGCCAAATATATGGGGGCAGTCGTTACGATTGATGATGTTGTCAATGCTAAGCCTCATGCTGAGCCTGTTGAGAAGGCATTAGCGTTACTAGGCGTAGGTCCGGAAAAAGCATTGATGGTCGGTGATAGTACGGTAGATATACTGTCAGGCATTAATGCGGGAGTAGATACTGTAGCTGTAGCTTGGTCTATGAAGGGCGAACAGGTGTTGAAAGAAGCAGGAGCGACATATGTCATTCATGATATGCGCGATCTTTATGCGATAGTAGGATTGGAGATTAACTAATTTGCGGAAAATTACTCGGTATCCAGTAGAAGGACCTAATGCATTGTGGCAGGTCTATTCTACAGTGAGTTATTGGAAATCTATTCGTAACTTTATAGCTATTCAACTTGCGCGATACTGCCCTCATCTTCCGCTGAAAAATTGGATCTATCGGCGCATATTAGGTATGAAGGTCGGGAAACATACTGCATTTGCGTTAATGGTAATGGTGGATGTGTTTTTCCCTGAAAAGATTACTGTTGGTAACAATAGCATTATTGGATACAATACGACGATCTTGACGCATGAATATCTTATTAAAGAGTACCGCCTTGGTGAAGTGCATATTGGAGCTAATGTGATGATTGGTGCGAATTGTACGATACTACCAGGCGTTACTATCGGCGATAATGCTGTTATAGCGGCGGGCTCGCTTGTACATAAAGACGTAGTACCCAATAGCTTTGTAGGTGGTAATCCGATGACCGTAATAGCAAAGCAGAGGAACGAGTAAATGATATGCCCTTATTGCAAATATCTGACCATCAGATGTAGCGATAAGGGTATATTTGTATGCACTTGACTTTACTTATTATTACATGCTAAAATAGCAAAAACCTTTATTTTGTTAGCATGGTAATATAGCAACGCTTTAATATGATAAAGAACTGAGGAGAACGGATATGTCTAAGCCTAAAGTATTTGAAAAACCAATTGGTCTAAAGGATTATTTGCCGAGTGTTGTGAAAAAACTTCGTGCAGTTGAACATAAAGTATTGAATTGCATGGAAGGATGGGGCTACGAGCAAATTATTACCCCTACGATTGAGTTTTACGATACGGTCGGTGTCGCAAGCTCAACATCAGATGAGAAGCTATTTAAGTTGTTGAATAATCGCGGTACGACGCTTGTGCTGCGCTCTGATATGACGGCACCTATTGCAAGGGTTGTATCTTCTTTACTGAAAGATCAGCAATTTCCACTACGCTTATCGTATCATGCCAATGTGTTTCGTACGATTGAAGAAGAAGCGGGTCGCGAAGCTGAGTTTTTCCAGACAGGTGTAGAGCTTGTTGGAGATTCTTCGCCTGAGGCTGATGCTGAGGTTGTTGCATTAGCGATTGCTTCATTGAAAGCAGCAGGTGTGAAAAAGTTCAAAATTGCGATTGGCCATGTTGGTTTCTTGAACGGATTACTTGAAGAGGCATTGAAGGATCGTCTAGAGGATCAAGCTTCATTGAAGGAAAAGTTGTTAAGTAGAGATTATGTTGGTTATAGAGATCAGCTTAATGGGCTACAATTAACGGATTCCGTTCGCAAGGAGCTGTCAGATCTTCTGCGCTTACGTGGTGGAGAAGAAATTTGTGAACATGCATTAACAGTAAGCAGTAATGAGACAGCAAGAGAAGCTATTCAACATCTATGTGCGATTTGGGCAGTGCTTGAAGCGTATGGAGTGTGTGAGCATGTTCTCATTGACCTGACGATGATTGGTGACTTCTCCTATTATACAGGTATGACATTTGAAGGCTATGCAGCAGATCTAGGATTCCCGGTAGTAAGTGGCGGACGCTACGATAATTTGTTATCGCAATTCGGTAGACCGGCTCCAGCAACGGGATTTGCTTTGAAAACAACACGAATACTGGAATTACTAGGTAATGAACAAGAGGAACAAACAGACAAGACGTTAATTATATATGATGAGCAAGGTCGCTTAGAAGCGCTGCAGCAAGCTCAAGCATTAAGAAGTGAAGGAATGTATGTCATTACTAGTAAAGTGTCTGAGCTACCGGCAGGATTTGCGTTAGACGGCGAGATGTCATACCAAGGCGTAACGTACACTACGGTGAAGACATATATGGGCGAAGGAGGGAAAGCGTAATGAACGGAAATCATGAAAACGTGCTAAGAGTTGCCATGCCTAAAGGACGTATCTATAAGCAAGCATCCAAATTATTTCGCGATGCAGGGATACCAATTCCGACCGAATATGATGATACTCGTAAATTAATTATTGAACTTCCCGAAGCGAAGATGGAATTCATTATGGCGAAGCCTGTTGATGTTCCGACTTATGTTGAATATGGAGTAACAGATATCGGAATTGTCGGAAAAGATGTATTGATGGAAGAAAATAGAGATGTATACGAACTGCTCGATCTAGGTATTGCGAAATGCCGTATGAGTGTTATTGCCCTGCCAGATTGGAAGCAAACGTTTCATCCTCGAGTGGCGACGAAATATCCGAATGTTGCTTCTGCCTATTTCCGTGAGCTAGGTCAGCAAGTAGAAGTTATTAAATTAAATGGCTCTATCGAGCTAGCTCCAATGATCGGTCTTGCTGATCGCATCGTTGACATGGTCGAAACAGGCCAAACATTGAAAGAGAATGGTTTAGTGGAGCAAACAGAGATTTTCGAAATTACAAGTAGATTGATTGCCAATCGTGTGAGCTATAGAATGAAAAATGAACGTATTCAAAGCTTATGTGATTTGTTACAAGAGACGTTAGCAGCACGAGGTTAACTCATCATTTAGCAGGCAAAGAGTATGATCAATAAGTGATATATAGTATCATTACAGTTAGTGTATCTACATAATAATAAGACTAACTGTGAGTGGAAAGGAAGCATGATGACATGAGTATGCGATTATTAAAGCCTGAACAATTTGGCTTAAAGCGAGAAGTTGAATATGGCACACCAGAGCAAAATGCGGCGGTAGAGCAAATTGTAGCGGGTATTAAAATTAGTGGTGATGAAGCATTATTACAATATACAGAGCAATTCGATCATGTGAAACTAACAGCACAGCAGCTAAGAGTTACCGATGAAGAAATTCAAGCTGCCTATGCTCATGTCGAAGATGATTTTCTTATTGCGATACGTGAAGCAGCTCACAATATCCGGAAATTCCATGAAAAGCAACTGCGCAATTCTTGGATAGATCTGTCACCAGATGGTACGATGTTAGGGCAAATTATGCGACCGTTGAAGCGGGTAGGGGTCTATGTACCAGGTGGTAAAGCAGCATATCCTTCATCTGTATTGATGAATGTCATTCCGGCGCAAGTAGCTGGCGTTCCTGAAATCGTAATGGTCACTCCACCGTCAACTGGCGGCAAGGAAGGTATTGATCCTTATATCCTTGTAGCGGCAGCGGAAGCGGGTGTAAAGGAACTATATCGCGTTGGTGGTGCGCAAGCGATTGCGGCATTAGCTTATGGAACAGAAAGTATTACTCCAGTTGATAAAATATGCGGTCCAGGTAATATTTATGTTGCACTAGCTAAACGTACTGTATTTGGCGTTGTCGATATTGATAGCATTGCAGGACCTAGTGAAATTGTTGTATTAGCAGATGATACGGCTGATGTTCAATATATTGCTGCGGATCTACTTTCACAGGCTGAGCATGATGAGATGGCTTCTGCTATTCTAGTTACGCCATCTGTTGCGCTTGCTGAGGCGGTTATTGAAGAGGTGGAACGTCAGCTTGCGACATTGCCGCGTCATGATATTGCTCGAGCTTCCATTGATCAATATGGAGCTGTGTTACTAACAGAAAGCATTGAAGAAGGTATTAAAGTAGTGAATCAGCTTGCTCCGGAGCATCTTGAAATTATTACGGAAGATCCGATGAGCTTGTTAGCGTCTATTGAAAATGCAGGAGCGATCTTCCTTGGACCGTACAGTTCAGAGCCTGTGGGAGATTACTTCGCAGGACCGAATCATATTATTCCAACGAATGGAACGGCACGTTTCTCATCTCCTGTTAATGTAGACGACTTCTTGAAGAAATCAAGCTTAATCTACTATAGCAAACAAGCGTTAATGAGCAATGGAGACAAAATTATGACGCTTGCTCGTCATGAGGGGCTAGAAGGACATGCTCGCGCGATCGAAATGCGTTTGAATAAAGAAAGACAATAACCTATTTGCTAGCTTGTAGATGCCTATATAAAGCGTCTGTAAGCTAGCTTAACTTGGATGGAACGGATAAACCTACTTGAAAGCAAACATATAATAGAAAGAGGATGATTATAGATGACAGCACAATCTACTCGCGAAGCTTCTATTGTTCGCACAACGAAAGAAACAGATATTAAATTAGCCTTTAATGTTGATGGTCAAGGAGAATCAACTATTCAGACGGATGTTCCATTCCTTAATCATATGCTTGATGCATTTACGAAGCATGGTCATTTCAATTTGAATGTTGATGCAAGGGGTGATATTGAAATAGACGATCACCATACAGTTGAAGATATCGGCATTGTGCTTGGTCAAGCATTGCTGCAATCGCTAGGGGACAAATCCGGTATTAAGCGCTGTGCAAGTGTATTTGTTCCAATGGACGAAGCGTTAGCGCAAGTTATTGTTGATATTAGTAATCGCCCACACTTTGAATATCGTGCCCAGTATCCAGCTGCCCAAGTAGGAAGCTTTGCGGTTGATCTGGTTCATGAGTTTCTATGGAAATTCGCGCTAGAATCACGGATTACATTGCATGTTATCGTACATTATGGTTCTAATACGCATCATATGATTGAAGCTATATTCAAAGCATTAGGAAGAGCATTGGACGAAGCGACTAGTATTGATCCGAGGGTAAAGGGAGTTCCTTCCACAAAAGGCATCCTTTAATAAGGAAGTTCAAAAAATGGACTTTGATAACGATGGGTATGCTGACGTAGCATATTCGACATCGCATCTGAAGCGCTACTTGGAAAGTACGGTTCGCATGTACCAATAACGTACATTTGCGCTTCCGCCTTTCTCAAGTAGCGTTTCACCTGCTCGGTTCTGAAAGCCCACTTTTTGAACCTTCTTTGGAAGCCTATTGTAGGGGATGAAGAGTGAGAATAAGGAAAAAAGATTCCTTATTAGAGGAAGCTCAAAACATCCGACTGTGATCACGATGTAATACTGCGTAGATGATTTGGCGACGAATATGGAGCGAACACGCTCTACCTAGATAGAAAGTGGGATTTAACGATGATCGCAATTATTGACTATGGGATGGGTAATTTGCATTCTGTAAGTAAGGCAGTTGAGCGTCTGGGCTATGAAACGGTAGTAACAGGGGATGCTAACGCGATTATGTCTGCAGATGCTGTTATATTACCAGGAGTTGGCGCCTATGGTGATGCTATGCAGCATTTGCGTGAGACTGGACTTGCTGAGGTAACAAAGCAGTTTGCTGCAACGGGTAAGCCTTTGCTTGGTATCTGTCTAGGGATGCAATTGTTATTTGAGCAGAGCGAGGAATATGGTATACATCCAGGTCTTGGTCTGCTGCAAGGTGAAGTTATTCGCTTTAAGGGGGATTTCAAAATTCCCCATATGGGCTGGAATATGTTGCAGTTTTTGCAGCAATCCCCATTGTTTCATAACTTAACGGAAGGGCATGTATATTTCGTTCATTCGTATCATGTGCTACCGACTAATAAAGACAAATTGCTAGCGACTGGAGATTATTACGGACCGGTAACGGCAATCGTCGGCAAAAACAATATATACGGTATGCAATTTCACCCCGAAAAAAGTGGTGAGCTGGGCATGCAATTATTAAAAAACTTCTTAGCAATAGGTAGTTCAAAAAGCAGACTTTGATAACGATGATTATGCTATCGTAGCTTAGTCGACATCGCATATGAAGCTAATTTCCGAAAATACGGTTCGCATGTACCAATAACGTACACTTGCGCTTCCGCTTTTCAAAAATTTTCTCCATCTGCTCGGTTCTGAAAGCCCGCTTTTTGAACTTTTATTTTAAGCCTCGTGCAAGGGATTAAAAGACTTGTGCAAAAGATTAAAAGCCACGAGCAAGAACCATGGTCGCTCGTGTACTTGCAACGTACACGTTGCTGGGTAACTCGGGAAGTTGCAGAAAAAAATAGGAGGGGTAACGATGCTGGCTAAGAGAATTATTCCATGTCTCGATGTTAAGGATGGTCGTGTTGTAAAGGGAGTTAATTTCGTTAATTTGCGTGATGCTGGAGATCCTGTTGAACTAGCTGCAACGTACGATCAAGAGGGGGCTGATGAGCTAGTATTTCTTGATATTTCAGCTTCTGTAGAAGGACGTGCAACGATGATTGAGGTCGTTCGTCGTACGGCAGGGGAAATTACAATTCCATTTACAGTTGGTGGCGGGATATCAAGTGTTGATGATATGACACGTATATTGCGCGCCGGGGCAGATAAGATCGGGATTAATACGGCGGCTGTGCTTACACCTGAACTGATTACGGAAGGGTCACGCCGATTTGGAGCGCAATGTATCGTTGTTGCCATTGATGCTCGTTATAATAAAGAATGGCAGGACTGGGAAGTATATACACATGGCGGTCGCAAGCCGACGGGTATGCATGCTGTTGAATGGGCTCGCAAGGTTGAAGAACTTGGAGCAGGTGAAATATTGCTAACAAGTATGGATGCAGATGGTACGAAGGATGGCTTTGATATTGGCTTAACAAAAGCTGTTGCAGATGCGGTAGGCATTCCTGTTATCGCTTCAGGTGGAGCGGGTAAGGTTGAGCACTTTGCTGAAGTATTCAAAGAAGCAAATGCAGATGCCGGGCTTGCAGCGACAATATTCCACTACAAGGAAATGACAATAGCTGAAGTGAAGGAAGATCTGCGTTCAAAAGGAGTAGAGGTACGATGAGTTTGAACGATATTAAATGGGATAGTAACGGGTTAGTACCCACAGTTGTCCAGGATGCGCAAAGTAAAGAAGTGCTTATGCTTGCTTATATGAATGAACAATCATTATCGTTGTCTCAGGAGTCAGGCTACACTTGGTTCTGGAGCCGTTCTCGTAATGAACTATGGAATAAAGGCGCAACTAGCGGGCATAAGCAACGTATTGTAAGTATGTCTTATGATTGTGATGGTGACACTTTGCTTGTTAAGGTGATTCAGTCGGGTCCTGCCTGTCATACAGGTAGCTATAGCTGCTTTACGAATGAGCTTGAAATTGCTGATCAGCAAAGCGCACAACATGCACTAGTCAAGCAAGACCGTTTCAGTATGCTGACTCAGCTTGAGCAAACTATTGCACAGCGTCATGCTGAGCGTCCAGCAGGAACGTATACGACTTATTTATTCGACAAAGGTGTCGACAAAATTTTGAAGAAAATTGGCGAAGAAAGTGCGGAAGTTATTATCGCTACGAAAAATGATGATAATGATGAATTACGCTCAGAAGCGACCGATCTTATATACCATCTTTCGGTGTTAATGCGCGAGCGTGGGCTATCTTGGGATGATATTATGAGCGAGCTAAAATCGCGTGAAGGCAAGCAAACAACGAATAAAATGCGATAGTTTTTATTATTGTCGAAAAAAAGTATTAATCTCTTTTTGAATTATTGACAAATCAATGTATAATAAGACAAGAAGTAAGCTCATGTTTACATTTAATTTATATGGTTGAAACGCTCAGGAGGGTATCATGTTAAGCGACAAGGTGCGTATATTTTCGGGTTCATCCAATCCCGCTCTAGCTCAAAAGATTAGTGAACAACTTGGTGTACCGTTAGGGGCTATCAAACTTTCCCGCTTTAAGAGTGGTGAGATTTATGTCCACTATGAAGAGACGATTCGGAATTGTGATGTGTTCCTAGTACAATCTTTTTCTCATCCGATCAACGAGCACTTCATAGAATTGCTAGTTATGATCGATGCTGCGAAGCGTGCTTCAGCGCGTACGATTAATATTATTATGCCGTACTATGGCTATGCTCGTCAGGAGAGAAAAGCAGCTCCACGCGAACCAATCTCAGCTAAAATGTTAGCTGATGTATTAACGACTGTAGGAGCTACACGTGTAGTGACAATCGATTTACATGCACCGGCAATTCAAGGTTTCTTCAATATTCCAGTTGACCACTTGACGGCATTAGATCTTATTAGTTCTTATCTACAATCTAAGAATATTAAGAACCCGGTTGTGGTTTCACCAGATGCTGGTCGTGCATCTACAGCAGAAAAGCTAGCGAACTATTTGGATACATCATTTGCTATTATGATTAAAAAGCGTACGGCACACAATGAATCATCGATTACTCATGTTATTGGTGATGTTGCAGGTCAGACGCCAATCATTATTGAAGATATGATTGATACTGGTAGTACGATTGTTAATGTTGTGGAAAGCTTGAAGGAACACGGCGCTGAAGATGTGTATGTATGTGCGACCCACCCGTTATTCTCAGGTAATGCGATTACGAGATTAGATCACCCTAGTATCAAAGAAGTGATCGTAACCGATACTATTGCTTTACCAGAAAATACGCCAGATCGCTTCAAGATTCTGACAGTGGCACCACTATTAGCGGAAGCTACGAAAATTATTTTGGATGGTGGATCAATTAGTACACTATTCAAAAATAATGGTGTCTAGTAGCAGCGTTTCAAAAAAATGAGTTAAACATATAAGCCGCGGACGACTAGTCATCCGCGGTTTTTGTTTTCCAATTGTAGTTTTCAAGAGCGACTATGTTATAATCGAATCACTACAGAAGAAGGAGGTGCCTTGTTGATGAATAGAAACAAAAAGGTAGTAGGAGAAAATCGTAACATTATATCGATACAAATGGATGCTAACTTTTTCTATGAGCGAGCACTGCGCTCCTTGGATAGATTTCACTATGACAAGGCACTCAAATATTTTCAAAGAGCCGTCGATTATGAGCCAAGCAATCCTATTAACTATTGCAACATAGCCGGTGTATTATCGGAAATAGGTAAATACGGTGAATCCAATCACATTTTACAAAAAGTAATTGATGAAATAGATCCGAGTATGACGGAATGTCATTTCTACATGGCGAATAATTTTGCGAATATGGAGTTTTTTGAAGATGCTGAACGAGAGCTTATTCAATATTTGCAAAAAGACGAGGAAGGTCAATATTTAGAGGAAGCTGAAGAGATGATTGAATATCTTGAGCTAGAGCTTGAACGACCGACTTCAATAACGAAAGTAAAAGCAAGGGCAGGCGTCTATGAACATATTCACGCGCGTGAGTTGCTTGAGAAGGGTCAGTATGCTGACGCTATCCAATTACTTCAGACGATAACGAAAGAAAATCCTGATTTCCTTGCTGCACGTAACAATTTGGCGTTAGCGTATTATTATGTTGGCTTCAAAGCGGAAGGGAAACAAGCGATTGAAGAAGTTCTGATCGAGGAGCCTGGCAACTTGCATGCACTTTGCAATCTGGCATTGTTCTATCATTACGAAGGTGAAACAAGCGCACTGCATGCTTTACTGCAAACGTTGAAAAATATTGATCCCTTTTATCAAGAGCACACGTTCAAGATGGCTACTACAATGGGCATTTTGAAGGAGCATCGGATTGCACTTCGTCACTTTTCTCGGCTAATTAGAGAAGGCGAAGCGAAGAAAGATACTTGTGTCTATCATTTTGCAGCTATAGCGGCTTGTAATATTGCAAAGTATGATGTAGCCAAAAAATATTGGGAAATGTATAAGGCGATGGATGAACAATCCTCCATTCCGCAATATTTTTTGAAATTATTAAATATTATTAAGCATGAACCATTGAAATCGTCTCTTACCTATAGTTTTTATCATTCAGTTGAAGAGCAAATGGCAGCATGGGAGCATCAGGCCTCTGAACGTGGAGTAGCTATTGAACCACAATTGTTGAAAGCATTTTTCTATTGGGCACTGCAACATGGTAATTACGCTGCAAAGCTGAAAAGTATTCAAGCAATGGAGTCTTATGCAGATGAACAAGTAGCTATAGTGATGAGGCAGTTTCTATTGTTACCGGATGAAGATGATTATTTGAAACAAATTGCAATGTTTGTTCTTCGTTCGATGGGTGTGAATGAAGCATTCCACGTGATGATTAGTGGACAAAAAATAAATGTTGAAGCTGAGCGCGTACCTGCTATGCCATCTCCGGAGCTAATATATGCTGATCTGAACTGGGAAGAAGTTGCTCAACTTGCCATTACCAAAACGGCAAAGTATTTTAATGTAATAGAGCAGCATGATATGATTACGTTGTGGATTAACTTCTTAAGTAAAAGCTCCAGAACTGCACCGAAGTTGAATAAAATTGAAGCTTGGGCTGCAGCGATAGAGTATTTAACTGCAAAAATGTACAATCGATCGGTTACGTATCATGATGTTGCCCTTCGTTATGGCACGAGTATTTCTACAGTTAGCAAGCGTGTCAAACAAATTGATGAAATATGTGAAGTGAAGAGAAAGATGAAATCAATGGCATATTCTTGGATGATGACATGAAAGAAGTGCAACAAGCAGCAACCTTAATCTAGTAGTATTCGAGCGGCTGAAAAGACTATGCTATGTGAGAAAATCCATAGGCAATAGTCTTTTACTGTTTATAATATGGTAATATTAGATGGTAATTTACGATGCTTGACCATTGCGTTTACAACGCTTATAGTTGAAATGGAACTTTATATTATGAACGAGGTGACTTTGTCATGTCTGAAAAAATTTATGTTGGTGTTGACGTTGGCGGTACAACTGTAAAGCTAGGAATTTGTAATTCAGAAGGTACATTATTACAAACATATGAAGGACCAACAGAGGTTAACAAAGGATCAGATGCTATTCTTCATAATATTGCACAGTACGTCCAATTAATTGTTGAACAATCTGATTATGAATGGGAGCAAGTCAGCGGTGTTGGTATTGGTATCGCAGGCTTCTTAGATATCCCTAATGGAATAATAAAGCAATCACCGAATTTAAATCTAAATAATGTTGATCTTAAAGGCTTTTTGGAGAGAGAGCTTAATACAATAATAAGAGTAAACAATGATGCAAACGTTGCAGCGCTAGGAGAAGCTTGGGCTGGAGCGGGGCGTGGTATTGCCAATTGCGTAATGTATACACTTGGTACAGGCGTTGGTGGTGGAATTATTATTGACGGTAAAATTGTAGAAGGGTTCCAAAGCGTTGCCGGCGAGATCGGTCATATGGCCATCGTACCGGATCTTGAAGCAATTCAATGTGGCTGCAGTAAAATGGGTTGCCTCGAAACCGTTTCTTCTGCTACAGGTATTATTCGTATGGCTAAGGAAGCCGTTGCACGCGGGGATCGTACTTCTCTAGTAGATGTTGAAGAAATTATGGCTAAAGACGTTCTTGATGCAGCGAAAGCAGGCGATGAAGTAGCAACGCGTATCGTTGCGCGCGCAGCTTATTACCTTGGTCGTTCTATGGCAATGATGTCCGTTATTTTGAATCCAGAATATTACATTATCGGTGGTGGCGTTGCTAAAGCTGGTGATTTCTTATTTGATCAGATTAAAGAAGTATTTGAAAAATATACGCAAGAAGCTTCGAAAACCAGTGTTAAGATTGTACCTGCGGTGCTAGGAAATAACGCTGGTGTAGTTGGCGCTGCTGGTCTAATTCTAAGAGGATAGTAGGTGTTGCTAGGTGGGAGCGACAACGACTTTGTCACAACTTGTTATTATTACTGGGATGTCTGGTGCAGGAAAAACAATTGCGGTTCAAAGCTTAGAGGATCTAGGCTTTTTCTGCGTAGACAATTTACCACCAGTGCTTATTCCAAAATTTGCTGAATTGATCGAGCAGTCCAATGGAAAAATCGGCAAAGTAGCTTTAGTTATCGATTTGCGTGGTCGAGAATTTTTTACATCTCTATCTGAATCGCTTGATTATATAAGTGAGCATCATACAATTAATTCTGAAATTTTATTTCTAGATGCGAAGGACGAAACACTTATTCAGCGCTATAAGGAAAGTAGACGTAGACATCCCATGTCTCAGCATAGTATGCCATTAGAAGGTATACGCGCAGAACGAACATTGTTAGAGGATTTGAAAGGAAAAGCTTCATTAGTTATTAATACTAGCGATCTGAAGCCGGCCATGCTGAAGGAACGTATTATTAATCATTTTGGTCAGATGCAATCCAAATCTTTAACGGTAAATATTACTTCTTTTGGATTCAAATACGGTATACCACTGGATGCAGATCTCGTATTTGATGTACGTTTTTTGCCGAATCCACATTATATTGATGAGCTTCGTCCTAACACTGGCAAACATCCTGATGTATTCGAATACGTCATGAAATGGCCAGAAACGCAAAAGTTTTTGGGGAAATTAGTAGATATGTTAGAATATCTTATTCCTCAATATGATGATGAAGGAAAAAGTCAGATCGTAATCGGAATAGGGTGCACGGGTGGAAAGCATCGCTCAGTAGCTATATCTGAGTACTTAGGTACGGCTTTGAAACTTAAAGATTCAGAACAGATTCGAGTTAGTCATCGTGATTCAGAGCGCGACAGGCAGTAATGAGAGGAGAGCATGCTTATCGTGCAGAAGGATGTCGGACGCCCTAAAATAGTTGTAATTGGTGGAGGAACTGGCTTATCGGTTATGTTAAGAGGGCTGAAAGAAAAGCCTTTAGATATTACAGCGATCGTTACTGTTGCTGATGATGGTGGTAGCTCTGGTATTCTACGGAATGAACTACATATCCCTCCACCTGGAGATATTCGAAATGTGTTATCGGCGTTGGCAGATGCGGAGCCATTACTAACGGACGTATTACAATATCGCTTTACATCAGGGACAGGATTAGCGGGCCATAGCTTGGGTAATCTAATGTTAGCAGCGATGACGGATATTTCTGGTGATTTTGTAACGGGCGTGAAGCAGCTTAGTAAAGTTCTAGCTGTAAGAGGAACGGTATTGCCTGCTGCCAATGGTGCAATTGTATTGAAGGCTGAGATGGAAGATGGGACGATTATTACTGGTGAATCGATGATTCCAAAAGCTGGTGGAGCTATTAAGCGTGTCTTTCTAGAACCGCAGGATGTCGAGCCACTGCCAGATGCTGTTGAAGCAATCAAACAGGCGGATGCGATTCTTATCGGTCCAGGAAGTCTTTACACTAGCATCATGCCGAATCTAATGGTTCCTAAGCTAGCGCAAGCTATTGTAGAATCAGCAGCAGTAAAATTATTCGTTTGTAACGTTATGACACAGCCAGGTGAAACTGATAACTATTCTGTTAGTGATCATCTAGATGCGATCTACGATCATATTGGTCATCATTTGTTCGATTATGTTATTGTAAATAATGGTGAAATACCTCCTCACGTAGAAAGTAAATACGCGGAGATAGGTGCAAAAGCAGTGCAACTAGACATTGATGAAGTAACAAAGCGAGGTTATCATGTTATTGCGGATCAACTCGTATTATTCCGTACGTTTTTAAGACATGATGCGGAGCGATTAAGCCATCATATTTACAAACTAGTTGAGAACTGGATGCTTAGAAAGAGGTGAGATGAAATGTCTTTTGCGGCACAGACCAAGAAGGAATTAACGATGATTCAGACAGATAACTGTTGCGAAAGAGCAGAATTAGCAGCTCTTATGCGCATGAACGGATCTGTCAGTTTATCGAGCCGCAAGGTCGTATTAGATATTTCAACGGAAAACGCTGCGATTGCTCGTAGAATATATACACTCGTGAAGAAGCACTTTGAAGTACACGTCGAATTGCTTGTTCGTAAAAAAATGCGCTTGAAAAAGAATAATGTTTATATTGTTCGGATGCCTGAGCGCGTGCAAGAAATATTGAGTGAGTTGAAAATTGTGTCTGAAGGATTTATGTTTACCTCAGAGATAGATAAAGATATTATTAAGAAGAATTGCTGCAAGCGTTCTTATTTACGAGGAGCTTTTCTAGCCGGTGGTTCAGTTAATAATCCAGAAGGATCTTCCTATCATCTAGAGATATCATCGATGTATGAAGCACATTGTAAGTCATTAGTCGATCTTGCTAATAAATTTTATTTGAATGCCAGGTGCATTGAACGCAAAAAGGGGTTTATTTTTTACATCAAAGAGGGCGAGAAAATTATTGAGTTGCTTAACATAATCGGTGCGCATCAAGCCTTATTCAAATTTGAGGACGTAAGGATTATGCGTGATATGCGTAACTCAGTGAATCGAATCGTCAATTGTGAAACTGCTAACTTGAACAAAACGATTGGTGCTGCGGTAAGACAAATCGATAATATAAAGCTTCTTGAAAGAGAATTTGGTCTTGAAAACTTACCTGATAAAATTCGTGAGGTAGCTGAAGTACGCTTACAGCATCCTGATCTGAACTTAACGGAAGTTGGAGAGATGCTTAAAGTGAAAGTAAGTAAGTCGGGTGTTAATCATCGTTTACGCAAAATAGACGAACTTGCTGATAAAATACGAAATGGTTCAACTTTATCCTAGTAGAAACAGTGCGAAAATGGTATAATAATTTGTAAAGCTTTAATTATGAACGATTGTGAATGAATGAATTAGTGATTCAATTATATAGGGGGTATGTTTACCATGGCAAGGCTTCCAGTTGTTGTTCGTCTAAAAACAGGACTACACGCAAGACCAGCGGCATTATTTGTGCAAGAAGCAAACAAATTTTCCTCCGAGGTATTTGTTGAGAAGGACGATAAAAAAGTGAATGCAAAGTCGATTATGGGTATTATGAGTCTTGCAATAAGCTCTGGTACGGAAATTACAATTAGTGCCGAAGGTTCAGATGCTGAACAAGCAGTTAATGGCCTAATTGCATTAGTAAGCAAAGAAGAATTAGAAAATCAATAGTGATGTGGCATAAGCTCATTATGATTGATTTTCGATATGAACTTTGTATGTACAGTCATATGATCGAAAGTTATAGAAGGATACTTGATTATATTCGCATTCGCGGATATAAACAGGTATCCTTTTTGCTTTGGTTAAGGGATGGATCATTACTTAGTAAAAAGTAAAAAGTAAAAAGTCTGCATGAGAAGGGGAAGCGATTTGCTCCCTTCATGCAGACTTTTGTACATGGTGAAACTATAATGATCAATTACATTTTGTTGTAATCAAGTTCAAGATTCAAGCTATCAATCATGCCTTTAAGCTTATTGGCAGATTTCTCAAATAATTGTTGCTCCTCAGGAGTTAAATTCAACTCAAGTGGTTGACGAACACCGCTGCGATCAACGATACATGGAACGCCTAGATAGACATCAGACACACCGCAATAATTATCTAATAATGTAGATACGTTCAATACTGCACCCTCATCATCAAAGATGGCCGTTACAATCCGATCAATCGCGAGTGCAATGGCATAGTAAGTAGAGCCCTTTGCCTCGATGATCTCATAAGCAGCGTCGCGGGTATTCGTGAAAATAATTTGCTTCGTATCATCATGAAGCTCGAGATCTACTCCTGCAACGTTAGCTAAGCTCCATACTGGAAGTTCAGAATCACCATGCTCGCCAATAATATGTGCATGTACACTACGAGGATCGATATTCAATTCTTTACCCAGCAAGTAACGGAATCTTGCGCTATCTAGCAATGTACCAGATCCGATGACACGATGAACTGGCCAACCAGATTTCTTCAGTGCTACATAGCTCATAATATCTACTGGATTTGTTGCGATAAGCAGAATCGCTTCTTGGTTATACGGTAATATTTGTTTAATGATGCTATCAAAAATATCTGCATTACGTTGCAAAAGATCTGTACGAGATTCACCAGGCTTTTGTGCCGCGCCTGCAGTAATAATAATAATGTCCGCACCTACGCAATCAGCATAAGTACCTGCCCATAATTTTGCTCCGCCTACAAATGGCATTCCGTGATTCATATCTAGTGCATCACCTGCTGCTTTTGCGTGATTAGCATCGATAAGAACGAGTTCATCGACGCGATTGCGAAGCAATAGCGTATATGCCGTTGTAGAGCCTACTGCACCTGTGCCGATCATAACAAGTTTACGTGTTTTCATAGTTATTCCCCACTCTCTTTGAAATAAGGTTTGTTGAGATAATAATAGAACGTGGCCATAAGTACACTGCCGCCCATTATATTACCTAATGTTGCAGGGATGAGGTTGTGTAGTATATCTCCGATGCTAAGTACTCCCCAGCCTTGGGCTGCTATAGATATAGCGAAAACAGACATATTTGCGATACTATGTTCAAATCCAGCGATAAAGAAGCTGAATACCAACAATACCATGACGAACATTTTTGCTCCATCAGTTTTCATAAAGTATGGAATGAAAAATGCTAAACATACAAGCCAGTTACATAAGATAGCACGAAAAAAAATTTCAATTGTTGAAGCATCAATTTTTTTGTGAGCAACTTCCAGTAGAAAAGTATTCACATTAACATCAGCAAAAAGCTGTGTTAACCAAACGAGTATTGCGAACAGAATTGCACCAACAATATTTCCTATATAGCTGGATAATAGCATTTTTAACGTATCTATCCAAGTCATTTTACGACGTAATGCAGCATAGCTAAGATAAAATGTATTACCTGTAAATAGATCTCCACCAGCATAGTAGATTAGAATAATAGCCATACCGAATATCAATGCTGCAGCAGGGTATGCAAACGGTGATTCAACTTGATAGAAGAGAGATCCCGTCTTAAAGGCTGCAATAACACCAAATCCAATAAACATACTTGCCATAATTGATCTCAATAAGGAACGGAATTTATCCTGTTTGAAAATAGATAGTTTTTTTGCAGCTAGTTGTTCAATTTGAGCTAATGCTTCTGTTTCCATAATAGAATTCCTCCAAGTAAGCAAAATCTATTTGATGATATCTTTATCATATTGTGAACAGCTTATAATGTATGTGACAAAAATCACGAATAAGAAATATATGGAAAAATATCAAATGAAAAAGACGACAGTGGTTGGTTCACTAGAACAAAAAATGTTCAATGTGGATCAACCACTATCGTCTCTAGATAAGCGTTACAAAGCTGTAGGCATTAATCTATGCGTTCGATAACTTTATCGATCAAACCGTATTCAAGTGCTTCTTGAGCGCTCATGAAGTAATCGCGATCAGTATCCTTTTCAAGACGTTCAATCGGATTGCCAGAACGTTCTGCAAGAATACCGTTCAATTTCTCGCGCATTTTAATGATGCGGTTAGCGCGAATAGCGATATCACTTGCTTGACCTTCAACACCACCAAGCGGTTGATGAATCATAACTTCGCTGTTCGGAAGTGCAAAACGTTTGCCCTTCGCTCCAGCAGTAAGTAAAAATGCACCCATAGATGCTGCCATACCTACGCAAATTGTAGATACATCAGGCTTAATATATTGCATCGTATCGTAGATAGCCATACCTGAAGTGATAGAGCCACCTGGACTATTAATGTATAGATGAATGTCTTTCTCTGGGTCGTCGGCTGCTAAGAAAAGCATTTGCGCAATAATGGAATTGGCAACGACGTCGTTGACACCAGATCCAAGCATGATGATGCGATCCTTCAGAAGTCGAGAATAAATATCATAAGAACGTTCTCCGCGATTACTTTGCTCGATAACCATTGGTACAAAGTTCATTTTCACCAATCCTCCTAAAACTTTTCATGAATTACCTGATACAACTTCTTGTAAATGAAAAGTAGCGTCGCAAGCATCGACTTAAACTTTTCATGAACTACTAAGTACAACACCACATCACAACTATGTTGTGTAAATATCATAATAGAATTTTAATTAAAAGTCAAAGATAGTCAGACTTTATTTCCACTTCACCATTGTTACCTATATTGGTAGTCATTAAACATAATAAATGGCGAGTAAACGTATCGGTATCCTACATTAGCTTATGTATAAAATGATAGTAGCATGATTATAAAAATAAAAAAGCCCGTACAAGAAAATTCTCTTGTACAGGCTATAAGTAGAAGGTTTGGCGCGCCCGCTAGGAATCGAACCTAGATCTCAGGCTCCGGAGGCCTACGTCATATCCATTGGACCACGGGCGCTAATTTAAGATGACATTGTCGATTATATGGGATAATAGGAAGCGAAGCAAGTTTAAAATTCAAATAAATTATTCTGGCAATCGCTTACATGAAGAAACGGCACTTGCAGTACGTCAAAATATTAGGTAAACTAAAGGTGGGACTTAAATCACACCACAGGGACAGAAAATGTCCAATGAGTTCTAGAGTAATGTTGTATGTGGTACACGTGGACTCTTTCCGATGGAGTGATGGTATTTATGCGTCAGCTTATTGAACTGCAAAGACAGTTAGTACCAGAGCTTTTGGATGTCATGAGAAAGCGATATAAAATTATGCAGCAAGTGATGCTTGCAGGAACAATTGGTCGACGTGCGTTAGCAACAACGTTATCGATGACCGAACGAGTGCTACGAGCTGAAACGGAGCTGTTGAAAGAACAAGGACTTCTAATTATTCAATCTTCTGGCATGCAATTAAGCGAAGACGGCAAGAAAGTGCTTGAAGAAATGGAGCAACTTGGCGATCAAGTGTTTCGTAGCTCAGAAATTGAAGACAAGCTGAAGTCGATGTATGGGTTAAAGCAGGTTATTGTCGTTACTGGCGATTCTGAACAATCAGAAATTGCAAAGCGTGAATTGGGTCGTGCAGCAAGCCAGTTGCTGAAGCAAGCAATACGTTCTGGAGATGTTATCGCGGTATCAGGTGGAACGACAACTGCACAGGTTGCCAAGTACATGAGCTTACCCAATTCCATCAAAGATATTGTATTTGTACCGGCGCGTGGAGGTCTTGGTGAAAGCTTGGATTATCAAGCGAACACGATCGCATCTATGCTGGCGAAACGGACTGGTGGACATTACCGATTACTACATGTGCCCGATCATATTAGCTCTGACGCGTATGAATCGATCATTCAAGAACCTTCCATTAAAGAAATTGTTGAAGTTATTCGAAATGCACGAATTATTGTGCATGGCATTGGTGACGCTATTGTAATGGCGAGACGAAGAAAGACCGATCCTAAAGAATTGCAGGCTATGCAAGACGAAGGTGCAATGGCCGAATCATTCGGTTTTTATTTTAATCGTAATGGTGAACCCATTTACAAAATGAAAACAGTAGGTATGCGGCTTGAGGATATTGCTCAAACTGAAGTGTTGATAGCAGTTGCTGGCGGTGCTAGCAAAGCTGAAGCTATTGATGCAATCATGAAATTTGGTTATGATCACGCACTTGTCACTGATGAAGGGGCAGCGTTGCGGATGATCGAGAACTATGAAGCTAATCGGCATCACGACGAACTGTAATTTATTACACTCGTCTCAAATATATAAATCTTTTCAAAAACAAATTAACCTTAGGAGGATTTACTCATGATTAAAGTAGGTATTAATGGTTTTGGACGTATTGGTCGCTTGGCATTCCGTCGCATTCAAAATGTGGCAGGTATTGAGGTAGTAGCAATTAACGATTTGACAGATGCTAAAATGCTTGCTCATTTGCTTAAATATGATACAACTCAAGGCCGTTTCGATGGCGAAGTTGAAGTGCATGACGGCTTCTTCAAAGTTAATGGCAAAGAAGTTAAAGTTCTTGCTAACCGTAACCCAGAAGAACTACCTTGGGGCGAGCTTGGCGTTGATATCGTTCTAGAATGTACTGGTTTCTTCACAACTCTAGAAGGTGCTGAAAAACATCTTAAAGGTGGAGCGAAAAAAGTTGTTATCTCTGCTCCAGCTACAGGCGATATGAAAACTATCGTTTATAACACTAACCATGAAATTCTTGATGGTACTGAAACGGTTATCTCTGGTGCTTCTTGTACTACTAACTGTCTAGCTCCTATGGCTAAAGTTCTTAATGACCAATTCGGTATCGTTCAAGGTCTTATGACAACTATTCATGCTTACACAGGTGACCAAAATACACTAGATACTCCACACCCTAAAGGTGACTTCCGTCGTGCTCGTGCAGCGGCTGAAAATATCATCCCTAACACAACTGGTGCTGCTAAAGCAATCGGTCTAGTAATTCCTGAACTTAACGGTAAACTTGACGGTGCAGCTCAACGTGTACCAACAGCAACTGGTTCTCTAACTGAACTTGTTACTGTGTTGAACAAAAAAGTAACTGTTGATGAAGTTAATGCTGCTATGAAAGCTGCTGCTGACGAATCATTCGGTTACACAGAAGACGAAATCGTATCTTCTGACGTTATCGGTATTACTAACGGTTCTCTATTCGATGCAACTCAAACTAAAGTTCAAACTATTGGCGACCAACAATTGGTTAAAACTGTAGCATGGTACGACAATGAAATGTCATACGCATCTCAATTGATTCGCACAGTTGAACATTTCGCAAAACTTATTAAGTAATATTTGAGCAATATCAAAGAGCGGAAACAGTGATATTGTTTCCGCTCTTTATATATAATCGTGTCGTGAAGTTTCAACAATATTAGCATGACTAGGTTTTGTGGTTCTAAGCTATAGACAATATAAATGGTGCGGAGGAACGTCTAATGAATAAGAAAAGTGTACGTGATATCGAAGTAACTGGAAAACGAGTATTTGTTCGTGTAGATTATAATGTTCCGCTTGAAGATGGAAAAATTACAGATGACAAACGTATTCGCGAGACATTGCCTACAATCAATTTCCTAATTGAAAATGGTGCTAAAGTTATTCTTGCTAGTCACCTTGGTCGCCCTGATGGCGCAATAGTTGAAGAGCTTCGTCATACTGCAAGTGCAGTTCGTCTTGCTGAGTTACTTGGCAAACCAGTTGTTAAAGCTAATGAGTCAGTTGGCGATGCTGTTAAAGCACTTATCGCTGATATGAACAATGGTGATGTAATGTTGCTTGAAAATGTTCGTTTCAATGCTGGTGAAGAGAAAAATGATGCAGAACTAGCAAAACAATTTGCTGATCTTGCTGATCTATTCGTAAATGATGCATTCGGTGCTGCTCACCGTGCACATGCTTCAACAGAGGGTATCGCTCACTTCCTACCGGCTGTATCTGGTTTGCTTATGGAGAAAGAATTGGATGTGCTAGGCAAAGCGCTTAACAATCCAGCTCGTCCGTTCACAGCAATCGTTGGTGGATCTAAAGTTAAAGATAAAATTGCAGTTATTGAAAAAATGATCGAAATCGCGGATAACATTATTATCGGTGGCGGTCTTTCTTATACATTCTTCAAAGCTCAAGGTCATGAAATCGGTCAATCTCTTCTTGATAACAGTAAACTTGATCTTGCACTTGAATTCATTGAAAAAGCAAAAGCTGCTGGCAAGAACTTATACTTACCAGTTGATGTTGTAGTAACTGATGAATTCAGTGCTAAAGCTAATACAAAAATTGTTTCCATAGACAGCATCCCAGCTGACATGGAAGGTATCGATATCGGTCCTAAAACTCGTGAAATCTACGCTGAAGTTATCAAAAACTCTAAGCTAGTAGTATGGAACGGACCTATGGGCGTATTTGAAATCGAGCCATTCTCTCATGGTACTCTAGCAGTAGCTAAAGCAACAGCTGAAACTGATGCTTACACAGTAATCGGTGGTGGAGATTCCGCAGCTGCAGCTGAGAAATTCGGTCTTGCAGATCAAATGAACTTCATCTCAACTGGTGGCGGTGCTTCCCTTGAGTTCATGGAAGGTAAAGTTCTTCCAGGTGTAGTAGCTCTTAACGATAAATAAGAACGTAATGTTCTAACATAAGCGTTCGATATACTTTTCATATACTGGCTAAGTATATCGAACGCTAAAAAGTTTTGACTATGCTTTCGAAGTAACTTTTCATTAACCGGGAAGTGAACCGAGAAGCCATGAAAAAGTTTTGACTATGCTTCCGAAGTAACTTTTCATTAACTGAGAAGTGAACCGAGAAGCCATGAAAAGTTTTAGCGTATGCTTTCGAAGTAACTTTTCATTAACTGAGAAGTGAATCGTGAAGCCATGAAAAGTTTTTAGGAGGGTATATGATGAGTAGAACACCTATTATTGCAGGTAACTGGAAAATGTTCAAAACGATTTCAGAAGCGGTTTCTTTCTTCGATGCTATTAAAGGTAAAGCTGAAGTTGCTGGAGTGGAAAGCGTGATTTGTGCACCATTTACAAATTTACCAGCACTTGTTGAAGCTGCTAAAGGCACATCTATTGCTATCGGCGCGCAAAACCTTCACTTTGAAGATAACGGCGCATTCACTGGCGAGATCAGTGGTGTAATGTTGAAAGATCTTGGCGTGAAATATGTATTGATCGGACACTCTGAGCGTCGTCAATATTTCGCTGAAACTGATGAAACAGTTAACAAAAAGGTTCATGCTGCGATTAAACATAGCCTTGTACCCATCGTATGTATTGGTGAAAAGCTTGAAGAGCGTGAAGCTGGTACTACGAAAGATGTATGTAAAGTTCAAACTGAAGCTGCGCTTCAAGGTCTATCTGCAGCTCAAGTAGCGGACATCGTTATTGCATACGAACCAATTTGGGCAATCGGAACTGGTAAATCATCAACTTCCGCTGATGCTCAAGAAGTTATCGGTTATGTACGTAGCGTTGTTGCTGAATTGTATGATCAAGCAACTGCTGATGCTGTTCGTATTCAATACGGCGGTAGTGTTAAACCGGAAAATGTAACGGAATATATGGGTCAAGCTGATATCGACGGAGCACTAGTAGGTGGCGCAAGTCTTGAGCCAACTTCTTATATCGCACTTGTCGAGGGGGCCAAGTAAGATGGCTGATCGCAAACCAGTAGCACTTATTATTATGGATGGCTTCGGTCTTCGTAATGATGTTGTTGGTAACGCCGTGGCACAAGCTAATAAGCCGAACTACGACCGTTATTTGACTCAATACCCGAATACAACGCTAACAGCGTGTGGTGAAGCAGTAGGACTACCAGAGGGCCAAATGGGTAACTCTGAAGTAGGTCACTTAAACATCGGTGCTGGACGTATTGTATATCAAGATTTAACTCGTATTACGAAATCCGTTCGTGATGGCGATTTCTATGACAATGAAACATTGCTTAAAGCATTGCTTCATGCCAAAGAAAATGGCAAAAAACTTCACCTATACGGATTGTTATCCGATGGTGGTGTGCACAGTCATATCGAGCATCTATTTGCTTTGCTTGATATGGCGAAACGTAATGATTTCTCTGAAGTATATATTCATGCTTTCCTAGATGGTCGCGATGTATCTCCAGATAGCGGACTTGGCTATGTTGAGAGATTACAAGCGAAAATCCAAGAAGTAGGCGTTGGTAAAATCGCAACACTGCAAGGTCGCTACTATGCAATGGACCGTGACAAGCGCTGGGAGCGTGTAGAGAAATCTTATCGTTCTATGGTGTATGGCGATGGTCCTTCTGCAACAGATGCTTTGCAAGCTGTTAAAGCTTCTTACGCTGCCAATGTTTATGATGAATTCTTCGTACCTACCGTAATGCTACAAGAAGATGGTAGCCCTGTTGGTCTAGTTGAAACTGGAGATTCTGTGATCTTCTTCAACTTCCGTCCTGACCGTGCAATCCAGCTTTCTCAAGTATTTACGAATGAAGAATTCCCTGGATTTGATCGCGGTGAGAAATTGCCGAAGGATCTATTCTATGTATGTTTGACACTGTTCAGTGAAACCGTTGGAGGACTAGTTGCTTACTCGCCGAAAAACCTTGATAATACGCTTGGTGAAGTATTGGCGCAAAACAACTTGAAACAACTACGTACAGCTGAAACTGAAAAATATCCGCATGTCACGTTCTTCTTCAGTGGTGGTCGTGATAAAGAGCTTCCTGGTGAAACTCGTGTCTTGATTAACTCTCCAAAAGTTGCGACTTACGATTTGCAGCCTGAGATGAGTGCTTATGAACTAGCAGAATCTACTGTTCGTGAGATTGAATCAGACAAGCATGATGTTATTATTATTAACTTTGCAAATCCAGATATGGTTGGTCACTCTGGTATGCTTGAGCCGACAATTAAAGCGGTAGAAGCTACAGATGAATGTGTTGGTAAAGTAGTAGACGCTGTTCTTGCCAAAGGTGGCGTATGTCTAATTACTGCTGACCATGGTAATGCTGATATGGTGTTTGATGAAAATGGTCGTCCTCATACGGCTCATACAACAAACCCAGTTCCATTTATCGTGACTTCTAATGATGTGCAATTACGTGAAGGCGGAATCTTAGCTGATATCGCTCCTACGATGCTTTCATTGCTTGAAGTAGCAAAACCAGAAGAAATGACAGGTTCTACATTGATTAAGTAGTACCAAAACATGTACAATATAGATATAAAGTATTTAAATAATAATTAAAAACCTAAAGGAGTTGTAACTTAATGTCTATTATCGTTGACGTATACGCACGCGAAGTTCTTGACTCTCGTGGTAATCCTACTGTAGAAGTAGAAGTTTCTCTTGAATCTGGTGGCAAAGGCCGCGCAATCGTTCCATCCGGTGCATCTACTGGTGCATACGAAGCTGTTGAGCTTCGTGATGGCGACAAATCTCGTTACCTAGGAAAAGGTGTAGTGAAAGCTGTTGACAATGTTAACTCAATCATTGCTCCAGAAATTATCGGTCTTGACGCTCTTGATCAAGTTGCTATCGACCGTAAAATGATTCAATTAGATGGTACTGATAACAAAGCTAAGCTAGGTGCTAACGCTATTCTTGCAGTATCTATGGCTACTGCTCGTGCAGCTGCTGACGCTCTTGATGTACCTCTTTACACATATCTTGGTGGATTCAACGCTAAAGTATTGCCAGTTCCAATGATGAACATCATCAATGGTGGTGAGCATGCTGATAACAACATCGACGTTCAAGAATTCATGGTTCTTCCTGTTGGTGCTGAAAGCTTCAAAGAAGCTCTACGCATTGGTGCTGAAATCTTCCACAACCTTAAAGCAGTTCTTCATGACAAAGGTCTTAACACAGCTGTTGGTGACGAAGGTGGATTCGCTCCAAACCTTGGTTCTAACGAAGAAGCAATTGTTACAATTCTTGAAGCTATCGAGCGTGCTGGTTACAAAGCAGGCGAAGATGTATTCCTAGGTATGGACGTAGCTGCTACTGAGTTCTACAAAGATGGTAAATACGTTCTTGCTGGTGAAGGTAAATCCTTTACATCTGCAGAGTTCGTTGACCTTCTTGCTTCTTGGGTTGATAAATACCCAATTATCTCAATCGAGGATGGTCTTGATGAGGATGACTGGGCAGGTTGGAAACTTCTTACTGAAAAACTTGGTAACAAAGTACAATTGGTTGGTGATGACTTGTTCGTTACTAACACTGAGCGTCTATACGATGGTATCGAAAAAGGCGTTGGTAACTCAATTCTAGTTAAAGTTAACCAAATCGGTACATTGACTGAAACTTTCGATGCAATCGAAATGGCTAAACGTGCTGGTTATACAGCTGTTATCTCTCACCGTTCGGGTGAATCAGAAGATAGTACAATCGCTGACATTGCTGTTGCGACTAACGCTGGACAAATCAAAACTGGTGCTCCTTCTCGTACTGACCGTGTTGCGAAATACAACCAATTGCTTCGTATCGAAGATCAACTTGGTTCTACAGCTCAATACGCTGGTAAAACAGCATTCTACAACTTGAAAAAATTCAAATAAGTTAATCCAATAACTTATTATAAATAGGGAAGTACTTCTTACATCTTAACGGATGAGGGAGTGCCTCCCTTTTTTTGTTGCTGACACATGAAACAGACCACTCTAGGCAATAATGAACGTAATAAATACAGATGAGTGGGCGATAGTTCAATGAATAAACCAAATAGTAAAGAAAACAATGAGTCCAATAATGTAACAAAAAATGAGTCAACACATGAACCTAACAATGATTCAAAGAATGAACCTAACAGTGAATCAAAGATTGCAACAAAACAAGGTCCAATAATCGGTATGCAAATGTATTCGATGAGCCAGCTTGCAGAATATGATATGGAGAAAACGTTAGAGGAAATTGCGAACATCGGCTATCAAGCTGTGGAGATGACTGGATATTATACATATTCAGCTCAGCAGATTAGAAGAAATGTTAAACGTCTTAATCTTGTAATTCCATCGGTTCACGTTCCATTACGAATTTATGATGAAGAAAAAATTGTTGAGGATTTCGAGAAGTCTGCTGAGTATGCAGCAGAAGTAGGTGCGAAATATGTTGTTATTCCTTGGCTTCCGATTAGTGAAAAATTTAAAGAGAGTGAAATCCAATATCTTGTACATTTAATTGGTACTTGTATCTCGGTTGCGAAAAAGAATGATTTGCAGCTAGTTCTTCATAACTATTCAAGGGAATTCAAAAAAATCAATGGTGAATTTATACTTGAACAGCTCGTTGGACCATTCGACAAAGATCAATTACAGTTAGAGCTGGATTTTGGCTCTATTTATATCTCGGGATTAGATCCTTTTCAAATATACCGAGATTATGAGGAACGATCCCCTTTAATTCATTTGCGAGATGTGACTTATGGAAGAAAAGATTGTAATCTTGGAAAAGGTAAAATTGATTATGCAAGGCAGTTACATCGCTTGCCTCATCTTGAGGAGAAAATATTATATATCGATCAACAATTTGATAATGAACACGAACTAGAGCATGCTCGGCATAACTATCATTTTGTAAAAGAACAACTTCAAAAGCGACAAGTACCACTACAATATCAATTCCAATCGTAACCAGTCCTATTGTAACAGCGCCTAATTTATGTTAGAATCATATTATCTATTTTTGTATGGATTGGCTATGCTGGAGGTGGAAGAAATGGATGTTGCTTTGAAAATCTTGTTAATTGTTTTTGCGCTTGGTTTGATTGGAGCAGTATTGCTGCAAAAAGGTAAAAGCGCGGGACTTACTGGTGCAATCACTGGTGGTGCTGAACATTTATTCGGTAAACAAAAGGCTCGTGGTTTAGACCTATTTTTGGAGCGTCTAACTGTGGCTTTAGCTGCAGGTTTCTTTATTTTGGCGTTAGTAGTATCGTATTTCTTAAATGCATAATTAGAGCATTGAAAAGCGAGGGATTCCCTCGCTTTTTTTTGTTGGTATCTTACATATATTTAAGATTGATTTAATCACATATGGTGTATACTTAACAGTATGATGATATAAGAATAAGGGGGAAAGTTTATGGTGAACGAGAGTCAATTACTCGAATTTATGAAAGAAATAGCCTATAAACCGATGACATATCAAGAATTAGAACAGCATTTTGCAATTAGTGAAGCTACAGATTTCAAAAACTTTCTGAAAATGCTTGTTGCATTAGAGGATGAAGGGAAGATTCTTAGAACGCGGACAGAGCGTTATGGCGTGCCAGAGCGAATGAATTTATTGAGTGGGCGGATACAGGCACATGCTAAAGGTTTTGGATTTCTAATTCCAGATGACAAGGAACACGGAGATGTCTATATTCATGCCAATGATTTGAAAAGTGCGATGAATGGTGATATCGTCCTTATTCGCATTACAAGCAAAAGCGAAGCAGGCGGTCGTATGGAAGGGGAAGTCGAACGTGTTGTACAACGTGCGGTAACTCAAGTTGTAGGTGTTATTGAACACCATGAAGCCTTCGCATTCGTTATGCCAGATGATCAGCGAATTAATCGAGATATCTTTATTCCTAAAGGTAAAACAAAAGGCGCAGTTTCCGGACAAAAGGTTGTCGTGCAAATTAAGGTTTATCCTGAAGGAAGATCGGCTGCAGAAGGCGAAGTTATCGAAATTCTTGGTCATAAAAATGATCCAGGTGTAGATATACTATCCATCATACGTAAACATCAATTACCCGAAAAATTCCCTGATGAAGTTATGGCCGAAGCAGAAGCTGCTCCTGAAGTCATTACTGAAGATGAAATTACTAGTCAAAATCGTCGCGATCTTCGTAATGAAGTGATCGTAACGATCGATGGTGCAGATGCAAAAGATCTTGATGACGCTGTTCATGTAAAACGGTTAGACAATGGTAATCTGTTACTCGGAGTACATATTGCTGATGTAGGCTACTATGTAAAAGAACGTTCTGCGCTTGATCAGGAAGCGTTTCTTCGAGGCTGCAGTGTCTATTTGGTAGACCGAGTTATTCCGATGCTACCACATCGACTGTCTAATGGGATATGTTCCTTGAACCCGCAAGTAGATCGTTTGACGCTTTCTTGTGAAATTGAATTTGATGCGGAGTCGTTAAAGCAAGTTAAACATGACATATTTACTAGTGTTATTCGTACAACAGAGCGTATGACGTATACAGATGTTCGCGATATTCTTACAGCTACAGAAGAAGAACCTCATACGGAACTGAAAGAACGTTACGCTCCATTACTAGATATGTTCCAGTTGATGGAACAACTAGCTATGAGATTGCGAAAGAGCCGGATGAAGCGTGGAGCGATTGATTTTGATTTCCAAGAATCAAAAATAATTGTTGATGACGATGGTAAAGCTATAGATATCGTAAAGCGTGAACGTTCTGTAGCTGAGCAAATTATTGAAGAGTTTATGCTAGTAGCTAATGAAACAGTTGCAGAGCATTTCTATTGGATGAAAGTACCTTTCCTTTATCGTATCCATGAGGATCCAGATCAAGAAAAACTACAAACATTTATGACATTTGCTGCGAACTTTGGTCATGTAGTAAAAGGAAAAGGTAATTCGGTACATCCTCGTGCATTGCAGACGCTACTTGATAAAATTCAAGGTACGAAGGAAGCAACGGTTATCTCGACGATGATGCTTCGTTCGATGAAACAAGCGAAATACGATGCGGAAAGCTTAGGCCATTTCGGGCTTGCGGCTGAATATTATTCGCATTTCACATCGCCAATTCGTCGTTATCCTGACCTTGCCATTCATCGGGTCATTCGTGAAGTAATCGAAGGTGGCGGTTCACTAAGTAGCAAACGCCAGGAAACGCTAGCTATTCGTATGCCGGATATTGCCCAACATTCCTCACAACGTGAACGTATTGCTGTAGAGGCTGAACGTGACACTGATCGTTTGAAAAAATGCGAATATATGCTTGATAAGGTTGGTGAGACATTCAGTGGAATCATTGGCAGTGTGACAAGTTTCGGGATGTTTGTAGAACTTGAAAATTCTGTTGAAGGATTAATTCGTCTTGGAGATATGACCGATGACTATTACAATTTCCACCAGGATCATATGATTCTTGTCGGAGAACGTACATCGAAAATATATCGGATCGGCGATGAAGTAGAAATTACGGTTAATCGTGTAAATATGAGCGACCATACGATAGATTTTGTGTTTGCAGGTACGAAAGGGAATAGTGATCGTTACTCTGGAAGAGCGGGACGAAACCGTCAAGATACAGGTCAAGCAGGTGATCGCAAGCCGGCACGCGGCGGGAAGCCAGGCACAGCTGCTGGAGGAAGTAGTAATGATCGACGTAAGCCAAGAGCGGGTGGAGATCGTAATCCTCGACAAGGGGATAAACGTTCTGGAGCAACAGATTCTCGTGATAACAAAGGGAAGAAAGACTTCAAACGTGGTCCGCGGACAAGCGCAGTAATTGGCGATAAGTCGAAAAATCCGTGGGTGGAAGACAACCGCTTAATTCTTGACTTTGACAGTGTGGATAAAGAAAAGGCTGCGGCTCAGCCGAATCGTGAAGAGGACGGAACATATTACTCCAACCCATTTGCAGGAAAACCACCAAGAAAGAAAAAGTCTGCTTCAGCTCAAGGGGATAATAAGAGATACTATAAGAAGACATCAGCAAGTGGGGTGTTTAATGGCGGTAAAGATAGTTCAAAATCGTCTGGTATTGTGTTAGATCCCGCACAGAAGAAGGCGAAAAAGAAAAAAGATAAAGCCAAAAAAGCAATGGGTGGCTTCGTGCGTAAAAAGAAATAAGCGCAATTTCGATAACGAATAAAAATACATTCGGATGAATAAAGGGAGAAAGCAAAACAAGTAAAACGCTTGCTTTTTCCCAATTCCTATAGTAAACTCAAGCTAATTGATATGATTCACCTCTATTCACATATTGAAAAGGGTATCATCATCTTCATGAACCTTTTTCAATGTGTGAATTTTTTGTTTTACAACGAAATAGGCGCATATTATTTATTTCTTTATAAAGGAGGCTATTTCACATGCAACAAGGTACAGTTAAATGGTTTAACGCTGAAAAAGGCTACGGCTTTATCGAAGCTGAAGGCGGAAATGATGTATTCGTACATTTCTCCGCAATCACTGGCGACGGCTTCAAAACTCTTGAAGAAGGCCAACAAGTTGAGTTCAACGTAGTTGACGGCAACCGTGGACCACAAGCAGAAAACGTAGTTAAGCTTTAATAGCTTACTTGCGCTAATGCGTGAACGAAGGACCGACCTAGACCATTCGTGGCTAGGCGGTCCTTCTTGTCTCTATAACAATATTGCTTTTGTACAGTAAAATTGCTACAATATAGTTTCATGAGATTAGAAGTAGAGAGGTGAATGGTGTGAGTAAAAATGTAACGGAGAGTAAGCCATTAGCACGAAATAAAAAGGCATCTCATGATTACTTTATTGAAGAAACCTTGGAAGCTGGGATGGTGCTAACGGGTACAGAGATCAAATCTCTTCGTACAGGTAGGGCAAATATTAATGATGCGTTTGCGACGATTCGTAATGGCGAAATCTTTATTCACAATCTGCATATTAGTCCTTTCGAACAAGGGAATATTCACAATCCAACTGATCCAACTCGCGCTCGTAAGCTATTGCTTCACAAGTCTCAAATTCTTAAACTTCTAGGTCAGGCAAAGCAAGAAGGTTATTCTATTGTGCCATTGAAAATTTATGTGCGTAATGGGTATGCCAAATTGCTAATTGGACTAGGTAAAGGTAAGAAACAATTCGATAAACGTGATGCAGCAGCAAAACGTGATTCGCAGCGTGATATTCAACGTATATTACGTGAAAAGCAGAAAGTCATTCGCTAAGTAGAAAAGAGAGAGTATTCCCCTTTAACAGTGAATTTGATAATTTCCAACGATCATACAGTGTGAATTGATGAAAATCATGATATACTGAATATATTCCATTAGTTATGTATGAACTTGCAAGATGAATGCATATACTATAGTAGTAATCAAATCTTATTAGTCGGTGGCTAATGAGTACATTAATCCGTGCTTACTTCTTGTTGAAGCAAGCGTTCCTAAGCTAAAGCTTATTACGATAAGCTTGATGCCATTTAGGGGGCGTTTATGGATTCGACGGGGACTGGACGAGCGCGGGTTGCGAGTAGTGGGGCCGCGTCCGCTTTATCAACGCTAAAGCCTATTAAACGGCAAAACTCAAACAAACTACGCTTTCGCAGCCTAAGAAACTGTGTGCGTGCTTCTACCCAGCATCGTCCATGTGACTGGAATAGGGGCTAACAAGTAGTGGAATACGCTGTCTCATCTCCGCCTGGGGTGAGCAGAAGAAGACAATCAGGCTGGGCCTAGTAAAAGCCGGTTACGGGGCGTTTACTAGATCGACAATAAAACTGTGACTACACTCGTAGAAGCCTGTGTGGCGTAGTCTTCGGACAGGGGTTCAAATCCCCTCGCCTCCACCATGTAAATCCACAACCGCAAGAGGTTGTGGATTTTTGCTGTTAATATTTGATTTATTGCTTTGGTATGTATCCTTTCACAGTAATTTGCATATGATATAAAAAAGAGTTTGTATACGTCTACAAAATCAAGTATAATATTTGTATACAGTATAAGGTGGTGTTTGTATGAAAACACAGGAGATTGTAGTTGAAAAGGTTAGAGCCTGGTTAGAAGTAGAAGGTAAATCTTATCAATGGCTAGCTGATGAATTAGGGTTAAGTAAAGGTATGGTAGGACATCTGTTGTCAGGAAATCGAGTATTACAGCCGCATTACATTGAACAAATAGCAAAAATATTGAATATCAATTTGGTGGATCTCCTTAGGGATAAATCTGAGGAAAAAGGATTATTGACTGTTCATTTGAGAGGAACTTTTTCAAATCGTCGATCTAAAAGAGAGATGGATTCTTTATTATTTGCAATCGAAGATTATATCGGCTTGAAAAATCAGGTGAACTGATGAATCATAGAGAAAAAGCTGAAAAAGTTGCTGAGGTATATGCGGCGAGTTTCTTACAAGACGCAATAGGTCATGATATTTTCATTGGTTCACATATTGAACGTTTGCTTGCTGATAAAGTTAATTTGATCTATCAATATGTAGAAGACGAAAATTACTATGGTGCAGCAATTAAACGTCAGAATGGCGAGCAATTTGTTGTCTTGAATACCTTTCATTCATTACGAGCACGTTATTTTACAGCCGCTCATGAATTGTGGCATTTATCAGAAGGAAGTCTTATGCAAGATGGAAATTTTGATCATGAGCGTGCAGCGGACCGGTTTGCAGCAGCAATAATGTTACCTAAAGAACTCACTAAACAAGTATGGAATAAGTTTAAAAAGCAAGGTAATGAAGAAGCTATTCTTCAAATTGCAGACCTTGCCGATGTTCCGTATGTGGCGGTAGTACGGAGATTAAGTGAACTTGGTGAAAATGTACCAAATAAAAAGAATACCGAAATGGATTGGTTTGAAAAACGATCTAAATTAGGTTTTCCAATCTCAGTTTCGGATTATCCAAGCAAGGACTCAAGATTTGTAGCATATGAGCATGCAGTAAAAGAGAATGTTGAGAAAAAAGGTTTGGACATTCTTGTAGCAGCAAATAAACTTTCGAAGTTTGCTCCCAAGCTTGCAGAGCAATATCAATCGGTTGCTCTTTCAAGGGGTCATGAAGATGATGCGTAATGGAAAAGTATTTGTTGATGCCAATATATTAATTCATGCAGCAACTTTTAATTCTGCTGACGTCTTTTCATGGATTGATTCATTGTATGAAGATATCTACATCCACCAAGAAGTATTAGATGAATTATTAATATCAGATGTTAGGAAAAAAGTACAGAGTTATATTGACCAAGGAAAGTGGAAACTTTTTGATCCTGATGATGAAAACACATTGACAGAAAATGATTATGTAATCTATGAAAGTTATTTAAGAGATATGCGTAAAGCTTTTTCGAATTTAAATGAGAAGAAAATAAAAGAAGGGCGTCCCCTGAAAAATACTAATGATCTCGGAGAAATTCATAGTTTAGCTGCAGTACTTTTGATGGGGGCGTCAATTATTTGTAGCAATGACTATGACATACAGGAAGTAATTCAAGATACCCCCATATATACGACGAAAGGTGAGGCACTTACAAACACGTTGATCGAACAAGATACACTAGTTGATCTTTGCTATCATACAATTAAGGAAGGAATTGAGAGTCGGAGGGTTGTGCGGAAATATTTGAGTGTAGTTGCTTCTGATAAAGTAACTAATTTAGAGGGCCTTCTATTACGTACTGAAGTAGGAATATAGCATACATAAGTTAATTCACAATATTGCAAGTACTATATCTGATTAATAATAATTCGGCGAATTGTGGTTTTGCACAGCCAAGGTTCGCCTCCACCATGTAAATCCACGTTTACCTTCAAAATCAGCTCCACATACTCATCATATACGATTACCTTCTGGAGATAGCTGCCTATAAACTTTTTGATTTCTGGAATATCATGATTATTAATATGCTCACTATATTTCATCTGCACGCTGTAAATCATGGGTATCATTCATTATGTCACCTCATTCGATTAGTATCAATAAGTTCAATATCCGCAGGACAAAGGATATGCGTAAGAAATAGTATTGCATTTAATTGGAGCTCGCTATAACCAATTTTGCCTGTCCAGTAATCAATCATACGAACATGATCGGGAATGTACTGTTCTATAAACTCATTCCAATGCTTCGTTATGGATATAACTATTTGATTATATTTGAACGGTATATGCTTGTTCTGCCAATAACCGAAAGACCAAGATAACGCCTGTCTTAAAGTAATGGTATCAACAGACTCAGGAGAAGCAAACTGTTCTAGCAATGTATTGAGAGGTTCTCTTGGATATTTGGCATAGGGGAAGTAATGGAGTTGCTGTTCAATGGTTGATGTAACTGAACTAGCGATAGCATTCTTTTTTTGTTCGTTAATTTGAAGAGTCAATAGTAGTTGCCTCCCTTGATATTTCTAACTATCTATGGTTGTTATCATGAACATTATTTCTACTTATCGACGGTATCGACGATATTGACGGTTTCTTCCCATTGGTGTGGAAATTGAGTAATTAACAACGGATGTACATAGAATGGTTCGGTGAGTTGGTTGATCCATTTATGGATGGTTTCTAATGGACTACCTTCAATCATAGGAGCATCATCTTCCCATTCATCTTCAAGAACAAATTCCACGTTATTTGAATCGACGCTGACGTATACTTCGGTTCCATCGTAATAAGGATTAAGTCCATGCTCTTCAATAAAAGTAAAAGCTACCCGTACAATATATACAGGTAGCTCATTTGCTTTCAATTCTGTTTCTTTTGCAGCAACGGCAAGAAATGCTCCATCTTTTTCTGGATTAAACGTTTCATTAAGTAATTTGAGTAAGAGTAGATGTTGATGTGGGTTCATTGAGTGTTCTCCTTCATTATTAGATGGTTAAGAATACAGATTTGTTGTACCAGATGGCATGCTGACATTCGAGATTAGGTATCGCGGTCTAGATTTTATTAACACTTAATAGAAATATTTTTATGGTAGTAAAGTATACCCATGTGTAGTGCGATGAACAAAAGAAAAAGTACAGCGGGGGTCCTAATTGACAGGTAATATTCTTTACCACCGATGAATCTACTGTTGTTTGACGTTTCAACGATTTAGCGTTTGCAAACGCTACGTTATCTTTTAAGTGAATCACATACGATTACTTCTCGAATAGATAACGATATAAGCGCTCGATTTTTATAACTTTGTAATTTAGCCCAAAATTTAAAAATCTTTTTTGTAATTTATGATATAATCAATTGGATATTTATACCTACAATGCTGAATTGTAAACGATTGTATCCAAGAACAGAAAGGAAGAAATCAGGATGAAAAAACAGATAATTGCCCTTGCGCTCTCTCTGATGCTATTTTGCGCCATGCTTCCTTCTGCCGGAGCTTATAACATGGCTACTCCAGGAGAGTATACTACCATCAGCGGAGGGTGGGGTTACACTGCCGCTATCAAGTCCGACGGAACCCTTTGGACCTGGGGGTCAAATGTGTACGGCGAGCTGGGTGATGGTACCGATGTGAGTCGCAATACCCCAGTGAAGGTGTTGGATGACGTGATCTCTGTCAGCGCAGGTGAGAGTCATACCGCCGTTATCCGTTCCGATGGTTCCCTCTGGACTTGGGGAAGGAACGATTCTGGTCAGATAGGTGACGGAACTACTAAGGATCGTATGACTCCAGTAAAGGTGCTGAACGACGTTACCACTGTTAGTGCAGGGTATGCGGGGTTCACCGCTGCCATCAAGTCTGACGGCACCCTTTGGGTCTGGGGAAAGAACTCTGGTGGTCAGATAGGTGACGGAACCACTAAAGATCGTATGACTCCAGTAAAGGTGCTGAACGACGTTACCGCTGTTAGTGCAGGGCATGGGGGGTTCACCGCTGCCATCAAGTCTGACGGCTCTCTCTGGGCCTGGGGAGCTAATGACGACGGCCAGTTAGGCGATGGTGCCACAGTGCAACGCACTACTCCAGTCAAAGTGTTGGATAATGTAGTTTCTGTCAGTGCGGGGAGTAACTTTGCAGCAGCTATTAAGATTGATGGCTCTCTCTGGGTTTGGGGGGATAACTACTATGGCCAGCAAGGTGACGGTACAGATATGGGTACAGATACGGATCGTTATACCCCTGCCAAGGTAATGGACAATGTGGTCGCCGTCAGTGCACGGTACCTTCACATCGCCGTCATCCGCTCCGATGGCTCCCTTTGGACTTGGGGATACAATGGGGAGGGTCAGCTGGGTTTCGACACCACCACCACATGGGCCAGTAATACTCCGACCAAGGTGTTGGACGACGTTACTGCTGTTAGTGTAGGGGAGAGTTTCACCGTTGCCCTCAAGTCTGACGGCACCCTTTGGTCCTGGGGAGCCAACTATGGTGGACAGCTAGGCGATGGAACCTTCGCTGACACTACTACACCCGTTAAGACTATGATTTCCGGCGTCCGCGCTCCTGGTGCCCCGGTGCTAACTTTCAACAGCAATGGCGGTACGACAGTTACATCTTTCAGCGTATCGTATGGGAACAAGGCCGCACCGCCTACCTCGCCCGTGAAGAAGGATTCTAATTTTACGGGGTGGTTTTATGACAAGGCGCTCACTAATCCAGTGGATTTTAAGAGTGACGTATTCAAGATAGATACTTCCCTCTACGCCAAGTGGGATAGTTCCTTACATACCGTCACTTTCCAGACTAACGCCACAGCGGGAACTATTCCTGTTTCCGCCAACAACAACGGCACCGTGACGCCTCCCCAGATTTCTACAAAGGCGGGCTATTCCTTTGTGGGCTGGTATAAGGACGCAACTCTCACTAAACCTTGGAATTTCATTGTTGATAAGGCGATCTCTGACGTGACTCTCTATGGCAAGTGGTCGGTACTGGCCTCTGGCACTGTCAACGCTGTACCTAATCAAAGTAAGGTTCTAGTAGATGGCAAGCTTATTAACTTTGAGGCTTACACGATCAATGGCAATAATTACTTTAAGCTCCGGGATATCGCCTATGCACTCAACGGCACGGATAAACGCTTCTCCGTCGGCTGGGACAATTTCTATCAGTCCATTATCCTGCGCACGGACGCAGCCTACTCTAGCGTGGGCGGCGAACTAGCCAAGGCTAAAATAACAACGAAGCAGACCGTTTCCGCCGCGTCTACTACTATCTATCTCAACGACCAGGTGATTTTTCTATCTACCTATGATATTAATAACAACCACTTTTTTAAGCTTCGTGATCTGGGCGTCGCATTGAACTTCGGTGTGGAGTGGGATGGTTCCGTGGGAACCATCAGTATCAGGTCTAACGAGAGCTATTCCGTAGTTAATTAAAGATGTAGTGATATCGGCTGTTCTATCGAACAGCCGATATTTCGTTTGCTCAATGATTTTGTGTTTTCTTCCACTACTGAATTCTCCGAGATTATTCATTTCGATCAGCTTCCCATGTGGAGGTTTTTTTCGCGGTACGTCCTGGTGCTGACCTAGACTTAGTGGAAACACTAAGTGAAAAGTTAGCGGATGTCGAGACCACGACCTTTTAAGTTCAAAAGTAAGCATAAAAATAGCCCCCGCCTTTAAACAAAGTGAGGACTCGAATATGCTTATTTCTTGGGGATTTTGCATATCTCAGGCAGCGTATCTGACCATGGAAGCAATGCATCAATATTCTCAAGATGTTTTGTAATTATATTAGACAATTGCTCAATTAGATATTTAAGGTACTCAAAAGGATTCAGCCCGTCTTCTCCTAAAAAGCGTCAGTACTATCAGTTGCATTTAGTTACGCATTTGACGGTACTGACGTTTTTTGGATAGATTTAAGCAGCTATTGCTGTGGTGACGCATTCTTAGCTGGGTAGGAGCAACGCTATACATTGAATTTTTACGCTTGCTTCATCTAGAGGAAGGATTTAAGTATCTGCTCTAGAATATAATATTTTTGGGACACTTCAAAGTGGTTATGTGCATTTCTTTTCAGCGGTTTAAGTTGGGAGGTTCTGAATGGAGTTTTTTATGGTGGCGTTACAAGCACCTAAATCATACAACGCTGACAACAGAAAAAAGGTTCGGTACATCGAGAGACTTCAAGTACAGGCCAGACAAATTATCGAGAGGTGTCCAGAGGTATCACTTTTTCAGGACCCTCTATATATCAATATATATTACTTTCACAGGGTAAAGAGTCAGGTTGACGCTGATAACATGAGCAAACCGATTCTTGATGCTCTTAGAACAATTGTGTACACGGATGATTCGCAAGTCATAAAAAGAACCGCAATGAAGATTGATCTGAATGCATCTTACACTCTTTCCAACGAGAATTTGCCTGATGATGTGTATGAAGAATTGCTAGGTAGTATTAATAATGAAGAAGAGAGCCATATCCTTGTTATTGAAGTCGGTAAGATGCCTGACACGGAAATTCATTTCGGGAGGTAAGAATTTATGAATTATGAAGCCATTTTGAGGAAATATCTTCACGAGCTTAAGGTTTTCGAAATGATTGATAAGTTAAGAAATCAAGGGTATCAAGTATATCAAAACTATAAGGAGGGTAAGTTTGAATTTGATATTATGGCTGTAGCTGAGCATGATAAAATTTTATATATAGAAGTGAAATCAGGTAATTTTCCCAAAGTGCAGCAACAGCATATAGCGAGGATGGCCGAGTACGTTAAAACAATCCCAAATTCTAGGTTTGAGTTGGTAATTGCTAATCCCCCACGAACTAAGAACATCGAAATAATTGGATTAGAAGAAGTACTTTACGACTACATAAGTAATGAAACTCCCGAAGAATTGTCTGAACTTACATCACGCATCATTGTAAGCGGAGTTTGTGACGTCGAGGTAGATGATGTACAAATTGACAAAGACGAGATTACTGTCAGTGGCTCGGCCACCGTCGAGGTTATGTTTGATTTAGGTGATGACGACGAGAGATATGATTCGTTTCCCTTTAATTACTCAGTCACATTGGATCATGATTTAGAAATGATTGGTGATAACAATGGAATATCGATTGATACATCTTCCTTTTATGAATGAAAAGATAAGGGAGAAGATATGAATTGGGGGAAGGCAGCACACTAACCTACGCCACCTCCTCAAATAATCGAATCATCACACTGCGGCGAATTGTGGTTTTGCACAGCCACGGTTCGCCTCCACCATCATGAACACCATCCGCGTGAGGATGGTGTTTTTGTTTTAAACTATAGTAATATAAAGAGGATAATATTAAGAGAGGTGTTAATGAATGGATAAAGTTTTTGATCCTTCTATTGCTTTTTCTGGGTTTATTGGAGCTATTCTAATTACACTTTTAACAAGTACACTATTTACTAATAATCCATTTCGAATATTTATAGCATCTGAGGAAATTTTATTTATGAGTAACTGGATGAAATTTATGAGAAGAGTTTATTTAGCAATTATTATAACATTATTAGTAAGTGCCTCTTCAATTGCTATAACTAGTATCGATAGAGAGTATAAGTATGCATGGGTATATAAATTTATAGTGAATTATATTACACCAACTAGACTTTTCGTTATTTTCATAGTGCTTTTCTTTATAATGATAACTTTATGTTTTTCAAAGGTACAGAAATTAATAACACAATTTGTTTTTAAACAGGCAAAAAGAAGTATAGGATTAATTATATTATTACTTCTCCTTATAACAGCGTTATATAGTATGTCATTAATGTTGTTATACGGAAGTATGGTTAATGAGATTCTAATAGAAGGAAATAACAAAAATATTGAATATGAAGAGTCTGCATATTTATTATTAAAGTTTTACTCATATGATAAACAAGTTGTAAATAGGATTTTGTTGTTAACAATTCTTAATTATTTACTGTTGTATCCTGTTACTAAGTTATTCAAGTACGCAAATACAAGTGAAATACTTATTGATATTCATTGCAATAATGGTCAGATATTTAAAAAGAAATATTTACATGGTAGTAATGTTGATGGATTCCTTTTGGTTAGTGATTCCTCAAATATATTTGATACAAATAAGTATTTAATCGATAAAAAAACAATAACCTATATCAAATTTATTTCTGAATTTTATATATTTGGAAAAAGAAATTTAGGCAATAGATCTTCTGAAATAATAATGCCAAGTGATTTTACAGAAGAGGAAAAGAAGAGATTTAATTATGAATAATCTTAGTATCCAGATTATACTGAGTTGAAATTTATTATGTAAATTATGAGAGATAATAAATTAGTAGTTTTATATTTTATTGTTCGTAAATTCAAAAGTATTTCATATAAAAAGGATGAATTTGTAATTTATAAAGCCTTACTTAATCAGTAGTAAATAAAGGTCGTATCGATTACATAGTAAACAGAAAAAGAAACCCGCAAGATGTTTTGCTTGAAAAAATATTGGAAGTGATATTAGAGTTTTTAAATGTTAATTTGTCAGTAGAAATTCTTAAAGGGATGACGCAGAATGCCAAGCTCGGATATAACAATGGTGGTACGCCGCTCGAACGGAGCATGTAGCAATGGGAAGTCAGAAGACGAAAGCGATATGGGTGCTCGGTCCAAGGGATGAAATAAATACAATCCGATGGATGTTTAACTAATATGCATATGAAAATGTAGGTTATAAGAAAATTGCATCGTTACTTAATGAGCGTGGGGTGCCAACGCAGAAGGGCGGACAATGGTCAGCAACAATGATAAGAGCGATGATCCACAATGAGTCCTACATCGGACGGAAAATATGGAATAAGCAGGATTATCAAACGAAAGGGAAGAAGTGGCGTGATCGTTCTGAATGGATCATCACGAAGAATGCCCATCCAGCAATTATTAATGAAGAGTTATTTAGTCTTTGTCAGCAGAAGGTTGAGGAGCGAAAGAACGGCGGCGGTGTGACATATAATCCATTTCAGACAAAACCAAACTCTCCATTTTGGCTAAGAGGTATTTTTCATTGCGATAAGTGTGGCACTAGAATGATTGGTAACGTGACGGCAACGACAAAGAAATATGGTGGTCAAAAATACTATGTATGCGGCGGTTACATGCGGAAGGGCAAGGAGTTCTGTACGTATGTGAGCTGGAGAAAGGAAAAGGTTGAAGGGATAATAGTTATCAAGTTGCGGAGTACATTGTTACGGCTAACGTTTGATAATCAGATCGGGGAAGAGATTCGCAAGTACCATAATGAAATGAATAAGCATGTTTTGGTGGCAGTGTCTAATCTCGAATCAGAGATTTTGTATTTGAATCGACGAATCGGTCAAGTAGAAATGGAATTGCAAACTGGCGGTGGTAAGAGCTACTATGCAGACATGATTCAGGAGTTAAAAGATGAGTTGACGACAAAGCAAGCCGAACAAGTGGATTTACAAAAGTCATATCATGAATTGGAACTGTCGGAAACATTTCTACAAACAGTGATGCATGACATTCGTGTGATGATCAACATGTTAGACGATGAAATGAAGAATCCGCAATTGATGAATGAATACATCCGTAAATTCGTGTCGAACATCTGCGTGTACAGAGATACAAAGACTATGCATATAACGGTGCAATTGAAGGATGACGATGAGGTGCTGTATCAGAAGGTTGTTGTTGCAGAGTGGGAGTAGTGGTGAATTAGCATAGCAAGACAGACTTGGATTATTGCTACTTAGTGTAAATACGTTTTAAGTCAGCCGACAAATGCTTTGACAGTAAATTGGCAATGTGAGAACATATGTATAATCATGGATATTGTCGAAGGACTGATAAGATTGTCGGCTGAGTTTTGTATGCGCATTCAAGGTGAGAACCCGTCTTCATGGGCAAAAGGAGATCAAAGTGGTACGTACTTTTCGTATTATGAGAATGAACATGGGGAGTAGTGAGTGGCGAAGCTAGATGGACAAACTCTTCATATTTCCAGGCTCGATACTAATTGTAGTCAATATAATTGTCAACAAGGAGGATATCATTTTGTTACTAGGGGAAATAGTGAAATTTGATAGCATGAAGCATTTCAGATACATTTCACCATTGGGAACAGGAGGAACAGGTGATGCACATCTTTTTAATGATGAGACAACAGACATGTTGTTTGCATTCAAAAAGTACGCTCCTAAGGGCATGAATGGTATTGATGAAAACTACAAACGTTTTGTTGATGAGATAAAGATACTATTCAACATATCGCATCATAACATTGTGAGGGTCTTCAATTATTACCTTTATCCAGAAGCGAAAACTGGTTATTTACAAATGGAATATGTAGAAGGAAAGGCTATTCATGAATTTGAACCAAGCTTTAGGAAAGATTGGGGCGACATTTTTAAAGAAGTTGTATATGCGTTTGAGTATTTAGAAGAAAGAAAAATATTACATAGAGATATTAGACCCTCCAATATTTTGATAGATAAAAATCAGAATGTAAAAATCATAGATTTTGGATTTGGAAAGAAACTAGAAATTGAAGAAAAAGAGGGGAAGAGCGTATTTCTGAATTGGCCGGTTACACAATTACCAAATGAAACGCAATTAGAGGGCATTTACAATCATCAAACAGAGATTTATTTTATTGGTAAGCTATTTCAAAATATTTTTAGAAACAGTGGGGATGAAGCTCAATTTAAATTTAATTATATTCTAGAAAAAATGGTGAGAATCGACCCGAGTGAACGATACGCAACATTCAATGATATCTCTCAAACTATATCAGCGGGTGTAATAAGCGAAATAAGCTTTTCTACATCGGAGAAGGCCACGTATAAAAACTTTGCTGATGCTTTAGTTAGTCACATTTTTTATTATAATGAAAAATATGAACCAATTAGTGATATTGACACTATACTTAATAGGTTAGGAGTTTTAATACGCAGTAGTTCACTGGAAACATTTATTCAGGATAATGCTCAGCTTATCAGATGCTTTATTAAGGGGAGTTATGCACTTAATAAAAATTGTGATATACATGTAATCCATGTAAAAGACTTTTATCAATTATTAGTAAAGCTAGACCCGTACAGACAAAAAATAGTATTGGATAATATACAAACGCGTCTAGCTGGCGTGAAGACTGCTGTTGTTGATGATGATGATTTACCGTTTTAGAGTTAGGAACGTTTATTGGGTAGAGAATGCTTATTTCGTTGGAAATATTAGAAATGAGATTCTTATAGAGTATCAAGGTGAACTAATTGAAATGGATCTTGAAAGGTTGTTTTACTTTAATGATGATACAATCGTTAAGAGGCTTTAAATAGATTGTTGAAATAGACACAAGAAGATAATGCAAACTATCCAGATAGGAGTAGCAGAAAAAAAGAAGTATTGTGAAAAACATATGGTGGGTTGTAGCTGTTGAAGGGATTTTGAATTTTCATGTCTTCAACAATAATAACGCAAGGAGGGGGAGTACTAGAAGGTGATGAAGCATAACATTACACCGAACGTTTTTCTATCGTATAGTTGGACTTCGACAGTTCATGAAGATTGGGTAATAAATTTAGCAACAAGACTCCGCAAAGATGGTGTAGATGCATTTATTGATAAATGGAGGCTAAAACCAGGGCATGATAGATTTGTATTCATGGAAGAAATGATCGAATCTGAAGACATACATAAGGTATTGGTTATTTGTGATAAAGGATATAAAGAAAAGGCAGACCAACGAAAAGGTGGAGTAGGAGTAGAGACACAAGTTATATCAAAGAATGTTTATACTCGTGTTCGTCAAGAAAAATTTATACCGGTGATCTCTGAACGTGGTGAAAACGGAGAAGAGTTCGTACCTTCTTATATGTCTTCACTTATCTATATTGATTTATCCGATGAAAATTATTACGAAGAAGGATACAAGCAATTACTCTATGCTATTTTTGAAACTGCTCTTCATGAAGAACCAGAGCTAGGCAATATTCCAAACTATATCTTGAAAAAGAAGTCAGGACTGAAAGAGCAACTTTCAACTAATGAGAAGACTCCTGATTTAAACGATAGTGTGTGTTTTGAACCCCTATTTGTGTCTGATAATAGAAATCATAAACATAATATTAGAAATGTTAGTGTGACTGCCTTTTTACCCAATAAATATGATTTAGGTTCTTGCCTTGTTTTATTTGCAAATAAAGAGATATCAGGATGTATGCTCACGCTCGATGGCAGAAATCTTATCGAGACCTTTTTTAATGGATTAAACACACCTGTGAAAGAGTGTAAAAGAAAATTTTTAGTAGGCTTTGATGAAAAAGATAATAGATATGTTGTTCAGTTCCCACACAATCGATTTTATTTAAAGGCCGACGAAACAGAGGAGCTTTGCAAAATAATCGATGTGTTTTTTCCATATTATCTAAGTTCAATGCGTAAGTATCGTCCCGCAAAATCTGATAATATAACAAACGTAAATGAGCTAATGCATCTAGTACAGGAAATTCAAAGTTTCTATACTATGCATCATGGTATAACTTTAGCAGAAGACGTGAAAAAAGCATATGAAGCATTAAAATTAGCTTTGTTTCGGTCAAAATTAAGAGAAGATGTGTTTGGCTACATCTCTTCAAAATTAACATTAAAAGGTTTGACAGAGGATAATGTTTGTTTGGAAATTGCAGAACACCAAAATACACTTACTGAAGGATTCCGTCATAATGGGGAAGTAGATATGATCTTACGTTCACTAGTTGTGCTGTTAAGGGACTGCAAAAGTTTATTGTCTCGTGATGAAATTAAGGAAATAACAGTGTTACTGCAAACATTTGAAAATACGAAAGATCTGTTTGACTTTAATGAATAATGATTTAAATGGAGATTTAAGACATAAGTTATTAAGGACGCTAACCTATATTACTGGATAGGGAGATAGTAGTGGGAGTATAGTTGGGTTGTAACGCAAGTCAGCCGGCAATTACTTTGACGTAATTTGGAAAATGTAAAAATATATGTGTGTAAGCATGTTTTCAAAGAGACTGATAAGATTGTCGGCTGAACTTTATATACGCATTCAAGGTAAGAATCCGCCTTCAGGGGCTAAAGGAAATCAAAGTGATGCGTACTTTTCAGATTATGAGAATGATCATGGGGAGCAATGGGTGGCGAAGCAAGATGGATAAACTCTTCGTATTTCTGGGCTTGTTATTGATTGGGAAGAACTTGAGCATAATGCAGAGCAAGCTATAGTTGAAAATAATAGAAGTATTGATCAAATTGTTGCAGGTACGTTGGTACAGTCCAAGGATATTCCAGGGAGTGTTGGAAAGGCGTATCTGGAGGTAGTGGCTTCACATCTGCGTGAGTATCAAGGGAAGCTTCCGCTTTCTCATATCATGTTCGGGTCTGATGAATTGCTGTGGTTGGCATCGGTGTTTAATGTAGCGATTACTCAGTTGAAATGAACAAGAATAAATTGTTGATTGCTTGTTGTAAGAAATTCAACAAATGTACTTAAATTGGAGGGATTATTATGACTACTAAGACAAAGTTTACTCCGCAAGTAAATCCCAGCCGGGAGTTCTTAGAGATTGCGGCTGATTTTTCTAATCCCTTAGACATAGTGAGAGAAGCAATATCTAACTCAATTGATGCTAAGGCTACTGAAATACATATTTCATTCACAATACAACCTCAATACGGACAGCGTAAACTACAGATATTGATCCGTGATAATGGCTCCGGTATGGATTACGAGGGATTAAAGTCGTTCTTTGATCTAGGTAATTCATTGAGACGAGAGGCAAAGATTGATGATACTTCTCTTATTGGAGAGAAGGGCCATGGAACAAAAATTTACTTTAACTCAGAGCGTATTGGAGTTATTACTGGAAGGCATGGGAAGCAATATTCATGTCATATGCAAAATCCAATAGGTTCACTTTATGAAGGTATTGTTCCTGAAGTTGAGGTTGAAGAATTAACTGAAAACTTCGATGGGACTTTTATAGACGTTCTAGGCTACAATAATAATGAGCGTGATATATTCAATCATGAACGAGTAAAAGACTACATCTATTGGTTTACTAAACTTGGCTCTTTTGAGGGAGAGTTTGATCCCGAGCATAAATATAAAGATGTGAAACTATATCTACAAGGAATAGATAGAAAAACACCAGAAGAGTTGAGTTTCGGACATACATTTCCTACTATTGCTGATAACTTAGATGAACTACTCAATAAACATATTGCAGATGCTCCAGACCATTTTGTGAAAAAGCTAGTGTACTCTGGTACACTTAGAAAGTTCCCTGATATACCTTATGATGCTGTATTCTATATAGTTGGTAATAAAGCTAAACGAGCAAATAAAATGCTTAAGCGTAGTGGCTACACTGCTCCTGCTGGAGCATATACAGTGCAAGAACGTTATGGAATTTGGCTTGCTAAAGATTACATTCCAGTACAGAGAAAGAATGAGTGGATTAACAAACGAGGAAGTGAATATACAAAATTCGAGGCGTTTTTTAATTGCCAAGAGTTAAAACTTACTGCAAACCGCGGATCAATCGACAATACACCCGGAGATATATTAGATGAGATTAGAGCAACTGTTGAACATATTTATGCTGAAATTTCTGAAAGCGAGGATTGGGGAAATTTAGAGTGGCTTGAAGAACAATCTGATGCATATCAAACTGAGCGCAAAGAGGAAAAAGACCTTGAAAAACGGCTAAAGCAACTACGAGGTGTAAAAACTGCGGATTATAAAGAGATAACATTTCGTGAGCCTCGGCAGGAACATGGTGTTTTTTCAATTTATCATGCAATAGATATTTTGGAAAAGGGACTATTTCCTTTTGAGATTGTTGATTATGACACTCATGCAGGGATTGATGTACTAGCAAGAAAAAGGGATCAAGGTATTGACCTAGAACGTTCTCATCTTAGATTCGTTGAGTTTAAGTATCGTTTAAAAAGTAATTTCAATCATTCTTTCAAAAGATTATATGGAATTGTATGTTGGGATCTACAAGTAAATCATGATGAGGTAGTGATAGATTCGTTTGATAATAAACGTAAACTTCGATGTGTGCCTCGCACTGTTGAGGGAACCTATACTCAATATTTCCTAGAAGATGAAAGAGATCCTCACAAAATTGAGATTATTGTGTTAGAAGAATTCCTTGAGGAACGCTTAGGAATAGTTTTTAAACGAACACGTTCTTAGGAGTCACTTTATTTAGAGGAAAGTTACGTATGATTAATCTCAATAAGTGATAAACTCTTGGTAGCGAAAAGATGGATACAATTTTTCTGAAAAGAAGGGATTTCAGAAAAATTGTAGAATTGGAATCTTAAGGTTGTATAAGGTGTTCTAGGAGGAAAAATGTCGAATAATAAAACAATTTCAATAGCAGATACGATACATGGTACTATTCAGCTAAGTGTCTTAGAGAAGCAGATTATATCTACACAGTTATTTAATCGCTTACATAACATTATGCAAAACTCAACTGCATATTTGACGTATCCCTCAAATAAAACAAAGCGATTTGAACATTCATTGGGTGTAATGCATTTGGCAGGAAAAATGTTTTATCACTCAATAGCCAATGCAGAGCAGAAAGTTAGGGACAAATTTCTTGATGGTATTAATAAAGAAATTGACGAGTATAGAAAAAATGAATATGCAGAAACATTAAGATTTACTTTAACAGATAGATACGCCGATTTAATTCACAAATGTCATGAAATTGTGATTGATGACCCGTTGTATAGATTGAACACACCGCATATAATTAAAGACACACACATTTTTGCTTATTTAATTGCTTATCAATCAGTGAGAGTTTCTGCATTACTGCATGATATTGGTCATCCTCCATTTAGTCACATAACAGAATATGCATTAGAGGAGGTGTGGAATCATATCAATAGTATAGAAGGAAAAGACAGGAATAAAGCACATAATGAGTTTATGAGTGCAACTAAATTCTACTCTGAGAGTAAGTACGCCTTACATGAGCAAATTGGTAACAATATCTCTGACAGATTGTTGGAGTCTGTATCGTTTGTACCTGACAACCAACAAAGTGCAGAATTAAGACTTTTTTATTGGTTAAATAGAAAGTTCGTAAAATCCATATTTGATGAAATCGGTATATTTAAAGACCTCCATCATATCGTTGCGCATTCAATTGATAGTGACCGTCTAGACTATATAACAAGGGATTTTAATAATTCAGGTTTAAACGCAGGTAAAATTGAGTATGACCGTTTGATTTCTTCAATGAAACTTGTTGAAGAAAAGGATAATTATTATTTTGCTCCTAGTATTAAGGTTCTAAACACTATTGAAGATTTTTTCCAAAGAAGATGGTTACTTTATAAAAATGTTATTTTCCATCATAGAATAATAAAAACGGATTATATTTTGGGAAGAGCTATTGTGGCCCTTGCTAAAGATTCACTTTCTTCAAATCATACAAATCAAGATCAAGTACTTTCTCTGAATATATCGGGGTTATGGGAAGCAATAAGGGATGCTAATTCAAATGCAAAATACTTTAATACTATAATTCAATGGGATGATTCTTGGTTATTAACAGTATTGAGGAAGCACTATTTTAGTGATTACTTAACATTGGATCCAGCAGGGTTGAATGATGAGAAAAATATTGTGAAACTGCAATTAGAAGAACTATTGGCTAATAAGAAAAATTATCAATCTATGATCAAAGGTATGGATGATTTTCTTATTTTGGACGATAGCATTTTTGAAAATATTGAAATAGATTATGAAAGTATTGAAAAAGTGATATCTGAAGGTTTTCAAAGCCTTTTAATCCCACTTAAGAAACATAATGTTTCAGAAAATGGTTTTTATTTAACCAAGATGGTAAAATTCCTTGAAGTGCTTAATGAATTATTCTCTAGTAGTTTGATTAAGGGGAAAAATCTTCAAGAATTGATTCAACGAGTTGTAAGTAAAGTTGCAAAAGAAAAATATCATGTTAATGATTCCTTTGTTGTTTTCAAAAAAATGAAGACAGGACTAGAGGATGGATTTCCGTTATTATATCGTGGACATGGAGAGTTAGTTTATTTGAATGAAGTTTCGAGAATCAATAATGAATTGAGAAATAATCAATCAGTATTCCCTCCATGTTTTATTTATCTAACATGCGAGGTCAAAATTGATCATAATCAATTTCTTTATGACCTTGGGCTGGAGATTGCAAAAGAATTAAAAGAGCTTATAGAAGGGTTACTTGATGATAAGGAAGAATAATTAATCGGCTAATCCAGCATATTATAAGGAGTGTTATTATGTCTGTTACAATAGATAAAGCAAGTTACAAATTAGGAGAAATAGTTCTTTCTAAAAGTGGACCATTTACAATTGATGAAATATTCAATGATTTACGTTCAAACGGTGTTGAAAAAGATCTCTCAGAATTAAATATTGCAATAAGTCGTTTGAAAGCCAATGGAGTTATCGGGCAATGGGGTTCAATGTATTCTGTGTTCAGATAATGGAATTTAGATGCATGGGTTGCGAGTAGTGGGGCCGCGTCCGCTTTATCAACGCTAAAGCCTATTAAACGGCAAACAACAAACAAACTACGCTTTCGCAGCCTAAGAAACTGTGTGCGTGCTTCTACCCAGCATCGTCCATGTGACTGGAATAGGGGCTAACAAGTAGTGGAATACGCTGTCTCATCTCCGCCTTGGGTGAGCAGAAGAAGACAATCAGGCTGGGCCTAGCAAAAGCCGGTTACGGGGCGTTTGTTAGATCGACAATAAAACTGTGACTACACTCGTAGAAGCCTGTGTGGCGTAGTCTTCGGACAGGGGTTCAAATCCCCTCGCCTCCACCATCATGAACACCATCCGCATGAGGATGGTGTTTTTGTTTTGTTTAGCACCATCCCAATAAACTAACTATATCCGTGCTTAACCTGATAATAGAGCCAATAGAAATAAACTTCAAGAAAATTGGTAGATATATATATATTTGTACTTAAAAATGTAATAAAATTAGATTAAGCGCTTACATGTATCTATATTAAGATTTTATGTTAACTAAATCATAGTTTGAGAGGAGTATATAAATGAGAGAAAGTAAAAAAGCAATTATTGTTGGTGCTGGAATTGGCGGCTTAACGACAGCTTTATATCTACATCGTGCTGGAATGGATGTTCAAATCTATGAGTCTGTGACAACGATTAAGGAGTTAGGTGTAGGCATTAACTTATTGCCACATTCTGTAAGGGTATTATGGGATTTAGGGTTACAAGAGGCGTTGGATAAGTCATCATTACGAACGAAGCAGTTAGCTTATTACAATAAATTCGGTCAATTAATATGGCAAGAAGCTCGTGGAGTTGATGCGGGTTACAATTGGCCGCAATACTCCATCCATAGAGGGAGGTTACAAGGGATATTACTTAATGAAGTAAAACGAGTACTGGGAGAAGCTTGCATTCATACTGGAAAGCACTTATCTCATGTTGAACAGCAAAACAATAAGGTACAAGCCGCTTTTATAGACCGGAAAAATGAACAAGAACTCCAATTGGTAGAGGCAGATTTTTTAGTTGGAGCAGATGGTATTCACTCTGTAATGAGAAGGCAGCTGTATCCACTTGATGATAAACCTAAATATGGTGGCAGAATATTATGGCGAGGGATGACGAAGGCTAAACCATTTTTATCTAGTAATACGATGGTGATGGTAGGAAATATTGATGAAAAATTCGTAGCATATCCAATTACTGCCCCGGATGATTCAGGATTATGTGATATTAACTGGATTGCAGAATTAGAGGTTAAGGAAGCACCCAATCGAAATGATTGGAATAGGCTTGCTAATCACGCCGAGTTCTCACAAAAATTTCAAGCTTGGACATTTGATTGGTTAGATGTACCAAACTTAATCGCAGGGGCTGAATATGTATATGAGTTTCCACTTGTAGATAGAGATCCGTTACCTCAGTGGACTTTTAATAGAGTAACATTACTAGGCGATGCGGCACATCCGATGTATCCAATTGGTTCTAATGGAGCTTCACAAGCGATATTAGATGCTGAAGCTTTATATATAGCACTCAAAGAAAATCAGAACATTGAGGAAGCTTTATTATCTTATGAGCAGCAACGTATCCATAAAACGGCATCTATTGTACATAGTAATCGACAACATGGTCCAGAAATTGTGATGCAAATGGTTCACGAACGTGCTCCTAATGGATTTACATGTTTAGAAGATGTCATTACGCAAGCTGAATTAGAAGAAGTAGCTAACCGTTATAAGCAAATTGCTGGCTTTGATAAGCAACAGCTTAACCAATTAGAGACGAAGGTGATACAGTGATTACACTTAACCCAGCATTTGAAGCTAAGATTGAAGTCGGCGCTGTTCAAGAGATTGGTGTCACTGCTAAAGGAATTCGTAAAATGATTCCAATTTTAGGCGGAACATTTGTAGGTCGAGAGATAAGTGGTGTCATATTGCCTGGAGGTGCAGATTGGCAACTTGTAAGACCTGATGGCGTAGCAGAAATTGAAGCGCACTATACGATGAAAACGAATGATGAGGTTTATATTTATATTATTAATAAAGGCTATCGTCATGGTTCTCCAGATATTATAGAAAAACTAGCTCAAGGATTAGAGGTAGCATCTGACCAGTATTATTTCCGTTCCACGCCTACATTTGAAGTGGAACAAGGAAAGTATGACTGGCTTACGAAGAGTATATTTATTGGTACAGGAGAACGTCATAAACAGCATGTCTTGTTTAATTTTTATAGTTGTTAATAGACTTTAATAATAGTGAGGAGATTAGCTATGAAATCAATAATTGAGACAAATAGAAGGTTTTACAGAAGATGGTGTACAGAAGTGGTTAGGCATTCCCTATGCTGAGCCCCCTGTTAATGAGTTAAGATTTCGTAGAGCTGTGGAATGCAGGCATTGGGACGGGGTAAGGTCGTGTAAAGAGTATGGTAATAAGCCTATACAATTTTCGGTGATGGCGTCAAAAAAGAAAGCTAAGCATGTGTTAGACCGCGAAAGTGAAGATTGTTTATATATGAATATTTGGCGGCCCGATTCTGATAAAAAGAATCTTCCTGTTTTTGTATGGATATATGGTGGGGCTTTTCATATGGGCGAAGGAAGTGATTTAACCTATAGCGGTGTATCATTTGCGAAGCAGGACGTTTTATTTATTACTTTTAATTATCGTGTTGGTGTACTAGGTTTTTATGATTTTACGATGTATAATGCCGAAAACTTTGATTCTAATTGTGGTCTATCTGATCAGATTGTTGCTGTGAAATGGATTAAGCAACATATTGAGCGTTTTGGTGGTGATCCACATAATATTACCATTGCAGGTGAAAGTGCTGGTGCCTCAAGCTGCTGTGCATTACTTGCTTCACCAGCCTCACAAGGCTTAGTTAATAAAGCAATTATTCAAAGTCCGGTTGTAGAATGTGCTGGCTCTACGTATAGTATGAAATTAAATATTGATTTGTTTTTAGAACAAATGAATATACAACCTGAGCAAGTAGCTAGTTTACGTCAACTATCTGCCGAGCAGATGTTAGCAGCAAGTAGATATGTACAAACAAAAGCAACAAATGTGTATCCTGGCATATTAGTTCCTGCACCAACGTTTGATGATTTATTGCCAGAACATCCCGTAAATGCTTTTGCGAATGGTGCTGCATCTGATGTGAAAATGATTATAGGTACAAATAAAGATGAAGGTAGCTTGTTAAATAAGGGAAGTATGTTTCCTACGACGTGGGAATTAATTTCAAAAATGTTAGATGATAATCAGCACGGACATAAGTTAGAAGAGTTAAAAAGCTTATATAAGGATAAAGGTAAACATGGCTATCAGATGAACTTGTTGACTGCGGATCGCGCTTTTCTTATTAATACGATTAAAGCAGCAGATGCTCAGAGTGCATATAATAGCGTATGGCTATATCGCTTTGATTACGCTCCGCTTTTAATGAAATTAATCGGCTTTGGAGCAATGCATGGCTGTGAAGTTCCATTAGCCCTAAATACATTAGATGTTTCACAAGGGTTTTTAAGTAGTGCATGGAAAGGAACAAGTAAACAAGCGAAGTCTTTGCTAATTCGATATTTACATGGTTGATGGATACAATTTGCGAAAACAGGTAATCCAAATGGTGAACATTTACCAATCAATTGGGAGCGGTTTAACAAAAAAAACGCCCTACATTAATTATTAATAAGGAACCAACTATTGTGAATAATCCGAATGAGAAAAATTATGACGTATGGGAAGATATTGCTCTTTATCAAGGATAAAGTCTATACCGAGCATGGCTTAAACTTCAAAGTACGAAAAAATATTGCAATATTAAATATCGCGGTCGTTTCTCTAACAGACGTCCCGTATTCGATCATATAATTAAGTACGTCTAGTTTAATCTGTGCAGGGTACGAAGTATAGCCTTTTTTAAAAGCTTTTTCACCATGATGCTCATATAGTCTAATCCAGTTTGAAAAGACAGAATGGTGAAGCCCTATGGATTTTGCGATGGCTTTCAAGCTCTCTGATCCCTTTTGATAACGCATAACGGCTTGAATTTTTTCGTTTGTACTGAATCTGGACATGTAAAAACTGCACCTCCAAAAGTTAGATGGTGTCTAACTTTTGGGGTGCGGTTCACATGAGGTCGGTTTTTTTGTTTTATCTTTAGGAAGTAGACATTTACTAGACATTGGTTTTATAGATTAACAATTACGATGAATATAAGTAGACAAAATGTCTACTAAACTGTAATGTATTTAATTATTTGCAATAGGGTGAACCGTATCAAGTAGTGTTAAATCAGAAATATGTATTAAGGGTAGAAGCGTCGATGTTTTATATCCATTTAGGGGGTTAAGTATACACATTCGATGCATATTGAGTGCTGTTCGTAGATGATTTACGTCGGTACGTAGTGGTCAAGAAGAGGAAACTGATAAATAAGTAGCAGTTTTTCTCGTTCTGTGACCTCGATTCGTTTTACGAATTCAGATACTAAAAAGTCGAGAAATTCACCCTTTTTTGATTGTTTTCGAGCTGTTCAGAGTTGTCAGCTTGGCTAATAACAATAGCAATATGATTGAGTTGTTCCATAATCGTGCGACTAAGCTCGATTTCAGCGATAAAATGCTGAGAACAAGCAATTCGACCATGCTTTTCGTAATATCCACAAATATAGCCTCTTCTATTAGGACGATACCACATTCCTCATACGAATTCATGACAGAAGAGAAAGTTAGTAAAAAGATGCTGGCTAGACTGTGGACGATTTTCACTCCGTTCTCCCATCAGTTTTTGAACTACATCGAATAGTTCTCGAGAGATGATGGGTGTGTGTATCTTTGACCACAATATAATCACACTTCGGAACTTTCCTACGAATAATAGAAGTAACGCTAATCGTTTTTTCTCTTTCTTGTACAAGCTCACCTACATAGTGTGGATATATAAGTATCCGCTTTATCGTTGATCCATACCAGAATTTTGATTAAATCGATTTACTAGCATATTTTGAAGGAATTGGAATTGCACGTTTGGAAAGTGAACGAGCAAAAGTCTCAAATCAGTTAGAAGCTTACTATCAAGAAAATGTAACAGTGCCTTAAATGTAATAATTATGTTTATAGAAAAAAATATAAATTCAATATTATTCATTAATAATATTGAACTAACACATCATCTAGTGTTAATTTGTAGTAATACATCATGATATAGTATGAAATAAAATAATAATAAAAAAGCTTGCAATGTTTATAAGTTCTATGGTAAATTATTTCTTACCGCGACAAGAGATTGCGGGACACACACGAAAACGAAATGCGAGTCACACTTACGTAAGTAAATGAGAAACGCTTTGATATTTTCACATTGATCTTTGAAAACTGAACAACGAGTAAGAACTGCCATTAACAATTTCACCTTTGTGAAGTTGTTAATAACAAGCGAAACACGAAGATCTTTCCGAGCACGTTGTGCATCGAAAAGACTTCACTAATGAGCAAGTCAAACAACACCTTAATGGAGAGTTTGATCCTGGCTCAGGACGAACGCTGGCGGCGTGCCTAATACATGCAAGTCGAGCGGAGTTTGAAAGAAGCTTGCTTCTTTCAAACTCAGCGG